>CAKQWR010000081.1 GCA_934279105.1 uncultured Oribacterium sp. | reverse complement strand
CGCGACACTTATGCAAATGCATCTGAGTGGGAGGAGAAGGCAAAGGATCTCGCACAGAGATTCCAGAAGAACTTCGTGAAGTATGAGGGTAATGAGGCTGGTAAGGCACTCGTTGCAGCTGGCCCACAGCTTTAATATCAATCTTTACCATTCATATAGGGCAGTCAGAGGCGGAAGCCTCCGGCTGTCCTCTTTTTTTGATTTCATCAGAGAGTGTACAGGTGCCGCTTAGGGTCCCTGGCTTAGATTTTTCCGTACTCGTAGTACTGTGCATCTGGTGGAAATCCTCCGCGGCACCTGCCCAACGCTGACGCTTGTCTTAAAAAAAGATGAAGTAGGCGTGTGAAATCTATACATTTCCGCGCTATCTGTTAGAATAGATAGGTCCGGCGAAGCCTGTAAATCGGTCAGTTGAGGTGCCTGGACAGAGCAGAACAGGAGAAAAAAGCATGGGAAATAAATTTTTCGACGTCGTGGACAGCGACGGAAAGAGTGTGGATAACGAGGCTGTTTCCGAAGAAAAAAATGCGCAGCCGATGGAGAATTCCACATCTGCGTCCGAGGACGATGAAGCAAATATGGAGAAGAAACGCTCCAGAAAACGGAAGAGCGGGGAGGAGAAGCCGACAGGGTTCGTCACGGAGCTGATCGACTGGGTGAAGGTCATCGCAGTGGCGGCGCTTCTTGCGTTCTGTCTCAACAATTTCATCATCGCAAATTCGACGATTCCAACCGGTTCCATGCAGGATACCATCATGCCGGGTGCGCGTGTATTTGGTTCACGGCTGAAGTATACCTTCGGAGAGGTCGAGCGTGGCGATATCGCCATCTTCATCTATGGATATAAGTGCAGGGACTGTGGACAGACATATCGTGAAACCGAGAAGGGCATCTGTCCGAGCTGTGGACGGCCGGATAAGAAGAATTCCGTCGTTTACTATGTGAAGCGTGTCATCGGTATGCCGGGCGATCACATCGAGATCAAGCAGACCGGAACCGCGGATGCATCGGCGTTCCACAACATCCAGATCGGAACCAATGCAGACGGCTCGAGCATGCAGGTGCCGATCGGTACCGTTTATGTAAACGGCGAGGCCATCACAGAGACTTATCTGCCGGAGCCGATGATCGTCGATGGTACACAGTTCCCGGAGGTAGATGTTACGGTGCCGGAGGGTTCATACTACATGCTCGGCGATAACCGGAACAACTCGTTGGATGCCCGCTACTGGGGTGCGTACAACATGGTATCCCGCGATAAGATGGTCGCGAAGGTGTATGTCAAGTACTGGCCACTCAATGATACGGGGTTCGTACATTGACTTCACAGAAATAACACAGACAGCCGATAAAATTAAAAATCTGTGATGCTTTTAAAGGAGGATATATTATGGCGAAGACAGAAGGACAGAAGCTTGAGGAGAAGCTCTGCTACGAGATGAAGAACATCGGCATGGAGCGTCCGGAGGACGTAGAGAAGGCCAACGCGTTCTGCGAGGGCTACAAGGAGTTCCTCGACCATGCGAAGATCGAGCGTGAGGCAGTACGTGCAGCCATCAAGCTTGCAGAGGAGAATGGTTACAAGCCATTTGAGCGCTCGAAGAAATATAAGACCGGCGATAAGGTATATTACGATAACCGCGGCAAGAGCATCATTCTGACCACCATCGGAAAGCGCCCGCTCGATGAAGGTGTGCACTTCAACATTGCCCACATCGACAGCCCACGCCTCGACCTGAAGCCGAATCCTCTCTATGAGAAGGAAGAGCTCGCGTTCTTCAAGACGCACTACTATGGTGGCATCAAGAAGTATCAGTGGACCGTAACGCCGCTGGCACTGCACGGCCGTGTGATGCTTCGTGACGGTCGCGCTATCGACCTCGATCTCGGTGAGAAGCCGGGCAATCCAGTTTTCATCGTATCTGACCTTCTGCCGCACCTCGCGCAGGAGCAGGTGAAGCGCACGCTCGCCGAGGGTATCAAGGGCGAGGAGCTGAATGTTCTTCTCGGTTCTACACCGATTGCGGATAAGGAAGTGAAGCAGGCGTTTAAGCTGAAGGTGCTGTCCATCCTTCATGAGATGTATGGTATCACCGAGGCGGATTTCATGCGCGCAGAGCTCACCATGGTGCCGGCACAGCACGCAGTGGATATCGGATTCGATCGCTCCATGATCGGTGCGTACGGACAGGATGATAAGGTTTGTGCCTACACGGCGCTGATGGCAGAAATCGAGACGAAGAAGCCGGAGTACACCACCGTGACGGCGCTGGTGGATAAGGAGGAGATCAGTTCCATCGGAAACACCGGTATGTCCAGCGACATGCTGCTTCACTACCTCGAGGACCTCGCTGAGGCAGAGGGCGAGCGTGTGCGCGACATCCTCCGCGCATCCCTGTGCCTGTCTGCGGATGTAAACGCTGCCTTCGATCCGACCTTCCCGGATGCGTTCGAGGCGAACAATGCTTCCTACATGAATCGTGGACCGGTTCTCACCAAGTACACAGGCTCACATGGCAAGGGAGGCTCGAACGATGCATCAGCAGAGACCATGCAGCGTGTCATCAAGTACATGGATGATGAGAACGTGATGTGGCAGATCGGTGAACTCGGCAGAGTCGACCTCGGTGGTGGCGGAACCGTAGCGAAGTTCATCGCAGACATGGATGTCGATACCGTGGACCTCGGTGTGCCGGTACTCGCCATGCACGCACCGATGGAAATCACCTCGAAGCTCGACGTGTACTACACCTATAAGGCATTTAAGGCATTTAACAAGTAATTTCTTACAGCTCATATCAGGGGCCCAGAGGGCTGCGTACCGCTAAGGGAATCCGGCTTGATTTCGCACGGTCTCTCCGTATGGCATTTGTGGCCGGCCTTCCAGGCCCCTTAACCAGCTGTGATGTAATATAAACTATAGAACTGAGGAGAAAATTATGAAGAAAAACAAACTGATTCTGACCGCTGCGGTTGCGGTAAGTGTGATGGCGCTCGCTGCCTGCGGCTCATCGAAGAAGGCTGAAGAGACGACGGCTGCAGCAGAGTCGACCGATGCAAGTGCATCTGATACGGCCACCAGCTCGCAGCTCACCGCAGACGATCCTGAAATCAAGGAGCTGGAGGCCATCGAGGTTCCGGAGCTTCCGGATTTCGCCGATATGGGTAAGGTAACGCTCTGTGATATCAGCGGCATCACCGTAGAGACCAGCCCGAAGCTGACCGTCGATGAGAGCATGGTGAATTCGCAGATCGATTACCTCCGGAAGAACTATCTCGCGGAGACCGAAGACGCTGCGAAGGATGGCGATACTGTAAACATTGACTTCGTCGGAAAGATGGACGGCGAGGCGTTTAACGGTGGTTCAGGTACCAACTATGATCTCGTACTCGGCTCCGGCAGCTTCATCGATGGTTTCGAGGACCAGCTGATCGGTGCGAAGAAGGGCGATAAGCTCGAGGTCAATGTAACCTTCCCGGATTCGTATCCAAACAACCCAGACCTCGCTGGTAAGCCGGCGGTTTTCGATGTGACCGTAAATAAGGTATCTACCATGCCGGAGCTCACCGATGCGTGGGTGAAGGAGCATGCAGAGGATATGGGTTCCAAGGCAGCGGATGTGGCTTCCTTCCGTGTCGAGCAGCAGGCGCTTCTGCAGGCACAGGTCGACTATCAGTATGACAACACGATTCAGATGGATGCTCTTCAGCAGATCGTAGATCAGTCTGAGTTCACTATTTCGGATGAGATGCAGAAGTATGCCGAGGACTATGTGATTTCACAGGAAATCCAGTCCGGAAAGCAGTATGGCTATGGCCTCGCAGATATGCTGAACATGTATGGCATGAGTGTCGATGATTTCAAGAAGGAAATCTCCAGCTATGCGACCGATTATGCAAAGCAGAGAATGGCAGTCGCTGCCATTGCAAATGAGCAGGGCATCAAGTCAAACGATACGCTGATCGATGAACTGGCACAGCAGCTCAGCGGCCTGTCCGGAAAGGAGCTCAATAAGATTCAGCTTATCGAGCAGTATGGCGGCGATGCTGTAAAGGAAGAGGCGGTGAACAAGGCGGTCCTCGATTATGTACAGTCTCAGATAAAGGTTGTAGAGACCGAAGAGACCAGCGTGGCGACGACAGAGGCAGTAGCTGGCGATGAGACCGCAGCAGCTGAAACAGAAACCAGTGAGGAAGCAGCGGCAGAGACCAGCGCAGATGCGACGGAAGAGACTACTGCAGCACAGGGTTAAATAAAATGAAGGCAGGCGCCCGAAATCATTAACATAGATTGGTGTTAATGGTTCCGGGCGCCTTTTTTGTGAGGGAGATGATTATGGTGGCGGGTGTCTGTTTTCTGTGAGGGAATGATTATGGTGGCGGGCGTCTGTTTTCTGTGAGTGGATGATTCTGCTGGCGGGCTCCTGTTTTCTGTGAGTGGGATGATTATGATGGCGGGCGTCTGTTTTCTGTGAGTGGGATGATTATGATGGCGGGTTTGACGCAATAGAAGCAATATGAATGATTTGACATTATATATTTTGAAATTTGACACAATAGCACATTTTTATGAAAAAAGACATTAGGCTAGTTTGACAATAGAAAAGTTTGTGAGAATCTAGCATTATGCTTTCACACAATACAGAAGATTTCAGAAATCTAGCATTAGAAGATTATGTGGGTTTGACACAATAGGACGTTAGCGTAGAAAAAGACATTATAAATACTTAATGTCAAATTCGTCTCAAGGACGATATAGTGAGAAAAGTTCGGTTTCTATCATCTGAATCGCGATGAGAGGCGGAAAAATGTAATGTCGAAATGGAGATATTCTACCTATTGTGAAAAATCTAATGTCAGATCTTCCGGATGTGTCATATTGTGAAAAAATCGAATAGTCAAAGGCCATACGCCATACGCGAATTCTCATATCGTGCACCCTGATGGCAGAAAACAGAGTATCGAGGTGCTGTGCGATGCTACACACCTCATATCGTGCCCACCGATGGCAGAAAGCAGAGGAGTAGCATTTTGAATATCCATTTTGTGCGGGAATTCTTCGAATATCTGTGCTGTCACCGTCGCTGAAATCATGCTACACTAGAACCCGAAGAATTTATACTCTTCAGGATAAAGCAAGATTTCCCGGGGGCAAATCGTTTTCGGAAATCAGGCAGATTTTCCAGGAAAAATAGACTTCCTGCGTCGGGTCCGCTTCCGGGAAATCATGTAAAAGTAAAAATCCGGATCATAGTTATCGGAGGCAAGTATGCGTCATCATATACGTGGTTTTCTGGGCATCGTGTTTGCCCTGCTTTTAATTTTCATCACCTTCGTCACGAGCTTCGAGGCGGTCACCTACTGGACGCCGAATTTCTATCGCGAAGAATTCGAGCAGTATCATGTACTCGACGATATGGAGTACTGGATGGGTGATGAGATGACGATGGACGATCTCTGCGATGTCATGCATCAGACGATGGTGTACCTGCGGGGCGACCGTGAAAACCTCATCGTCGAAACAAATATCAACGGCGAAACGACGGAGTTCTATAATCAGAACGAGAAGTCGCATATGGCGGATGTCCGGGATCTCTTCGTGATCTGCATCGTCGTCCGTGCGCTTGCGATTCTGACCTGTCTCGCCATCGCCGGCTTCCTGATCGTCGTCGCAGGACTGAGTGGTGCACTCCACTACCTGAGCCGCGGCTTCATCCGGGCCTGCCTTCTGATCCTCGGGCTCGTCGGTATCATCGGTATCCTCGCCGCCATCAACTTCACGAAGGTATTCACGGTCTTCCACGAAATCTTTTTCAGTCAGGGCAACTGGATGTTTGATCCGCGTGAGAGTCGCATGATCAATATGCTGCCGGAAGGCTTTTTCTCTGACTGTGCACTGCGTATCGCAATCACCTTCGTTCGGGCAATGCTGGTGCTCCTCGCTGTCGCAATCTTCGAGAGGATACAGCCGCTCCTCGCTGCGGGTGGCCTCTGGAAACACGTCCGGAAGTCATGAAAATGCGAAGCGCGCAAGGAGAGTGACGATCGGCGTCCGCCCGAATGTCATAACCGCGCGAAACTGCGAAGTGCGGAAGGAACGTGAGCTGCCGAAACAAAGAAATAAAAACAGGAAATCGATCCGATATACAGGAGTTTAACGATATGTACGAAACAGATACAAATATCAAGCGAAGAAAGACGATTCTGGTCGGCGTCTGCCTCGGTGGCGACGACGGCTTCGAGGTCTCCATGGAAGAACTTGCCGGTCTCGCCGAAGCAGAGGGGCTCGAGGTCGTGGCGGATGTCACGCAGAACCTCGCCTCGCAGGATTCTGCCTGCTACATAGGTTCCGGAAAAGTGCAGGAGCTGAAGGGCCTCGTCTTCGAGCTCGACGCAGACCTCGTGGTGGTCAACAATCAGCTCTCGCCATCACAGCTCGCGAACCTCGCACATGACCTCGAGGTCGAAGTTATCGACAGAACCAATCTGATTCTGAACATCTTCGCAGACCGTGCCCGCACGAAGGAAGCGAAGCTTCAGGTCGACTACGCGAAGCTGCAGTACATGCTTCCGCGACTCGTCGGCCTCCGTCAGAACCTGAGTCGTCAGGGTGGTACCGGCGGTTCCATGTCGAACAAGGGGTCCGGTGAGACGCAGATCGAGCTCGATCGTCGTCGTATCGAGAAGGATATGTCCGAGCTTCGGAAGCAGCTGCGCGAGATTACGAAGAACCGCGATACCCAGCGTCGCAAGCGCCAGGCTTCCGGCATCCCGCAGGTCGCACTCGTCGGCTACACGAACGCCGGCAAGTCCACGCTTATGAACCACCTCATCGAGGCGTGCTGTCCGGATGAAGAAAAAGAGGTGATGGTGAAGGACATGCTGTTCGCGACCCTCGACACCACCGTCCGGAAAATCACCCCAGGCAACCATCGCGATTTCCTGCTGTCTGATACCGTCGGCTTCATCAACAGTCTGCCGCACGACCTCGTCGACGCTTTCCGCTCGACGCTCGAGGAGGCGGTCAATGCAGACCTTATACTAGAGGTCATCGACTGCGCGGACCCGAACTACCAGATGCATATGGACGTCACTGCGCGGACACTGAAGGACCTCGGTGCCGGCGCTATCCCGGTCCTCTACGTCATGAACAAGGCCGACCGCAAGTATCCGCTTTCGGAGCTTCCGATCGATCGCGGTGATAAAATCTACATCTCCGCTGCCGGCAACATCGGCCTCGACCTTCTCTTGCAGAAGATCGAAGAGAAGCTCTTCGCCGGTTACATCACGATGGACCTCATCATCCCGTACACTGCCGGTCAGGTCGAGCATGACCTCCAGGAACGTGCCCGTGTACATAAGACAAGCTATGAGGACGACGGCATCCATATGACGGTCGACCTCAATCAGGAAATGCTGCAGAGGTATAAAACCTACCTGCAGTAAATGCCGTGCCCACCCATGCACAGGGCAATGCTTCTGAACGGCAGCATAGGATCCACCCGCTGGACGCGGGGAGCCTCCCGCAGAAAATAATCATCTCGCGCAGGTATATGCTTCCGGCCGACAGCATTGTCCTCGCATACAGTAACATAAAGAAAGACTTATGGATCAGAATTCTCTTCTCGAGGGCCGCATCCGCGACCTCTCCGAAAAAGCCTACAACAGCAATTACCTCACGCATACCTGCTTCCTCGCAGCGTCGGAGCTCGCGCAGTTTCATGCGATTCTCCGGAAGCAGGGCATCAGCAGCAACGTGCGTGCGGTGAATGGCGCGCCATACCTCATTTACGGCGGGCGTGCAGATGCCGATCGGAACGTCGTCGTGTTTCTACCGGATTACATAAGCGAGGAGAGTTTTCTCGCGGAAGAACCAGCACAGGGCGATGTCATTCGCTGCCTGCATGTGATGCCGCTGAACCGGAAGTTCACCGACGCGCTTACGCATCGTGATTATCTCGGCGCGCTCATGAACATGGGCATCGAGCGCGACCAGATCGGCGACATCCTCTGCGGGGATGCCGAAGCCTTCGTCTTCGTGCTCAGCGACATGGCTGACATCATCGCTCGCGAATTTACCCGCGTGAAGCATACCTCGGTCAGCTGCGAAGTCGTACCGCCATCCGCCTGTACCCTCGAACCCGAGTGGGAAGAGCTGTCCGGCTCCGTCGCGTCCGAACGCCTCGACGCCGTGCTCGCGATGGTCTATCGCCTGAGTCGCACGAAAGCACAGGAAATGATCACAGCGGAGAATGTCTTTATCGACGGCCGCAGCGTCACCGATACGAGTTATACCCTGAAGCCGGACGAACGGATCTCTGTCCGCGGCCATGGAAAGTTCATCTTCATCGGCAGCGGAAACGTCACGAAAAAAGGCCGCGTGTATGCGCACGTGAAGCTGTATAAGTAAAGCAGCTGGGGACAAATCGTCCCCAGGAAGGGGTGTGGCCATAGCTGGAAGTCACAGGAGCGCCGGGCGGTTATTCGTAGTATCCTTGAATGTCTTTCGTGGATATGGTAAGATTAAGTGCTTTTAAAAATGAAAAGTGAGTCTCTGTAGCTCAGCAGGATAGAGCGTTCGCCTCCTAAGCGAAAGGCCGGCGGTTCGAATCCGCCCAGGGACGCTAGGTATTCCCGAGGAAGATTTCTCACGAAATCCTCCTCTTTTTTCTAATAAAAAGTGAGTCTCATTGACAAAATGCTAAAAAGTGGGTGTGTTTATCTAATGAGAAAAAAAGCGAGACGCAACACCATTTTGATTGACGGGATCAGGTACTATGCTGAAAAGCCTTTAGGTATCAGGATGCTGCCAGATAAAACTTCCAAAGCATGAAGCAGCGACCAGCTGCTTCGGATCCTTCCGGACAACACTCCATTTCTCAGATCGCTTCGAGCTTTTCCGGATAGCCTCATCATAGTTCTCCAGTGTTTCAGCGATCACATCAAGCCCCAGATGGAGCACAACCTCTT
>CAKQWR010000080.1 GCA_934279105.1 uncultured Oribacterium sp. | reverse complement strand
CCGGTGATGGTCTCCTTCTCATAGAGATACTTCGTGATCTCATGAAGCTTCGTGATGTTGTCACTCAGCAGCTGATACGCCTTATCGTGCTGCTTCTTCACGAGGTCCACGGTCATCTGATCGATCTTCGTCTGCGTCTCTGGCGAGCAGGTAAGGGAAGCATCGCCGCCGAGGTACTGATTCTGCACCTGTTCCATCGCTACCATACCGATATCATCCGCCATGCCATAGCGCGTGATCATCGCACGTGCATACTTCGTTGCCTGCTCGATATCGTTGCTCGCACCGGTCGTACATGTATGGAAGATCAGCTCTTCGGCACAACGTCCACCGGTGAGCGTCGCAATCTTATTCTCCAGCTCTTCCTTTGAATAGAGATAATGATT
Organism: uncultured Oribacterium sp.; assembly: GCA_934279105.1. Classification (GTDB taxonomy): domain Bacteria; phylum Bacillota; class Clostridia; order Lachnospirales; family Lachnospiraceae; genus Oribacterium. The sequence goes on along the minus strand of CAKQWR010000080.1, from coordinate 8,771 downwards.
GCCTTCATCCTCTACCTGCATGGTATAGCCCAGTGCACCTGAGGTTCTCGGAATGATGGTGATCTTTTGTACCGGTGCCGAGTTTTTCTGAAGTGCTGCCACCAGTGCGTGACCGACCTCATGATAGGAAACAATCAGCTTTTCCTTATCCGTCATAACGTTGTTCTTCTTCTGGTAACCAGCGATAACCACCTCGATCGACTCCTCGAGATCCGACTGGATCACGCGCTCACGACCGGCACGTACCGCACGGAGTGCAGCCTCGTTGATGATGTTCGCAAGCTCCGCGCCACTCGCGCCGGCAGCCGCCTTCGCGATGGCACTAAGATCTACATTGTCCGCCATCTTGATGCCTCTGGAATGCACCTTCAGGATGTCGACACGGCCCTGGAAATCCGGAAGCTCCACTGGTACACGACGGTCGAAACGGCCCGGACGAAGAAGCGCAGGATCCAGTGAATCCGGCTGGTTCGTCGCTGCCAGGATGATGATGGCCTTCGAACTGTCGAAACCATCCATCTCTGTCAGAAGCTGGTTCAGGGTCTGCTCACGCTCATCGTTTCCGCCCATCGCACCGTTGCCACGTTTCTTACCGATGGCATCGATCTCATCGATGAAGATGATACACGGTGCCTTTTTCTTCGCCTGATCAAACAGATCGCGTACCTTCGCAGCGCCCATACCGACGAACATCTCGACGAACTCAGAGCCTGCGATGGAGAAGAACGGAACGTTCGCCTCACCGGCGACGGCCTTCGCAAGTAAGGTCTTACCGGTTCCCGGAGGGCCGACAAGCAGGGCACCCTTCGGAATATGAGCGCCGATCTTCGTATACTTATCCGGCTCCTTCAGGTAATCAACCATCTCAGTCAGAAGCTCCTTCGCTTCATCCTCACCGGCGACATCCCGAAAGGTTACCTTATTTCCATCCTTCGCCTCGTACTCACGAGCGTTCGACTTACCGAAGCCGCCCATGCCACCGAAGCCGCCACCTGCACCGAGTGACTTCGCCATGCGCTTGCTGAGCCAGTTGCCGAGTGCCCAGAACATAAGAATCGGGAATACCCAGCTTAAAAGGAAATTAATAAGCGGGCTGGTCTCGACCGGAATCGTTTCATCGAAGTTAACTCCCTGACGGAAGAGTTCCTGGAGAACCTGCGCCTCGGTATATTCATTCTTCAGTCGTCCGGTCTGGCAGGTCACATCATCACCGTTTACGACTGCGACATAGGTGATGGTATCATCACTCAGGTTCACCTTCGTGATGGCCTGATTGTTGACTGCATTCATGAACTCTGTATAGCTCGTCTGACGAATCGATCGTGTCAGAAGCGACGGAAACACAAAGGTATTCAAAAGCAGGATGATGAGAAGCGCGATAAAATAATAGAAAATCAGTGGTTTTTTGTTCTTCGGCTGATAGCTGTTATTTCCGCGATTTTCACCCTTCGAACCATTCTGGTTTCCGTTTGTGAACTGATTAAAGAAATCATTGAAATTACCGAAGCCATTATCATCATCATTGTTATAATTGTTCTGGCCGTTACTTCCATTTGCGAGATTCATCTGCTTCTTAAGGCGATGCCGCCGGAAGATCTGTACTATGCTACCCATATATTTTCATCCTTTCATACGATCATAGTGCTCATCACTACCATCTGATGTTCCATACTATACAGAAGAATTGTGTTGATAGTGTGAACGATAAAACAAAATTAGCAGTCTTTTGCAAAGACTGCTAATTTTGCTCTTTTGTTATTCGCTTATGCAAAGAAACGATGTCCAGTTATGTGCCTACAGCGCGTGGAATTACTTCATGGTCTTTTTTAGCAATTCGCAGAGTTCATCCACGGCTTCTTCTTTACCATCCCGAATATCGTCCACGACGCAGGTTCTGATATGCGTCGCGAGCAGTTCCTTGTTGAAGGAATTCAGGGAGGCCTGCACGGCACTGACCTGCATCAGGACATCCGGGCAGTAACGATTTTCCTCAATCATTTTTTTGATGCCGAGAATCTGCCCATCGATCCGGTTCAGCCTCGTCACCAGTGACTTCACCTGTTCCGGTGTCCGCGGTTTATGTTTCTTTCTTCCGTTTTCATCCTGACCACAGCAGCACGCCATGTTCCCACCTCCTGTTACTTTACGATGGACACGAACTCGAAATCGAGGCCTTCAATCGCCTTCTGAATCGCTGTATCGTCAACTGGGGCGCTCAGCGTCAGCTCTGCGGTGCCACTGGTGTGGGAAACCACTGCCTCCTCTACACCATCAAGCTTCTCAAGTGCCTTCTTTACGCTGGCCTCGCAGTGTCCACACATCATACCCTTGATATTTACAGTCTCTGTCATCTTTTTACTCTCCTTTTTCTTTCTCTTTCTGATTTTTCTATCCTGTGAAGCGTCATGTACCTTACAGAGGTTAAGACGCAACGCATTCATACATACGGTAAAGCTCGACAGGCTCATCGTCGCCGCCCCCACCATCGGGCTCATCTCGAATGCAAAACCCAGCAATGCACTATAGAAGCCGGCTGCAAGTGGAATGCAGATTACGTTGTAGAAGAACGCCCAGAACAGGTTCTCATGAATATTCCGAAGCGTCGCTCGTCCGAGACGGATGGCTGCAGAAACGTCCGTGAGCCGGCTCTTCATCAGTACTACATCCGCCGCATCGATGGCGACATCCGCACCGGCGCCGATGGCGATACCGAGATCTGCACGTGTAAGGGCCGGTGCATCGTTGATGCCATCTCCGACCATAGCGACACGCCCCTTTGCTTTCAGCTGTCGGATCACCGCTTCCTTTCCATCCGGCAGGACACCGGCGATGACATGCGCTACGCCGGCCTGCGCGGCAATCGACTTCGCCGTTTTTTCATTATCGCCCGTGATCATGTAGACGTCAATGCCCATATTCCGAAGTTCTGTGATGGCCTGCGCAGAGTCTTCCTTGATGGCATCCGCTACAGAAATGATCCCCATCAGCTTCCCATCCCGAGCGAAGAAAAGCGGTGTTTTCCCCTGCTCCGCGAGTGCTTCATACTGTTTTTCCAGTTCTTCGGTGACACCGAAGCGTTCCTTCATATACTTATACGAACCACCACAGAGCTCCACATCGTCCTGCGTTGCGCGAAGCCCGTTGCCAGGCAGTGCAGAGAAATTTGTCACCGCATGTGGCATCATTGTCCGTGCTTCTGCATAACGCACGATGGCGCCCGCCAGCGGATGCTCCGAATGCTGTTCGAGATCGAGCGCCAGCTGCAGAAGTGTCTCACCACCTACGTCGGTGATCGGCAGTACATCCGTCACGACCGGCTGCCCCGACGTAATGGTGCCGGTTTTATCCAGTGCGACGATGTCGATACGTCCGGCCTGCTCCTGCGCAGCCGCCGTCTTGAACAGAATTCCATTTCGTGCGCCCTGTCCACTGCCGACCATGATGGCTACCGGAGTGGCAAGCCCCAGCGCACACGGACAGGAAACCACCAGGACCGCAACCGCCCGTGGAATCGCAAATTCTATGCCTTTCCCAGCCAGCATCCATACGATAAAAGTCAACAGCGAAATCAGAATGACCGCTGGTACGAAGATGCCCGCCACCTGATCCGCGATGCGGGAAATCGGTGCCTTCGTCGCCGCCGCATCCGACACCATCCGGATGATCTGGCTCAGCGTCGTATCTTCTCCGACCCGTGTCGCCCGCGCCTTCAGGAAGCCATCGGTGTTGATCGTTGCCGCAGATACCGCATCGCCGGTCGTTTTATCCACCGGAATGCTTTCACCGGTGAGGGCCGCTTCATTGACCGCAGCGCTGCCCTCGAGGATGACACCATCGACCGGAATGCTCTCACCCGGTCGCACGACGAAAATGTCGCCGATCTGCACTTCCGAAATCGAAACGTTATCTTCCTTTCCGTCTCGAAGCAGCACCGCGGTTTTCGGCGCCAGCTTCATGAGACTTCGAAGTGCATCCGTCGTCCGTCCCTTCGACATCGCTTCCAGCATCTTTCCGACCGTAATCAGCGCCGGAATCATCGCCGCAGTCTCAAAGTAAAGCTGATGATGGAGATGATGTACCGTCTCCATCTCCCCATCCGCAAGCGCCAGACTCATCAGAAAGACTTCCACCAGCGAATACAGGAAGGATGCACTCGAGCCCAGTGCGACGAGGGCATCCATGTTCGGTGCACGGTCAAGGAGCGAGCGAAAACCACCGATGAAAAACTTTCGGTTGATGTACATGACGATCAGTGCCAGCAGCATCTGTACGATGGCACCATTGACCGGATTTTCAAAAACAGGCGGAAGCGGCCAGCCCGCCATGTTATGTCCCATGCTGAAGTACATAAGAATCGCGAGCAGCAGAATCGACCGAAGAAGCCGCTTCTTCAGCTTCGGTGTTTCATGATCCTGCAGCGCCTCTTCTTCCGCTGCCATCGGATCGATGCCACATCCCTGTGAAGAACAGGTGGATGCACGCGCAGCACCTTCGCTCTCATTTCCGTGTCCAATGCCTACATTCGGCGTGCCGCCTTTTATACTGGCACCATACCCTGCCTTTACGACCGCCTTTATGATGTCTTCCGGTGACGCATCACCCTCGACCGCAAGTGTATTTGTCAGCAGCGAGACGCTCGCTTCCCGCACGCCCGGTACTGCCCGCGCAGCCTTCTCGACACGTGCCTGACAGGCTGCACAGCTCATACCGGTTACGATATACTGCTTCATTTTTTACCTCTTTCACATACAAGCCTCGGTGGAAATATACCCCCACCCCCTATATCAAGTCAAGCTAAATATACCCTCAAGGGGTATGTCACGTCAATCATAAATAAAAATTAATCCTGCCTTTTCGTAATGTTACGTCAAGGCAGGATGATATAATCTCACTGTATTTACCCCATCGGGCCACCGCTGATGATGTCCTCGTTCACAACCGGGCCTTCCGGCGAAGCAGACGGATCTGGTCCCTCCGGTGCAGCCGGACCTTCCGGTTGCGGTGAAGCTGCGGTCTCTGCAGGTTTCTGTACCTCTTCGATTTCCGGACGTCTACCCGCTTCTTCTTTTTCCGTCTTCTCATGTTTTTTCAGAGACTCGTCGGTTTTTTCGCTTTCGCGCTTGTTCTCTTCTTCCCTTTCTGTACGTTCTTCCTCGTTTTCACGCTTCTTATCGCTCTTACGCTTTATACCGTCATCACGTTTTGCCTCCTGGTCTTCGTCATCCTCTGAGGCTTCTGTTTTTTTCGTATCCTCGTACCAGGAATCCTCACTGTCCTCATCATCGCTCTCGACGGTCGACTCCTCTGTTTCATCATAGCGACCGGAACTGCTCTCCTCCGGCTTCGTTACGATATAACCATAGTAGAAATCTTCGCCAGGAATACTACGTCCCACGATGGAAGAATCGATCGTCGCAATATTGATCAGATATGTATTGATTCTGCTCTTCATCTGATCACCGGTAATGCATTTTACATTTGCATATGGGAGTGCCAGCGGCACTGCAGCGGCCTGTGCGACGCCGAACTTTCCTGCCAGCTTCGCAGTCTGGTTCGAAGAGCGCTCTGCCTTCACGATGGAGATTGCCGTTTCACGAAGAAGGTTATCCACGGATGCCCGTTTATTCTCATAATCGTTCCGATGCACCAGTGTGACACCGGAAATAAGACTACCGCTCCCTGCCACATTTTCCCAGCTGTCCTTCAGTGAAAACGCACGTACTGTCCCCGGCACACTGGCAAGCAGCACGGACGCCTCCGGTTCTGCCACGATGGCCACTTTCGAGGAATCTGCTGAAAGCTGTGACATGATGTCATTTATATCTGTATACTGCACACGAAACTGTGTACCATACTGACTCACGAGATACTTGATGACATGTTCCGGCTGCTCGCCCGCGCCGACGCTCAGCACATCCTGTCCCTTCAGACCCTGAAAGCTTTTGATTTCACTGTTTCCCGTGATGCAGTACAGTTCGTTTCCGGCATTGATATTTACGATGACCGCACCGTCCTTCGAATCATGATACGCACGCGCCGCACTTTCCGGCGACAGAACCGCTACATCCGCCGCACCCGTGATGAAATCAGACAGCACTTCCGCTTCACTTGCTTTTACTTCAAAATGATAATTCCCCTGTGTTGCACCCAGGTCGGATTCCTCCATCAGGTGCACGAAGCCCAGCGCCGGCGCACCCTGCGAAAGCTCGATCTTCATCGCATCCGGATCCGTCGGTTCCACAACCTGATCTGCCGGAATCGTCGTTTCCATCACCGCCTGCGTTTCCGCCGCCGTTGTTTCCTGCTTCGATGCAACATGATCTACAAGCTTATTAAAATGTGCACATCCCGTAAGAAGGAGCATGATTCCAACCGGAATCGCCATGTATTTCCATGCTTTTTTCATCATCACTCAGCCTTTTCTTTCCGATAAATTCTGAAGACTATGTTAGCATAAAAATACCCTCGGAGAAAACTCCGAGGGCAAATTTTGCAGTTTAAATCTTTGGGGTCTCGCGCCCGAAATTCATTACATCAGCTTTCTGAACATAGCTTCGAAGTCAGCGATGCTTGCTTCTCTTGGGTTACCTGGTGCACATGCATCTGCGGCAGCGGACTTGCAAAGGAACGGAAGGTCCTCTTCCTTGAGTGCCTCAAGCTTCGTCGGGATTCCGACATCTACAGAGAGCTGCTTTACAGCATCGATGGCAGCCTTACGATATGTTGCGGCATCCATACCCGTCGTATCTACACCAAATGCCTCTGCGATCGCCTTGAACTTCTCGCCGGTATACTCCTGGTTGAACTCCATAACGATCGGAAGCATCATCGCACATGCAACACCGTGCGGTGTGTCATAAACAGCGCCGAGGGTATGTGCCATGGAGTGTGCGATACCGAGACCTACATTGGAGTATGCCATCGCCGTTACATACTGTGCAAGTGCCATACCTTCACGTCCGTCCGGATCGTTCTCTACAGCCTTACGAAGGTTCTTTGCGATGAGCTTGATAGCCTCGAGGTCGAGTACATCTGCGAGCTCCCATGCACCCTTCGTGGTATAACCCTCGATGGCATGTGTAAGAGCATCCATACCAGTCGAAGCGGTCAGTCCCTTCGGCATGGAGGACATCATATCCGGATCAACGACAGCGATATCAGGAATATCATTTGCATCGACGCAGACGAACTTTCTCTTCTTCTCTACATCGGTTACTACATAGTTAATGGTTGACTCTGCGCCAGTACCACCTGTCGTAGGAACCGCAATGGTAAATACGGTACGGTGCTTCGTCGGAGCTACGCCCTCGAGAGAACGGATATCCGCAAACTCCGGGTTGTTAATAACGATACCGATGCCCTTACCGGTATCCATGGAAGAACCACCACCGATGGTGATCATGCAGTCTGCACCACAGGACTTGTATGCCTCTACACCATGCTGGATGTTCTCGATGGTTGGGTTCGGCTTGATGTCATCGTAAAGGAAGAAATCGATGCCGTTCTCCTTCAGAAGATCCGTCACCTTCGCTGTTACGCCAAACTTTACGAGATCAGGATCCGATGCAACAAATGCCTTCTTGTATCCTCTCGCCTGAATGAGACCAGGAATCTCCTTGATTGCGCCATGACCGTGATAAGAAATACCATTTAAGACGAAACGATTAACAGCCATAATTCTTCTCCTTTTAATAATATGAATGCCACTCCAGAAAAGACCTATTCTCTCTGCTTCGGCATAGCTATACAAAAGACTCTCGTGTGTGCCCTGAACATTATTCACAGTGCACAACTTAAACCGTTTTTATGATAGCAGATTGTAGATTATATATCAATGTCCGATTGAAACATGACAAAAATTTACTTTTCCAGCAGAATTTTTGTTAAAAAAATCCACCCCATCCAAGAGAACAGCTGCTGCATGATCAGCTTTTCATCTGATCATGCAGCAGCTCTATCGCTTATCTCGTATATCTTTTACGCATTCAGCGAAATCGACGCAATCGTGTTGCCTTCGAAGTCATAAACCGTGAACACATCCTCATCGAGGATGGCATAGGTATTCGGGTTGCCACCCTTCGGAAGGGAAGTGCTGCCCGGATTCAGATGGAAGAACGGACGTCCATCCTCCGCGGTCAGCTTCTCTGCCTTCAGAAGATGGGTATGACCATGCAGCAGTGCATCGCCCGCCATCAGTGGTGGAAGCTTCGTTTCGTCGAAGAGATGACCATGGGTTGCAAAAATCGTATGGCCATTCAGTGCGAGAATCGCATAATCCGCCATCACCGGGAACTGCAGCACCATCTGATCGACCTCTGCCTCACAGTTGCCACGTACCGCCCAGATCTTCTCCTTCAGCGGATTCAGCATCGCGATGACCTCCTTCGGTGCATACTCCCGAGGAAGGTCGTTACGCGGTCCATGATAAAGGATATCGCCGAGAATAATCAGGCGCTCTGCGCCGCTCTCCTCAAACTTCTCCAGGGTCTTGCGGCACCAGTAAGCAGAGCCGTGGATATCACTGGCAATGAAATATTTCATATTCTGTCTTCTCCTATCACTGCTGCTCCGTCGCGTCAGATACGTTCCGGGCAGCAATCACTATTCCGTAAAATCTATGATTACATGCGCTCCGGTGCGCCGAATCCCAGTGTATGGATGCAGGTGCTCAGAACACGGAAGGTCAGCATCAGAAGGGCCATGCAGCTCTCCTTTTCCTTCTCCGGCAGGCTCAGGAACTTCACATCATGGTAGAGACTGTTGAAGTTGTT
>CAKQWR010000079.1 GCA_934279105.1 uncultured Oribacterium sp. | reverse complement strand
AACAGGTAGAAGAAGTATATGCATATTGTAACCTGCATGGATTATGGAAATGCTAAAAGCATTTATACATATTAAGGGTACAGAATCCTGTCAAGTGAACATTTTCTGCTGGTACTATACTATAAGTCTATAGTAAAATTAATTTATCAATGATGGTGTCAATCAGATTATGTACAAGGAGGATGATGACATGAATAAGAAGCGAAAAAATATGTATCTCCGTGTTCTACTAACACTCTTTGCAGCTTTATCCATGACGCCTGCAATCGTCTTTGCGGATATTTCGGACCATGACAACATGATTTCCGATGGCAACAGATTAGCCACTGTGTCTAACATATCGAAAACAGAGGACGTGGAAAAGGAGGGAACGGATGTAGAGAAAACCCACGACGAGGAAGAAAATGGGTATGCGCCTGCGAACGACTATGGTCTGCGCAATGTGTCCTCTGTTTCCAGTCCCGGAAAAATAATCGTGAATACGAGGGTAGAAAATCATTATACGGATTATCAATTTACAGGAACGATTGACCTAAATAAAAATCAAGCGTACACAGCGACCTTCTCGCATGAGAAGGACTTTGGGAAGAATTGTTTGTATTTCCTTCTAGAAGAAGGCAGTGAGAATGAATTAGTCCTTGCATCTGAACATCAAAAGGATAGTGCGATCCTGAAGCTTGAAACTAAGAATGAATCAAACGAGTATACCTTTACGTATTTAGGCGATGCCGTCTCCGAGAACACACAATATTTCATAGGAAACAGTGCTTTATATACGTATTATACAGGCACACTATTAACGTACACCGGCACGACGGTGACTCCAGAAGGTGATACGATCATAGACGAAATACGCGACGACTATTACACTCGCTTTCTATTTGATTTGACTGTACATGTGATCGGAGAAAAAGAGGCTAGCGAAACGGAGAACAATGGCACCGACCAGAATGATAAGAATGATCATGATGATACTGGCATGACGAATGGTAATAAGGCTAAGAATGATAATGCTGATGAAAATTACGACAAATTTTATGCAGCACATTGGGTAAAGGATAGCTACGGATGGAAGTATTATTCTGAAAAAGGATACCGACTTTCCGGTTCTGCTTCCATTCTTTCGGATGGCGTAAGGCGTGAAAAGTACGCATGGATAAAAATACATAATACGTATTGGCCTTTTGCAGCGGATGGATACCTGAAAACAGGTTGGATTCTTGATGCCAACGACAATAAGTGGTATCTTATTGATGAAAACACCGGAATGAAGACCGGATGGTATGTAGACGCAGAACGAAATAATACAAGCTACTATCTGCATCCAGAAAATGGTTCTATGGTCACCGGATGGAGGTTCATAGATGGAAAATGGTATTATTTTTCAGAAATCGACGATTCCACTTACGGTGCAATGTATTACGATAGCATAACACCGGACGGATACCGAGTTGATGCGACCGGCGCATGGGATGGAAGCTTCACGGGATAATCAATTTTCGCTGTGACGTGAGAGAAGACGAGTATGCTCTGATTTTTGACGGCCAGCTCTGTACTTACCTTGCCGATTTGAACGAGCGGCACAGGAGCGTTTGTCCCTAATTATTGAGCAGATGAAGGCATCTGAGGACGTAACTGAGGAACTGAAAGCAGCAGCCCAGATGGCCTAGGTTGGATTTATGAATAGTATCCACAACCGGGCAGAAGAAATTGTGTTGGAAGAAATCGTATATAGATAACAACTTTCCGGACTTCATTTTCGATGGAGTCCGGATTTCTATATCCGGAAGTGTCATTTCCTACGTCGGCAAAAATGCAGCAATCAAACTTAAGCGCAATTGATATTTTTGCCGATGGAATGGTATACTATGTAATAGATATAACGTAGTATTTTGGATAGATTTTATGGCGGAGGATCATAGATGCGATATCTTTCAGTTGCTGAAATAGCGAAAAAGTGGGATGTGTCAGAGCGCAGTGTTAGAAATTACTGCGCCCAAGGGCGTGTGAACGGTGCGTTTCTCACCGGTAAGACATGGACTATTCCGGAAAACGCAGAAAAACCGGAGCGTACCAATAAAAGAAAAGAAGAACCGATCACTCTGCTGGATATTCTGAAAGAAGAGAAGGCAAGTAAGTATTCCGGTGGAATCTACCATAAAACGCAGATTGATTTGACATACAATTCTAACCATATGGAAGGAAGCCGCCTGACGCACGATCAAACCAGATATATCTTTGAAACCAACACCATCGGTGTAGAAAAAGTAGTGCTGAATGTGGACGATGTGATTGAAACCGCAAATCACTTCCGCTGCATCGACATGATGATCGATTATGCAAAGGCAGCTCTGACGGAGAAGTTCATCAAAGAACTTCACTTGGTTTTGAAGAACGGCACCAGCGATTCCAGAAAAGATTGGTTTGCTGTTGGCGAGTATAAGAAACTCCCGAATGAAGTCGGCGGCAGGGATACAGCCCTTCCGGAAGAAGTTGCCGATAAAATGAAGACTTTGCTGACGGAATATAATGCTAAAGAAAAAAAGACCTTGGAGGCTATTCTGGACTTCCATGTGAAGTTTGAGCGAATCCATCCGTTTCAGGACGGCAACGGTCGCGTAGGCCGATTGATTATGTTTAAGGAATGCCTGAAATACAATATCGTTCCTTTCATCATCGAGGACAATCTGAAGATGTTCTATTACCGTGGATTGAAGGAATGGGACAACGAAAAAGGTTATCTGACAGATACCTGCCTAAGCGCCCAGGATAAGTATAAAGTATATTTGGATTATTTTAGGATTGCGTATTAAGCAAAAAAATGCGGTGCAGAAAACAATTTCCAAAGTGTCCTCCCTAAAGTGCATTCTAAAGTCTCAATTCAGGAACATAAGGCGTATATTTATGAGTCAAAACCGACATGCAGTAAGGTTACTGAAACATTTTCCTATGGAAAAAACAAGAATATATGACGAAAAAATATTTCATACTATAGAGAGGAACCACGATGATTATTTCCCCTTCATCTTTAGACACCAACCTGAGTCAGCTTCTTGACGAAGTAAAATCAGGGAAAACACAGCTTCCAGAGTTTCAGAGAGACTGGACATGGGATGATAACAGAATACGTGGCATTATAGCCAGTTTATCACAAGGTTATCCCATGGGTGCTATTATGCGCTTACAATATGGAAATTCCGATATTAAATTCAAGTACAGAACCATTAAGGGTGTAGATCAACGCGATTTAGTTCCGGACTTTTTGGTTCTTGATGGACAGCAGAGACTGACTTCAATTTATCAGGCTACATATTCAAAAAAACCTGTAGCTACTAAAACCGATAAAAGCAAAGAAATTGAGCGATACTATTATCTATCCATGGAAAAGTGTATGGATGAAAATGAAGATCGCTATGATGCGGTGTTACCAGTTCCGGCAGATAGAAAACTCAAGGAAAACTTTGACAGAGATGTTAAACTTGACATTTCTGATCAGCAGAAAGAATATGAGCACAAAATGTTTCCAGTTAACATCGTTTTCGATAGTAATGCCTTGATGAAATGGCAGTTTGGATACATGATGCATTATGCTGGACAAGCTGAGGCACTTAAACTACTTGAATATTTTCAAAGCGAAGTAATCAATACGATCGTAAGCTATAAATTACCTGTTATCACGTTGGATAAAACAACACCGAGAGAAGCAGTATGCAAGGTGTTTGAAAATGTAAATACCGGTGGCGTTCCACTTACGGTTTTTGAATTGGTGACCGCCACTTATGCAACGCAGGAATTTGATTTGCGTAAAGATTGGCAAGAGTGTAAAAAACAGATTCGTGGTATCAATGACACATTGAGAACAGACCTGTTGGATGGGATTGATGAAACAACTTTTTTAACTACTGTGGCTCTTTACACAAGCTATATCGATAAACAAGCCGGTAAGGTGGGTACAGTAAGTTGCAAGAAAAAAGACGTTTTGAATCTACCTTATGAGTCCTATGTTGCAAATCGTGATCAAGTACTGATGGGCTATAGGATTGCCCGTGATTTCTTACTGAAATATCAGTATATTTTTCGTCAGAGAGATTTGCCATACACAACACAACTGATTCCACTTGCTGCCATCTGTGCCTTTTTGGGTAAAAGCAAGTGTAACGAAGCAAATACTATTTCGATACTATCCAAGTGGTATTGGTGCGGAATTTTAGGTGAAATGTATGGAGGCGCTAATGAAACAAGGTATGCCAATGATATTGAGGATGTTGTTGATGCAGTATTTGGAAGAACTAATCCGGCAAGAACAGTAAACAGTGCATTCTTCGCTTCAACCAGATTACTTACATTGCAAACCCGATTAAGTGCTGCATATAAGGGCATCATGGCACTATTATATAAAGAAAAATGCCGTGATTTTATGAACGATACAACCATCGACATTGTAAACAGCATGTTGGAATCCCCAGATATTCATCACATTTTCCCGGAAGCATACTGTGTGAAACAAGGAATTAAACGCCAACGATATAATTCTATTGTTAATAAAACACCGATTCTTCCAGCTACTAATCGTTCGATAGGCGGTAACGCTCCTAGTGAATATACTAAAACAATTATTAAAAAAGTAAGTGGGTTGACAGAAGCAGAGCTTAAAGAACGTATCCAATCCCATTGTGTAGACTATGACGCATTAGTTCAAGATGATTTTGATACCTACTTTATTGACAGAGCGAAGAAGTTATTGGGATTGATTGAAAAAGCAATGGGAAAACCGGTATCGGATCGAAATGCGGAAATTACGATTGAACAGTTTGGTGCAAGTTTAATGTGACTTAAGTTTCAAGGGACTACACACGATTTACGTATAGGAAGTTTGTGATTTTCAGGAAATAGGAGAGAATAATAATTATGGTTCGTATACTTTTCGTTTGCCACGGCAATATCTGTCGCAGTGTTTCTGCGCAGTATATTTTTCAGGAGCTGGTGAATCAGCGTGGGCTGGCAGGGGAGTTTCTGATTGATTCAGCGGCGACGTCGACGGAGGAGATCGGGAATACGATGTATCCGCCGATGAAGGCGGCACTGGAGCGGAGAGGAGTTCCGGTCGGTACGCATCGGGCGCGGCAGCTGAAGCGTTCGGATTACGATGCATATGATCTTCTGATCGGAATGGATGAGGAGAACATGTACTACATGAAGCGGATCCTCGGGGATGATCCGGAGGGGAAGATTCACTATCTCATGGAGTACTCCGGTCGCCTGGAGGAGATCATCGATGATCCGTGGTACACGCGGAAGTTCGATGCGTGCGCAACCCAGATTGCAGAAGGATGTGACGGACTGCTGGCGGAGACATTGGCATGAAGACCGGTGATTTAGAATCGATGTAAGGGAGGAGCGGAATGGTACAGAATATTATGAGAGATGTCTTTTTTCTCTCGCAGAAATCAGAGCCGGCGACGGAAGCAGACCGCCAGATAGCACTGGATCTTCTGGATACGCTGAAGGCCCATGAGAATGCGTGTGTGGGGATGGCGGCGAATATGATCGGCGTGAAGAAGCGCATCATCGTGGTGAATATGGGGCCGATCGATGTGGCGATGCTGAACCCGGTGATTCTGAAGAAAACAGGTCCGTATGAAACCGAGGAGGGATGTCTTTCATTAAGTGGAAGCCGGAAGACGAAACGATATCATGAGATCGAACTGGAGTATCAGGATCTCGATATGCAAAAGCACCGGCAGAAGTTTTCCGGATGGACGGCACAGATCATCCAGCATGAGTGCGATCATCTGGAAGGGATAATCATCTGATGTACAGGCACCGGAACCGTATAAAGCATATATGGATTACGTTCGGATACGATTAGGGAAGGCTTAAAATGACGTCTATTCGATACTATGAATCGCCACTGGGACGGATACTGATGGCGACAGATGAGCTCGGGCTGATCGGCGTATGGTTCGAGAGTTCAAAATACTATGCCGATTCGCTGCCAGCTGAATACAAAGAGCAGGATACGGAGATTCTGTCGCAGGGGAAGCGCTGGCTCGATCTATACTTCAGTGGACAGGAACCGGATTTTCTTCCGCCAATGCATCCGCATGGATCTGCATTCCAGATCGGTGTCTGGGATATACTTCTGGAGATTCCGTATGGGAAAACAATAAGTTATGGGGCGATTGCACGAAAAATAGCCGAGACGCGCGGTATTTCCAGGATGTCTGCACAGGCCGTTGGTAGTGCGGTCGGTCATAATCCCATCTCAATCATGATTCCATGTCATCGTGTTGTGGGTGCAGATGGTAGCTTGACAGGGTACGCAGGGGGCATCGATAAGAAAATCAAACTGCTGGAACTGGAGCATATCGGATCACGGAAGAATACGACGATTTACTGTTGAAGGCATTGGTCAAAGGTGTAAGATAGGGGTAAACGCGTTCGGAAAGCGCCTATGACTGAAATGGAGGCATACATTATGTGGTTTGTTTTTGCATTACTGTCCGCAATCTTTGCGGCGCTGACGTCAATTCTTGCAAAGATTGGTATCGAGGGTGTGAATTCGAATCTTGCGACGGCGATTCGTACGATGGTTGTGCTGGCGATGGCATGGGGGATGGTATTTCTGACGCGCGCGCAGAGTGGCATAAGTGAGATCAGCCGAAAGAGCTGGCTGTTTCTGATTCTGTCGGGACTTGCCACAGGCGCATCGTGGCTTTGTTACTATCGTGCGCTGCAGATCGGAGAGGCGTCAAAGGTGGTGCCGATTGATAAGTTGAGTGTGGTCATCACCCTCGTACTTGCATTTGTGCTGCTGCACGAAGAGGTATCGATGAAATCCATCATCGGATGCGTGCTGATCGGCGCAGGGACACTGACGATGGTGCTGTAATATTTTCATTTTACCTCCTCTGAACATCGAAACCGGGATAGTGTATATTACGATGCCATGGTATAATATACACAAACATGGATTCGGAATTTGCAGAACAAGAGGGAAGCCGATGAAAAAGCCGATGATCGCTGCAGCTTTCATACCGATACTCATATTCGGTGGTTTTTTTATGTACCGTCATTTTGTTACAAACAGGATTATGGATGGACCCAACATGGAGAACACCTATCCTGCAGAAAGTGAATCTCAGAAAAAACGGGAACTTTCCGAAATGGCTGAGTTAGTAGAATTTTCCTGGAATCAAAGTGCTATGTCTTTCAGCGACTGTTTTCATTTCTGGATGAAAATCACGGACCTGGATCCGCAGGTCCCGTATCTTTACTGCGATTATACGGACCGGAATACCAGCGAACGCATTACGCTCGGAGACGAAATGTTTATCTATAGGGCTGGGCGTCCAAATAAGAACGCTTCCGAATCAGATGCGGAACGAAATCCGAGCGTTCCTTTAGAACGCTGGCGGGAGCTTGCCGACTTCCTGCGTACGGCAGAGCTGGAGCCATACAGTCCTCCGTCCCCAGATCTTCTGGACGCCACCACAAGTAAAATTGAGCTCACCTGGAGCGATGGCGATCAGACGTTTACCGAGTGTTACGATGGACGTTCTGCCTACGATCTTCGTGAACTGATTCAGAACATCGCCTGGGATGTATATCAAAAAAAGGTATAAAAACTGCATATCGTCACTCTATACCAAAAGAATCTCTGCTCGATTGAAGAATCTACCATAAAAAAAATGTATCTTGCGTCTCATCCCAAGATATGCTATCTTTTCATAGAACTAAGGGAATGAAGTTCTCCCGTAGATGTAATTCTTAAACCGCTTTTTAAAAGCTGATGACTTCTGCGATTTATTTCACGCAGAAAGTCTCAGCTTTTTCTGCGTCTATATGGAGGTTTTTTTATGTTACTAAGTATCGCACTGATTCTTACACTCGGTATGTCGATGGGATGGCTCTGTCAGAAGTGCAAACTACCGAGTTTACTCGGAATGCTGGCTACCGGTATCGTCCTGGGCTCTTATGTACTGAATCTTCTGGATGCCAGCATCCTCGGAATTTCAGCAGAGCTTCGAAAAATCGCACTTATCATCATTCTTACGAGAGCCGGACTCGGACTGGATGTTTCGGGTCTCCGAAAGCTGGGCCGACCGGCCGTTCTGATGTGCTTCGTGCCAGCGAGCTTCGAGTTGCTCGGGATGCTTCTTCTCGCTCCGAAACTGCTCGGACTTTCCATGCTGGAAGCCGCGATGATGGGTGCCGTGCTGGCGGCTGTTTCGCCGGCGGTTGTTGTTCCCAGAATGGTGAAGCTGATGGATGAAGGGTATGGTGTAAAGGAGGGCATCCCGCAGTTAATTCTCGCGGGGGCATCGGTGGATGATGTTTATGTCATCGTTCTGTTCACGACCTTTACCGGCATGATGCAGGGTGAGGGAGCCTCACTTCTTCGTTTCATAAATATACCGGTATCTATTCTTCTCGGAATGGGAATCGGTCTCAGCATTGGCTACCTGCTCGCTTTCTTTTTTCAAAAAAAGCATATCCGCGACACCTCCAAGGTACTGGTCATTCTAAGTATTTCATTTTATCTGTCGGTGCTTGAAGATCATTTGACGACTGCAATCACCTTTGCATCCCTGATTGCGATTATGTTTATCGGGATCGGATTGCAGCAGAAGAGAGAGGTGGTTGCCCGAAGACTTTCAGTAAAATACGGAAAATTATGGGTCGCAGCGGAAGTATTTTTATTTGTGCTGGTTGGTGCAAGCGTGAATATCGGGTACCTCGGAAAGGTTGGTGTGCAGGCATTGATCGTCATCGTGCTTGCACTTGCGTTTCGCATGTTTGGCGTCTTCCTATGCCTTCTCGGTACAAATCTTTCTTCGGGTGAACGGCTCTTTGCGATGATGGCATATACACCGAAGGCGACAGTTCAGGCTGCCATCGGCGGCATCCCACTGGCTCTTGGTTTCTCGTGCGGGGATACGATTCTAACGGTTGCTGTTCTCGCTATCGTCCTGACTGCGCCACTAGGTGCATTTGCGATTGACTATTCTTATAAAAAACTGCTTACACACGCTGAAAATAAAAATTGAACATAAAACGGGGATGCATTTCTGCATCCCCTGTTTTGATGTGCGCCTGGCGGCGCACGTTTCTAACCGGTGTAAGTCCGGAGTCCACCCGGTAGCGGGAAGGACATAGCCGAAGGCAAGGGTGTCTGTCGCGAGGCAGAATCTGAAGGAAGCTGGATTCGGGG
>CAKQWR010000078.1 GCA_934279105.1 uncultured Oribacterium sp. | reverse complement strand
CCGTACGACGACGATGCGGTCATCGCGGGCCAGGGCACGATCGGTCTCGAGATCCTCGACCAGCTCGAGGATGTGGATGCGGTCATCGTGCCGATCGGTGGCGGCGGACTGATCTCCGGTGTCGCCTTCGCGATCAAGAGCCTCCGCCCGCAGTGCAAGGTCTATGGCGTGCAGGCGGCCGGTGCACCGAGTATGTTCAATGCTTATCGCGATCATCATTGGGAGTCCCTCGACAGTGTATCGACCTTTGCGGATGGTATCGCCGTGAAGAATCCGGGTGAGACGACCTTCGAGATGGTCGAGAAATATGTGGATGATATCGTCACCGTCAGCGATGATGAAACCGCTGCGGCGATTCTCGCACTAATCGAGAATCAGAAGCTGATTGCGGAAGGTGCAGGTGCCGTTTCCGTCGCCGCTGCGATGTTCGGAAAACTGCCGATCAAGGGAAAGAAGGTTGTGTGTCTCATCAGCGGTGGAAACATCGACGTCAACATCCTGTCCCGTGTCATCACGCGTGGCCTCGTCATGAGCGGCCGGAACGCGAACCTGATGATCGCGCTCGAGGATAAGCCGGGCCAGCTCCAGCAGGTCAGCGAGATCGTATCGAAGTGCGGTGCCAATGTTGTCTCCGTGCATCATGACCGCGCCGATGCGAATATGTCGATCTCCAGCTGCTTCCTGAAAATCGGGATGGAGACACGCGACCAGAAGCAGATCGATGAGATTCGAGACGCGCTGACGAAGGCCGGATTCCGACTGGTGACCGAGCGAGCCTGATAAGGGCGATACGTCCGACGGGCGGATTATAAAGTGATAAAAAATCAGAAAAATCAGTGTATAGATCCACGAAAATAAATCGATATGATGAAGAGTTCAGCGAAGGACTGCAGAGGAAAGCTTCCTTGCGACGCCCTTCATGAAATCAGAGAGAAGGGAGTGGAGAAGGATGAATCTACATTATATGTATCAGCGACTGAGCAGCCTCGTGGTCTTTCGGGCACTGCTTATAGATCCGGTCATCGCAGCATTTCAAGGGATGCTTGAAAGTGCAGAGAAGGAGGATGGCGATGCCTTCGCCACCGCCTGTGCGGAGTTCGAGCACCGGCTGTTTGAAAAGACGGAAAACTGGACTGAATATCTGAGCACGGCTGTGCTGGAAAGCGAAAACATCTGTGTACGGCGAAAGGCGCATGGTGAGCTCAGTGCAGTTCTGGCCGATAGTCTGCAGCGGGAGCTGGCACTCCTGAACGAGCTGTCTGCGCTGACCCTGGAAGAACTGACGGTAGAGATGACCGACGCGCCGGATTATTTCGTGGCATGGCGCACCGAAGCCTGCGACCTGCCGGTCGAGTATGCGAAACGTATGCAGGAGGTCAGCACGAAGGGCTACGGCATGTTTGCACAGAATTACGTATTCGTCGTAGAGGATGGACGGCTCGTGCCGGTGAAGCATCCGGATCCGCAGCGACTCTCCGAGCTGCCGGGCTACGAGAAGGAGCGGGAGAAGGTCATCGCGAACACAGAGGCCCTTCTCGATGGACGGCCGGCAAACAACGTGCTGCTGTACGGCGATGCGGGTACCGGAAAATCGAGTGCCATCAAGGCGATCGCGAACGAATATGCGGAACGTGGCCTGCGTCTCGTCGAGGTGAAGAAGAATCAGCTGTACCAGATTCCGGATCTGATGGATCAGCTTGCGGCGAATCCGCTCAAGTTTATTCTGTTCATCGATGATCTCAGCTTCACGGCGAATGACGATAATTTCGCGGCACTGAAGGCGATTCTCGAGGGAAGCGTCGGTGGTCGTGCCGGCAATATCGCCGTCTATGCGACGAGCAACCGGCGTCATCTCATCAAGGAGACACTCGAGGATCGACAGGGCAGCGACATTCACGAAAGCGATACGCGTCAGGAGCTGATGAGTCTCGCCGCGCGTTTCGGCCTCACGGTGACCTTCGGACAGCCGGACAAGAGCCGCTTCGTGCAGATCGTATCCGACCTCGCCGCGCAGTATGGTGTGGAGGGCGATTCGGAAAAACTGATCGTACGGGCAGAGGCCTTCGCGATTCGTGCCGGCGGACGGAGTCCACGTGTCGCGAAGCAGTTCATCGAGCTGTGTAAAGCAGGCGTTTTAAACGAAGGAGGAAACAGTCCATGATTTTGAATGGCTCACAGATATTTGTAGAAGTGCTGGTGGAGCAGGGCGTCGATACACTGTTCGGCTATCCGGGAGGTGCTGTGCTGAATCTATATGATGAACTGTACCGCAATCAGGATCGTATCCATCACATCATGACCGCGCACGAACAGGGGGCGAGTCACGCAGCGGACGGCTATGCGCGTGTGACCGGAAAGACCGGTGTCGTACTGGCGACCAGTGGCCCGGGCGCGACGAATCTCGTTACCGGTATCGCCACTGCCTACATGGACAGTGTGCCGATGGTGGCATTTACGGGCAATGTTGGCACCGCGGTGCTGGGGCGCGATGCCTTCCAGGAGGCGTATATCGAAGGCATCACGATGCCGATCACGAAGCATAACTACACGGTGCGTCGGGTCGAGGAGCTCGCAGACATCATGCGGGAGGCCTTCCGTATCGCACAGACCGGTCGTAAGGGACCGGTGCTCGTCGATATTCCGAAGGACATCACGGCAGCGAGCTGCGAATTTACGCCGAAGAAGCCGGCGGAGATTCCGGTGATGACACGGTATGATGAGGATGCACTGGCGAAAGCGGCAACCCTCATCAACATGGCGAAGCGTCCGGTGGTGTATTTCGGTGGCGGCGTGGCCGTCAGCGAGGCAGGCTGTCAGGCACTGCGGGATCTCATCGCGAGGGCAGATATGCCGGCGACGTACACACTGATGGCAGCCGGCGTTCTGAATTACGGGGATAAGCGGAACCTCGGCCTCATCGGTATGCATGGTACCTACACCGCAAACAAGGCGGTGGACAGTGCGGATCTCGTCCTCGCGGTAGGTGCGCGGTTTTCTGATCGAGTGGCCCTGAATCCGGAGAAGTTTGCAGCGGGTGCGAAGATCGTGCAGATCGATATCGATGCGAGTGAGGTCGATAAGAACGTTCCGGTCGATGTCTCTGTCGTCGGCGATGCCGCGGTCGTGCTGCAGGCGCTTCTTCCACTCGTAAAGAAGGAAGAGCATGTGGACTGGTTCACCCAGATCGCAGAGTGGCAGGCAGCCGATTATCAGCCGAAGGATAGTGAAACCGTACTGAAACCACATCAGATCATCCGTGAGGCCTGCGAGATGGCCGGACCGGATACGACCTATGTGACGGATGTCGGACAGCATCAGATGTGGGCCGCCCAGTATGTACTGCATACGAAGCCACGCGGATTCTTAACGAGCGGTGGCCTCGGCACCATGGGCTATGGCTACGGTGCCGCGATCGGTGCACAGGTGGCACTGGGGAAGGATCATCATGTGATCCACTTCACAGGTGACGGTTCCTTCCATATGAATCTGAATGAAGCGTGTACGGCGGTGAGCTATGAGCTGCCGGTCATCACGATCATCTTTAACAACCAGGTACTCGGTATGGTGCGCCAGTGGCAGACGGCGTTTTATGGCAAGCGCTATTCCAGCACCGACCCGCATCGAAAGACGGACTACGTCAAGCTTGCAGAGGGCTTCGGTGCGAAGGGCTATCGCTGTGAAACCATGGCGGAGTTCCGTGCAGCGATGGCAGAAGCATTGACCAACGCTGGTCCAAGCTGGATCGAGTGCTGCATCGATAAGGACGAAAAGGTTCTGCCGATGATTCCACCAGGAGGCACGGTGCAGGACATCACCATGACGGATGAGGAAAGGGGGCAGTCATGATGGAAAATCAGTATAAGTATCCCCGCAGGGTCATCAGCATCCTGGCGGTGAACCGCTACGGTGTGCTGGCCCGTATCGCCAGTATGTTTAATCGTCGAAGCTTTAACATCGACAGTATCACGACTTCGGAAACGATGGATCCGGGAATCGCGCGCATCACGATTACGGTGCATGTCGACGAGCAGAAGCTGCGGCAGCTCGTGATGCAGACGAAGCGTCTCGAGGATGTACGTGAAGTGCATGAGCTTGAGACGGGAAGCGTCCAGCGTGAGCTCCTGCTCATTAAGGTGCGGGCGGATAAGGATAATCTGCCGAGTCTCCGTGACATCGCCGGCGTCTATAAGGCGAAGATCATCGATCTCTCACCGACCAGCCTCGTGATGGAGCTTACCGGAAAGCCGGAAAAGGTGGAAGGCTTCCTCAACATGATGCGGAACTATGAAGTGCTCGAGATGTGCCGGACGGGCATCACTGCACTCGACCGCGGCGCAGAGTTCATCTCCGGTGGCGATGAGGATTTCTAAGAGGCGTACCTGCATCAGTGGCGGCTCTGAAACCGCAAATGAAAGGCTGTGCGATGATCGAAACGCTCGGAGGCACCGCCTGATCAAGGTCAGGGCAAGGGGCTAAAGTCGGGCTTCATCAGCCCGAGTTTAGGGCGCGAAGTCGATGGCTTTTATGAATATAAAAACTGTAAACAAGCATTGTAGAAAAAGAAAAGAGAAAAGGAGAAAAAGAAATGGCGATCAAGAAGTACTATGATTCAGATTGTAACCTCGGTGTACTGGATGGAAAGACCGTAGCTGTCATCGGTTTCGGCTCACAGGGCCATGCACATTCCGAGAACCTCGCAGAGAGCGGCGTAAATGTAGTTGTGGGTCTTCGTAAGGGATCCGGCCACTGGGAGAAGGCTGCGAAGTTTGCAGAGACCTGCCCGAACTTCCATGTGATGGAGGTCGAGGAGGCTGCAAAGGCCGGTGATATCGTCATGATGCTCGTTCCGGATGAGCTCTGTGCAGACATCTACAACAAGCAGGTAGCTCCTTATATGACCGAGGGCAAGACCCTGGCGTTCGCACATGGCTTCAACATTCACTTCAAGACCATCGTTCCGCCGAAGAATGTCGATGTTATCATGATCGCGCCGAAGGGACCTGGCCACACCGTTCGTAGCCAGTATGTCGAGGGTAAGGGCGTTCCGAGCCTGATCTGTATCGAGCAGGATTTCACCGGCAAGGCGAAGGATACCGCACTTGCATATGCATCCGGTATCGGCGCTGGCCGTGCCGGTATTCTCGAGACGACCTTTAAGGAGGAGACGGAGACCGATCTCTTCGGTGAGCAGGCAGTTCTCTGTGGTGGTGTATGTGAGCTTATCCACGCTGGTTTTGATACCCTCGTAGAGGCTGGCTATGCACCGGAGATGGCGTACTTCGAGACCTGCCATGAGATGAAGCTGATCATCGACCTCATCAACGAGGGTGGTTTCTCCAAGATGCGTTACTCCATCTCCAACACCGCAGAGTACGGCGACTACCGCACCGGTAAGCGTCTCATCACGGAGGAGACCCGTAAGGAGATGAAGAAGGTGCTGACGGAGATTCAGGATGGTACCTTCGCAAGTGAGTTCCTCACGGAGATGAACCCGAACGGCGGCCGCAAGGTACACTTCCTTGCAAAGCGTCGCATGGAAGCAGAGCTTCTCATCGAGAAGGTCGGCGCAGAGCTTCGTCAGATGATGAGCTGGCTGAAGAAATAAAAATCGATCGTATGATACAGAGACGGACCCCTTGCGGGACCGTCTCTTATTTTATCTCTTTCTGTATGCCCGCGGGGTCATCTGGAAGTGCGCTTTAAAGGCGCGGTTGAAGTAGGAGAGGTTTGCAAAACCGCACTGGGTCGCGATGGAGAGGATGCTGTCATCGGTGGTGCGGAGAGCGTCAGCGGCGAGATTCAGGCGGTACTCGTTCAGAAAGGAGATGAAGCTCTGTCCGGTCATCTGTCGAAACCAGCGCATGAAGTGGCTGTTGCTGAAGGAACAGACCGCGGCAGCATCTTCGACACGCAGAGCTTCCGTGTAGTGGGTTGAGAGCCACTGCAGCATCGCTTTCAGTCGCAGGGTATCTGCGGTTTCCGCCGGAAGCCGAGTTTTCTCCTGCTGGATCAGGATGGCGAGAAAGTGCAGGAGATCTGCTTTGATGATGAGCTCGTAGCCACTGAACCGAGTGCGGTTCACCTCTTCGATTTCACGGAGGCAGGCAGCGACACTCCGGTAGGAGGAATCACCATTCACGAGATGCACGGCGAGGGGCAGACGACCGCTCTGCAGTGGGAGCAGGTACTTCTCTGCGCATAGATCATCCGTGCCGCCGAGGAGCTCGAGATCGAAGATGATGTTTTCGTACTCCATCGTCTGTCCATCGGCCTGTCGAAGCGCATGAAGCGTCCCAGGGACGAAAACAAAGATGTCACCTGTGCGCGCCGGATAACTCTGTGCGCCGACCTGGATGATTCCCTCGCCGTGCTTTACAAACACGAGCTCCATATTCTCATGCCAGTGCAGTGCCACCTGTGGAAAGTCCCCCGGAATCGTACAGGGATAGATATTAAACGGGAATCGGACCGCACCATGCTGCTTTGTTTCTTGAAGAGAGGCCTGATTTTTCATTATTTGCTCCTTTTATAATACTATGCAGAGGCCCTCCGAGACCTCTGTACGCATGATAGAATCATACCATATTATGAGCGAATCGAGCAAGATGATGATCGTTTCGTGTGATATATCTTGAGATAGATAGAATAGCGTATCGAGGAAACGCACTGGACAGGCTCATCCTGAGACCGTGGGATGGAGCAGTATCGAGAGCACGTTCCGGTAGAACAGACATCCGTTTAAAGGAGGATCTTTTATGAATATCACAGAGACGTTAGAGAAGCTGAGTGGAAAAGCACTGAAGGACTGCAGTAATCAGGAGCTGTATCTCGCGCTGCTTACGTTGGTACGGAAGAAGAGCGCGGAGCGTGTAGCGCCGGTGCATGGCCGGAAGCTTTACTATATCAGCGCCGAGTTTCTGATCGGCAAGCTTCTTTCGAACAATCTCATCAACCTCGGTTTGTATGATGATGTTCGTACCGCGCTTGCTGCAGCAGGGAAAAATCTTGCAGCCATCGAAGAGGTGGAGCCGGAGCCATCGCTCGGTAACGGTGGCCTCGGTCGTCTTGCGGCCTGCTTCCTGGATTCGCTTGCGACACTGAACCTGCCGGGCGACGGTATCGGTCTCCGCTATCACTTCGGCCTGTTCCATCAGTCCTTCGAGGGAGATGTGCAGAACGAAAAGCCGGATCCATGGCTGACGGCGCACAGCTGGGCGGAAAAAACCGACGTGACCTATCCGGTGGAGCTGGCAGGAAAGTCCTATACGGCGCGCCTCTATAAGCTGGCGGTGACCGGTTATGAGGGACGCACGAATACACTGAATCTTTTCGACCTCGATACCATCGACGAGAGTATCGTCCATGACGGTATCACCTTCGATAAGACCGCGATCGATGAGAATCTGACGCTGTTCCTGTATCCGGATGATTCGGATGAAGCCGGTCGTCGTCTTCGTATTTATCAGCAGTATCTGATGGTGTCTGCCGGTGCACAGCTGATTCTCGCGGAGTGCGCGGCACGTGGTTGCGACTATCATGATCTCGCGGACTATGCGGCGATTCAGATCAACGATACGCATCCGAGTATGGTCATTCCGGAGCTCATCCGTCTGCTCGGCGAAAAAGGCATCGATTTCGAAGAGGCGGTTGAGATCGTGACGAATACCTGCGCTTATACGAATCATACGATTCTTGCGGAGGCACTTGAGAAGTGGCCGCGTGCCTATCTCGATGCGGTCGTACCGCAGCTGATGCCGATCATCGA
This sequence comes from uncultured Oribacterium sp., assembly GCA_934279105.1. Classification (GTDB taxonomy): domain Bacteria; phylum Bacillota; class Clostridia; order Lachnospirales; family Lachnospiraceae; genus Oribacterium. The sequence goes on along the minus strand of CAKQWR010000078.1, from coordinate 1,449 downwards.
AAAACTGGATGCATTGGCACGGACCCGCTCGGAAGATGCGTCGCTCGCGATCATTGACGAGGGCGATGTCGTCCACATGGCGCATATGGACATCCATTTCACGCATTCCACGAATGGTGTCGCGGCACTCCATACAGAGATTCTGAAGAATTCGGAGCTGCATAACTTCTATGAGCTCTATCCGGAGAAGTTCAACAATAAGACGAACGGTATCACCTTCCGTCGCTGGCTTCTGGAGTGCGATCCACGTCTCACTGCAGTACTGGAGAAGCATATCGGCACGGGCTTCCGGAAGGATGCCACCGAGCTCGAGAAGCTCCTCGCTTTCGCAGATGACGCTACGGTGCTTGATGAGCTTCGCGAAGTGAAGACGGAAAATAAGAAAGCATTGGCCGACTGGCTCCTTCGTACACAGCACGTGGCGGTCGATCCGAACGCGATGTTTGATATCCAGTCGAAGCGCCTCCACGAGTACAAGCGTCAGCAGCTGAATCTGCTCTACCTCATCCATCAGTATCACGAAATCAAGGCGGGCCATCTACCGGCGACGCCGCTCGTGAGCATCTTCGGCGCGAAGGCGGCACCGGCGTATGTCATCGCGAAGGACATCATCCATGCACTTCTCGTGCTGTCGAAGGTGATTGCGGCCGATCCGATCGTATCGAAGTGGCTGCAGGTAGTGTTTGTCGAAAATTATAACGTAAGTGCAGCGGAAAAGCTGATTCCGGCCTGCGATCTCTCAGAGCAGATCAGTCTCGCTTCGAAGGAAGCGTCCGGTACCGGAAACATGAAGTTTATGCTGAACGGCGCACTGACGCTCGGCACGATGGATGGTGCGAATGTCGAAATTGCGCAGCAGGTAGGAGAGGAGTGCGTCTACATTTTCGGCCAGACCTCGGATCAGGTCATCCATCGCTACGCGGCGGGGGATTATGTTGCACAGCAGTGGTATGAAGGCGACCCGAATATCCGCCGGGCGATCGACTTCCTGACCGGCCCGGAGATGCTTTCCATCGGTCGCACGGAGAATCTGACCCGTCTTCACGATGAGCTGATTCATAAGGACTGGTTCCAGACGCTTCCGGATTTCAATGCCTACATCGTCCGTAAAAACCAGGCACTCAGTGATTACACCTGCGACCCGCAGGGCTGGCGCCGCAAGTGTCTCGTGAACATCGCGAAAGCAGGTATGTTCTCCTCTGACCGTACCATCGCAGAGTATGACCGTGATATCTGGCATCTCGGAAAATAAAGTTTAAAAAGTCTGAGCAGGGGCTCGGAGAGCTGGCAGACAGAGCATCGTACTGCGAACTCCCCGGGCCCCTTTCACTGGGTGGCGATCAGGTAGAAAAAAATAAAATATATTTCGCCGAAAAGTATTGCACTATTTGGTGAAAAGTGTTAAAAATATGTTATCGGAAACGTTACCGGTAACGTTAACGGAAACAT
>CAKQWR010000077.1 GCA_934279105.1 uncultured Oribacterium sp. | reverse complement strand
TGATTTGTACAAACTGTGGAAAAGAAATACAGGATGGCGCAACGTTCTGCCCTTACTGCGGAGCGTTGTTTGCTGATGGCTTAGTGAACATCCATTATGAGGCGCATCTCGACAGCTCGTCGGAGACGCTTCCGGTTTATAATGCAGAAACCATGCGTGCGATGTGGCATCATCAGCAAGCAGCACTTTCGGATGGACTTTCATCGAAGCTTGATTCGATGGCGGAAGCACCTACCTCGTCTACGGGTGCGCCTGCACCGCAAGTCAATGCAGATGAGCGCGACATGGATGACGCTGCACAGGATTCCTACCCTGCTGATCAATCTGCGAAAGCTCCGGATGAGGATATGATTGATGCGGATGGTGATGTAAAGGCTGAGGGCGATATCGACGCAGATTTTGACACAGATTTCGACGATAGATTCGACGATTCTGATGAAGCGGTGGATGCAGAAGATGCGGAGGATGACTACGATCCGGCAGCAGAAGATGAAGCCATCCTGGATGAGCTCTACAAGAAGGCACTTCGCTTTGAAGCAGAAGAGCGTCGAAGACGTGAGGAAGCGGAACGCAAGGCCCGTGAGGAAGCAGAAGCGAGAGCAGAGGCTGAGAGAAAGGCGCGTGAAGAGGCAAAACGTAAGGCCCGCGAGGAAGCAGAGGCAAGAGCGGAAGCCGAACGCATCGCACGCGAAGAAGCCGAGCGTAAGGCACGTGAAGAGGAAGAGGCAAGAGCAGAAGCGGAACGTATCGCACGTGAAGAATCCGAGCAGAAAGCTCGCGAAGAGGAAGAGGCGAGAGTCGAAGCTGAGCGAAAGGCACAGGAAGAAGCCGAAGCACAGGCAAAGAAAGATGCAGAACGCGCAGAACTCGAAGAAGCGATGAAACAGGAACTTCTTAATCTTGCATCTCATAAAACCCTTGAAACCCACATGTTTGATGAAGATGAGGACGAAGAGGACGTAACAGAAGAACCTTCAGAGGAGCCTGCGGAAGAAGCAACGACCGAAGAGGCATCAGAAGAGTCTGCGGAAGAAGCAATGACCGAAGAGGCATCAGAAGAGTCTGCGGAAGAAGCAACGATCGAAGAGGCATCAGAAGAGCCTGCGGAAGAAGCAACGACCGAAGAGGCATCAGAAGAGTCTGCGGAAGAAGCAACGACCGAAGAGATATCAGAAGAATCTACGGAAGTAGAGACGACCGAAGAGGCAAGTGGGGAAGTTTCTGAAAGTGTTGAGACAGCAGAGGAAACGGAAGTCGCTGAAGTGGCCGAAGAAGAGAATGCTGAAGAAAAATCAGAAGTCAGGGAGTCTGCGGAAGAAAGTGCCGAAGCGCCTGTAGAGGAATCTGCGGAGGAAAGTGCCGAAGCGCCTGTAGAGGAGTCAACGGAGGAAAGTGCCGAAGAGCCTTCAGTGAATTCTGCGGAGGAAACAGGAGAGGAGCTTTCCGAGGAACCGGCCGATGAAGGCGTAGAAGAACCTGCGGAGGAATCTACAGAGGGATCTATAGAGGAATCTACAGAGTTGCCTGCCGAGGGAGAGACGGAGGGAAACACCGAAGCGTCTTCTGAGAAAATAAGCGAAGAAAAATCTGAAGAAGCAGAAAAAGCTGAGGAAGATGAAACTTCCGAATCAGCAGAGGTCATTCAGATCGCGGATCATCTAAGCGAAAAAGATGAAGAAAAGCATCTTGATGGAAGTGGCGCGCCCGATGAAGATGACACGTCTGATGAAACGACGAATGCTGGTGCGGAGGAAGCAACGACTTCGGAGGAACCAGCAGGCAAGTCGAAGAAAGGCCTGAAAATTACCGCGCTCGTGATTGCTGTCGTGGCCGTAGCATTGGGCGTATGGTACCAGCTGCCATCGACGAAGGCGAGTCGAATCCGGAAGCAGGCGGAGCAGGCATATGCTGCAGCAGATTATGCCGATGCAGCGGCCGCTTACCAGCAGCTGATGGGCTATGGTGCGCAGAGTGAGAAAATCTGTCTTCACGCTGTGGACGCGTATGCGGATGCCGGAGATCATGCGGAGGCGTTAGCGCTTCTGCAGAGCAGTATCGAGCGATATCCGGATAGCAGTGCGCTGAAGGATGAACTTGAGAAGCTGAATCCGACGGTTCACTTTGATCCGGAGGGTGGTTCGTTTACCGATCCGGTGACGATTCAGATGCGCAGCGAAGGCACGGAGCAGATTCGATATAGCATCGAGCGTGAGGGCGCCAGCGCGAAGTCGGAGGAAATCGAGTATGCGACACCGGCGGAGCTTCGTTACAGCGGAAGCTATACGGTGCGTGCACATGGCATCGCAAAGGATGGCGAAGCAGGAGACGAGTTTACGCAGCACTATGAAATCAAGCTGGACCCGAATAAGTACCACCTGGATGACTGGAACGAAACTGCAGACGGCGTGCAGTATCTGGACGCCGAGGGCCGTTTTCTGACGGGTTGGCAGACCATCGACGAAAAGAAGTACTATTTCGACGAGAATGGGTACCGTGCAACCGGAAAGACCGACATTGACCGCGACAGTTATTTCTTCGACGCAGATGGCGTAATGCAGACCGGCTGGCAGCAGGATGACGATGGCTGGTATTTCTTCGACGAAACCGGAAAGATGCTTCGCGATGTATGGATCGAGGATACTTACTATGTGGATTCGGATGGTAAGATGCTGATGGATACCACGACACCGGACGGTACAAAGGTCGATGCAAACGGTCGGAAGATTTCCGACCTTGCGAAAATATTTGAGGAGCATCCGGATGCGATGGTGGTGATTCAGTCCGCTGACCGGAAGAATGAAGGCGAGTACTCGACCTTCCCGGCGAAGGCCTACTACAAGCATACATCCGATAAGCCGGAGGGAGATGCCTATGACACGACCGTCCGGATCAGTAATCATGCATGGCTTCATTATATCGATAAGAATCTGCCGAGGGCACTGGTTACCGATGCGTACCGCTTCCTGCCGCATATCGGCATTCTGAAGCCAACCATCGATGAGGATGGCATCATTACCGAGTTCGATTTCATCCTGGGCAGTCAGGGCTGATGAGGCCAATGAAGCTATCAGACACAGAACGATGCAGTGTGATGTTTCCGGCGCATGAAGCTTTCGGGCATCGATATCGCAGGGATTGAAAACAATATGCTATAGAATGCATACCCACACCATAGAGGAGACCATATGAATAACACATTTGCATTTAACCATTTTAACTTTAATGTCAAGGATCTGGACCGTTCTCTTACATTCTATAAGGAGGCCTTCGGCCTCGAACCGGTCGAGGTCAACGACTGCCCGAACTTTACCCTCGCGTTTCTCGGGGATAACACCACCAGCTTCCGTCTAGAGCTTACTTACCTCAAGGATCGTACCGAGGCCTATGACCTCGGTGAGCAGGAGTTCCATCTCGCACTTCGTACGCCGAACATCAAGGAAGCCCATGATCTTCACACGAAGATGGGCTGTGTGTGTTTCGAGAATGCACCGATGGGCATCTATTTCGTTGAAGACCCGGATGGCTACTGGATCGAGGTGATTCCGGACCGCACGAAGCCGCAGTTCTGGCCGGAAGAAGCATAAATGCAGACATTGGCCGTCCTGCATGGACGGAAGCAGACGGCTGCAGATAGAACCGATAACACAGGGGCCATGCCCCATGAAGAGCCGGACGCAGGTCCGGCTCGTTTGCATCAGAAAACATCCCAGAAGAAGGTGAATCATGGATTTATTTGAATATATGGCGGAGAAGCAGAAAGAATCCGATGCGCCGCTTGCGTCTCGGATGCGTCCGGAGACGCTCGATGAAATCGTCGGTCAGGAGCAGATCATCGCGCCGGGAACACTGCTCTATCGTGCCATCAAGGCCGATAAGCTCGGCTCGCTCATCTTTTACGGCCCACCGGGAACCGGAAAGACGACGCTCGCGCAGGTGATTGCGCATACCACGAAGGCGGATTTCGAGCAGGTAAATGCGACGATCGCCGGAAAGAAGGACCTCGAGGAGGTCATCGCCCGTGCGAAGCAGAATCAGGGCGGATATGGGCGGAAAACCATCCTCTTCATCGATGAGATTCACCGCTTCAATAAAGCGCAGCAGGATTATCTGCTTCCGTTCGTCGAGGACGGTACTGTGATACTGATCGGCGCGACGACGGAGAACCCATATTTCGAGGTGAACAGCGCGCTGATTTCCCGCTCTCGTATCTTCGAGCTGAAGCCATTGTCCCGTGAGAACGTCGCAACACTGATCGAACGCGCACTCACGGATACTCGGAAAGGCGTCGGTTCCTTCCACGCCTATATCGATGACGATGCCCGTGAATTTCTCGCGGATGCCGCGAACGGCGATGCCCGGGCGGCTCTGAATGCCATCGAGCTGGCCGTGCTGACGACAGAACGCGATCCGGATGCTCGCATCCATATTACCCTCGACGTTGCGTCGGAATGTATTCAGAAGCGTGCTGTGCGCTATGATAAGGACGGCGATAATCACTACGATACCGTGAGTGCCTTCATCAAGTCCATGCGTGGCTCCGATCCGGATGCTGCCGTCTACTATCTGGCCCGCATGCTCTCCGCCGGCGAAGACATCAAGTTCATCGCTCGTCGTATCGTGATCTGTGCAACTGAGGATGTGGGCAATGCAGACCCCATGGCAGCGGTGGTCGCCACGAATGCGTTTCTGGCGGTTGAGCGTGTCGGTATGCCGGAATCTCAGATCATCCTCGCGCAGGCAGCGACCTATGTGGCCTCGGCACCGAAATCAAATGCCTGCTCTGCCGCGATCTTTGAGGCGATGCAGGAGGTGCAGCACTCAGGAAATCTTCCGATTCCATCCTATCTTCAGGATGCGCACTACAAGGCGAGCAGTAAACTGAATCGTGGCGTCGGCTATAAGTATCCGCACGACTTCCCAGGCAACTGGGTGGAGCAGCAGTACCTTCCGGATGGTGTGAAGGATATGGAGTTTTATCATTATCCGCATAAACACAGAAGAAAGAAGTAAGTAAGCATTTCCCTCCCCTGCGGGAGGGATTTTTTAATTTTAATAAACCCTTAAGAGGAAAGAAATGGAACTCGTCTATCTGTCGTGTTATCGTATAGTTCACTTGGTCTTTTTGCGTCGATATAGTCTCGCGGACGGCATACCAGCTGTTTCGAGGATGCAGAAGCCGGGTTTCACAGGACGATCATGGTTTTACTAAAGGAGAATACAGATGAAGAAGAAATTTACATACACACTACTGATGACGATGGTGGCACTGAGTCTCGCAGCCTGCGGCGGAAAGAAGCCGGCAGATGAGACGACGGCGGTAGAAGGCACGATCGATACCACGGGCATGAATGATGTTTATGCAACGGTGCAGAAGGCAGACGGAACACAACTGACCGTTGAGCTCGATGATGGCACCAGTGTAACGGTAGACACTTCGGAAGCACATCAGAATTCGGCCTGGAACTGGATGCCGGGCGATGAAGTGGACATTTACTTCACCGGAGAGGATGCACTGTCAGATGGTATGAAGGTAGCGGAAATACAGATGTCCGTGCCATATGAGGATACCACGGAAGATTTCTCTGAGGATCCGCAGGTATACGGTGAAATTACCGCTGTGTCGGATGATGCCATTACGGTTCGTGAGGAAGAAGGCAGAAATGAAGAGGATGGTCCGCAGGATGGTACCGAGTACAGCTTTAAGCGTGCAGTATATGGCACCGTGATTGGTGATCCGCAGGTCGGCACCTACGCACAGGTACTCTATCTCGGTGATCTCGGGGCAGAGGATGCGACCGCATACCGTATTCTGACCGATGATATGATGGATGATCCGGCATCGGATGTGTATGCTGTGCAGGGCACACTTGCGAAGTTTGAAGAGGGCATCGCGTATCTTCAGTGTGATGACGGTACCGAGTTCAAGTTCACCGTGAACGATGATGAAAAGCTCACTGCGGATGCAGAAGCGGCGGTTGGCAAGAAGGTTAAGATCAGCTACGTAGATTCCATCCGTATGCGTGTATCCAGTGCAGATAGCATTACGGTTGTAGAATAAAGAAAACCCATCGACAGGAAGTCGAAGGATAGAAAGGCAGGCCGTGAGGCCTGCCCTTTCCTTTACATGGTATCAGCGCAAAGATTACGAAGCGAGATTCCATGGCACGTCGATATTTTCTGCTCCGACAGCGGTTATTACTCGCCGAACAGCTGCTGGGAGTCGAGCATCAGTGTGAACGGTCCGTCGTTCAGAAGCTCTACCTTCATGTCTGCACCGAAGCTGCCGTGCTCGACGGTCGGCACATAGTTGCGGCACTGCGCCATAAAATACTCGTACAGAGCATTGGCCTTCTCCGGTGAACCGGCCTCGATGAAGCTCGGACGGTTTCCCTTTTTGCAGTTCGCATAAAGGGTGAACTGGCTCACGACGAGGAGCTCTCCGCCGACATCGGCGAGGGAACAGTTGGTTTTGCCGTTTTCATCCGGAAAGATCCGGAGACCGCAGATCTTCTTCACCATGCGGTCTGCGAGCTCTTCGGTGTCGGTCTCGGCGACACCGAGGAGAATCAGAAATCCGCGGCCGATCTGGCCGATTTTTTCACCGTCGACCGTGACCGACGCGTGGTTTACTACCTGTATGACACATCTCATAATGCTTCTCCTTATTTAAACTGATTCTGTTCTTTATTGTAGTGATAGTCGATGGCTGCGAGCGTCTGTTCGATTGCTTCCTGATCTACCTCGAGTGCATCGCAGAGCGTCTCGAGAGAGTCATAGTTGTCACGGAGCTGCGTGTTGAGATAGCTCATCAGCATGACGGGATCTTTCGGTAAATTCATAGTGGCACCTTTCATTTGTTTTCAGCGAAAGATGGAGGACTCGATGTGATCGTTTCGGCAGGGCTGGCTCGGCGGACAGATGCCGGAAGCCATACGGAGCGGTCGTGAAAAGTCAAGTCACGCCCCTTTAGCGGCACTTGATGCAATTTTCCTCAGCGCCCTCTGTCAACGCTGCGTTTTCATCAAGAAAACGCAGCGATTGCAGAGGGTCTAGTGCCGCTTAGGAGCTGTGACTTAGAGTTTTCCGAGTGCGAAGTACTGTGCTTCCGGCATCTGCCCGCCGAGCCAGCCCTGCCGGGACTGATCATCACAGGTTCTTCTCTTTCGCAGTTGTTAATTTTTACTCAAAATACTATAATGTTCAGTAATCTGCGGCGCTGAACGCCGCATCCGAAAGGAGTATAGCATATGAGAGACGAGAATTGTATTTTCTGTAAGTTAGCCAATGGAGATATTCCGACGACCACCCTCTATGAGGACGATACCTTCCGCGTGATTTTCGACGCGAGTCCGGCCACAAACGGCCATGTTCTGATCATTCCGAAGGAGCATTATGAGGACCTTACGAAGCTTCCGGATGAAATTTCATCGAAGGTGATGCCGCTTGCACGTCGCATCGGTATCGCAGAGATGGAGGCGCTCGGTGCGAAGGGCTTCAATGTCGTGCAGAACAACGGTGAGGCAGCCGGTCAGACCGTACATCACTTCCATACCCATGTGATTCCACGTTACGGCGCAGAGGACGAGATGGTGCTCTGGAAGCCGGGCACGACCGATGCCGAGCAGCTTACGGATACCTGTGAGAAGCTACAGGCTGCGCTGAATAACGAGCGATAAACCGTTCATTTACGGCCTTCAGGCGGCCGGAGAATTGCATCAGGCAAGTATGATGGGACACCTTCATACTGCGTGGGCAATGCAGACGAAATGAACGTAGATGGGAGAAATTTAGACGATGCAGACGAAAAAAATCGTGCTGACCGGTGGTGGTACGGCCGGCCATGTCACAGCAAATATCGCACTTCTGCCACGCCTTCGTGCGGATGGCTATGAGGTGTTTTACATCGGTTCCTACGATGGCATCGAGAAGAAGATGATGGAGCGCGAGGAGATTCCGTATACAGGTATCTCGACCGGTAAGCTCCGCCGGTACTTCGATCTCAAGAACTTTTCCGATCCGATCCGTGTGCTGAAGGGCTACGGCGAGGCGAAGAAGGCGCTGAAGAAAATTCAGCCGGATATCGTGTTCAGCAAGGGTGGCTTCGTAGCGGTACCGGTCGTTTGGGCAGCCCATGCCCTTCATATTCCGGTTGTGACCCACGAGTCCGATATGACTCCGGGTCTCGCCAACAAGCTCTGTCTACGTGCAGCGAGCAGAATCTGCTGCAACTTCCCGGAGACGACGAAGTCGCTCCCGGCAGGGAAGGCGGTGCTGACCGGATCGCCGATTCGCGAAAAGCTTCTCCAGGGCACCCGTGAGGATGGCCTCGAGATGACGGGATTCAGCGGAGATAAGCCGGTGCTGATGGCCATCGGCGGCTCTCTCGGCTCGGTAGCCATCAATAACGCACTGCGCGCGCTGCTACCACAGCTTCTCGAGACTTATGACGTCATCCATGTATGCGGCAAGGGAAATCTGGACGCGTCGCTCGCCGACACCGAAGGCTACCGCCAGTACGAGTTCCTGTCTGACGGACTCCGGAACCTCTATGCGCTTGCAGACGTTGTGATTTCCCGTGCCGGTGCCAATGTCATCTGTGAGCTGCTGGCACTGAAGAAGCCGAATATCCTGATTCCACTGCCACTGGATCAGAGCCGTGGTGACCAGATTCTGAATGCAGAATCGTTTGAAAAGCAGGGCTTCAGCTATGTCCTCGACCAGCATGAGATGGAGAAGGACAACGCGCTTCTATCGACGGCCATCGAGACCGTATACGCGAAGCGTGCGAAGTACATCGAGGCGATGCAGCAGTCGGAGCAGGGCAACGGTGTCAATCAGGTCATTACCGTGCTGCGTGAAGTCGTAGAGAGCAACAAGAAGTGACGGGCCCCGCTGACGGGCGTATCGAAAGAAAAGACGATGCATCCGGAATCATGTTTTGTAGAAGACGGATGTGTAAATAAACGATTTGAGGTTTTAAAATGATTGGAATTATTGGAGCAATGGATGAAGAGGTCGAGAAGCTGAAGGCGGACATCACCGACTCGGTGACCGAAGTACATAACGGGCTCACCTTCGTGACCGGTCAGCTGAACGGGAAGGACGTGACCGTCGTGCGCTCCGGCATTGGCAAGGTCAATGCTGGCGCCTGCACAGCTGTGCTGATCGACCGTTTCGCTGTGGACTGTGTGATCAATACCGGCATCGCCGGTTCACTCGATGCCCACATCAATATCGGAGACATCGTTCTTTCGGAGGATACGGT
>CAKQWR010000076.1 GCA_934279105.1 uncultured Oribacterium sp. | reverse complement strand
ACACCACTCGACGCGAAAGTTGTGACAAGCGCCCATGAGGTGCCGACGATTCTCGCGACCTGCTGTGCGGACCCGGAGCGCCACGCCCCTTACCTCGCCGCCGGCTGTCGCGTGCTATGCGTTCCGGAGACATCCCCGACACGATCGAACGCCGATGTGACTTCGGATTCGACGACGCACATTTATCCGGCTGCCACCGAAACGGATGTTTCGACGACTGCACTATCCTTCGATGACCACCCATCTCTTCCATCCGAGGAAGCAAAGCAACATCCGCATCTCGATCTATCGGCTCTTATGTCACTCCTCGGCGCAGAGGGCATCGACAGCATCCTCCTCGAGGGTGGCGGCACGCTCAACTGGTCCGCACTTGAAAGCGGCATCGTCCAGCAGGTCCAGTGCTACATCGCGCCGAAGCTTTTTGGTGGGCAGCGTGCGAAGACCCCGGTCGAGGGCCTCGGCATCCCGACGCCGGATGCATGCTTCCATCTCACGAAGCGCCGGATCACCGAGTTCGGCGACGACATCCTAATCGAAAGTGAGGTGCTGTATCCATGTTCGCTGGAAGACTGAATCCCGACACGTATCTGCGGATATATCTACCATCTGCCATCGCAACACTCATCGCGCCACCCAGCGACGACATCCTGATTGAAAGTGAGGTGCTGTATCCATGTTCACCGGAATCATCGAAGAAGTCGGAATAATCAAGCAGATCGCGCGTGGCCGCGACTCGGCGGTCCTCACAATCGGTGCCGCGACCGTGCTCGAGGGCACGAAACTCGGCGACAGCATCGCGGTCAACGGCATCTGCCTTACGGTCACCTCGCTGGGCACCGACCAGTTCACGGCGGACGTCATGCATGAAACCCTGAACCGCTCGTCCCTCTCCCGCCTCAGCATCGGCGGCGCAGTGAATCTCGAACGCGCCATGCCGGCGACAGGCCGTTTCGGCGGCCACATCGTGGCCGGCCACGTCGACGGGGTCGGAAGCATTGGCCTCATCCGACGGGACGCCAATGCCATCTGGTTCACGATTCTCGCAGGACCGGAAATCCTGCGCTACATCGTCGAAAAGGGCTCCATCACGATCGACGGCATCAGTCTCACGGTGGCGGCGGTCGACACGACGAGCTTTTCCGTCTCGACGATCCCGCACACGCTCGCGCACACGAATCTCGGCATGCGCCGGCGGGGCGATCCCGTCAATCTCGAAACAGACATCGTCGGGAAGTACATCGAAAAGCTGCTCCGGCCAATGCCGGGAAATGGCACTTCGCAGAACGGCACGGCAGGCGCAGGTGCAGATGCGGCAGGCACACCGACATCGCATGGCATCACGCGCGACATGCTTACACGCTATGGCTTCAGATAAAGGAGAACACAATGAAATTTAATACGATTCCGGAGGCACTTGAGGATCTCCGGCAGGGAAAAATTATTTTGGTGACGGATGATCCGGAACGCGAAAATGAAGGCGACTTCATCTGCGCTGCGGAGTTTGCGACGACCGCCAACATTAACTTCATGGCGACCCACGGCAAGGGACTCATCTGCATGCCGATGTCGGAAACGTTCGTACAGAAACTGCAGTTCCCACAGATGGTACAGCACAACACAGACAACCACGAGACGGCCTTCACTGTGTCCATCGACCACGTATCCACCTCGACCGGCATCTCCGCTGCGGAGCGCTCGATGACAGCGAGGGCGGTCGTAAGCGAGGGCGCGCGGGCGGAGGACTTCCGGCGGCCGGGCCATATGTTCCCACTACTTTCGAAGCGAAACGGTGTGCTCGAGCGGAACGGCCACACCGAGGCGACCGTCGACCTCTGCCGACTTGCAGGACTGAAGGAGTGTGGTCTCTGCTGCGAGATCATGCGCGAGGATGGCACGATGATGCGGACACCGGAGCTCATGGAGCTCGCGGAGAAATTCCAGATCAAGTTCATCACGATCAAGGATCTGCAGGCGTATCGGAAATGCTATGAGAAGCTGGTCGATCAGGTCACGGAAGTGCAGATGCCGACGAAATACGGAACGTTCCGGGCGTACGGTTTCGTAAGCCGCCTGAATGGAGAGCATCATGTCGCACTCGTGAAGGGCGACATCGGCGATGGCCGGGATGTCCTCTGCCGCGTACACTCCGAGTGCCTGACCGGCGATACCTTCGGTTCGCTCCGCTGCGACTGCGGTCAGCAGCTGGCATCCGCGATGACCCAGATTGAAAAGGAAGGCCGCGGTATCCTCCTCTACATGCGTCAGGAGGGACGGGGCATCGGTCTCATCAACAAGCTGCGTGCATATGCCTTGCAGGAGCAGGGCCTCGATACCCTCGAGGCAAACCTCGCACTCGGCTTCCACGGCGATGAGCGTGAGTATTTCCTCGGTGCGCAGATTCTCCGCGAGCTTGGTGTGAAGAGCCTTCGTCTGTTGACGAACAACCCGGATAAGGTCTACCAGCTTTCGGAGTTCGGCCTGGAAATCTCAGAGCGCGTTCCGATCCAGATGGAAGCGACGGAGTTCGACCTCCGCTACCTGAAGACAAAGCAGGCACGCATGGGCCACATCCTGAAGTACTAAGCGCACGAAGAACATGAACCTGCGGGCATGCAACGCACCCACACCCGAGACATCGACCATAGGAACAGACGTCGCAGAACAGACCGCGGCGGAGATAGAAAAAAGGAGTTTACATCATGAGAACAATCGAAGGAAATCTGGTATCAAAGAACATTCGCGTCGGCATCATCGCTGCCCGTTTCAACGAATTTATCACCTCGAAGCTGCTGGGCGGTGCTATGGACGGACTGCTCCGCCACGACGTACGGGACGACGACATTGACGTCGCATGGGTCCCGGGCGCATTTGAAATTCCGCTGATCGCATCGAAGATGGCGAAGAGCGGCAAGTACGACGCGATCATCTGCCTCGGCGCAGTGATTCGTGGGGCGACCAGCCACTACGACTATGTCTGCAACGAGGTCTCGAAGGGCATCGCGTCCGTCTCCCTCGAGAGCGGTATCCCGGTGCTGTTCGGCGTCCTGACCACGGAAAACATCGAGCAGGCCATCGAGCGCGCCGGCACGAAGGCGGGCAATAAGGGATACGACTGTGCCGTCAGCGCCATCGAAATGGTGAACCTCATTCAGAACATCGAGGCGTAAGTTCCTGTAGCCTATTGCGAAGCGTAACGGCCGGTCCGACGGCGCCGAACGGCGCAAACTGCCGTCCGTACGCGATGTCACGAAGCGACACAAGATGTAAAAAATCCCCTTCTTTTCCGTCGTATAATGATTTTCAGACGTCGAAGTTCTTCATGGATAGGGTATAATAGAAATGTATAAATCCGCATCGAACCACATCGATGCGGACCGTCTGCATTCCCATGGACAGATGGAGGACCGGCATATGAAAATTGCGATTATCGATGATATACGACAGGATGCCGAGCAGCTCGCCGAGTCGGTCGCACGCTATATGAGCGACCATAGCGTGGTTTGTGATGCTCCAGTGTTTTATGCGAGCGGCGAGGATTTCCTCGTCGACTTTACGCCGTCGCTTTATGACATCGTCTTTCTCGACATCTATATGAATGAACTGAGCGGGATGGAGACCGCGCGCCGGATCCGGCAACAGGACACCACGTGCAGCATCATTTTCGTCACGACCTCGCCGGATTTCGCCGTCGACAGCTACGATGTCGATGCGCGTTACTATCTCCTGAAACCGGTAAGCGACGAGCAGGTCACGCGCGCTCTGGATCGCTGTGGCCTCGAGCAGATGGAGCAGAATCGCTTCGTGCTCGTCCCTTCCGAGGGAAAAGAAATCCGCCTCTTCCTGCACCGCATTTCCTATACAGAGTACGAAAGCCGCCGGATCCTCGTGCATATGAAGGACGGAAGTCGTCTCGAGGTCAGCATGAACCAGCGGGACTTCTCTGCGCTCCTCCTCGAGCATGACTGCTTCTGCGACTGCATGAAGGGCGTCCTCGTCAACTTCGAAGATGTGTATAAGCTCCTCGCAGATCACTTCGTCATGAAGAGCGGCGCCACGATTCCGATCAGCCGTCTGAAGTACACGGACGTGCGGGAGAAGTATCTGGATTATACATTCCGAGCATTAAGAGAAGGGCTGACGCTATGAGCGAACTGATCATCAACGAAATGCTGAATACCTTGCCATTCTTCCCACTGGGCTTCCTCCCGATGAGCGATCACCTCCGCTACTCTCTGAAGCGGACGATCGTCGCCATGCTCCTGTGGGAGTTCGCCTATCTCTGCCTGTTTGCACTGCTGATACAGGCCGGATTTCCGAGCGTCTATGTACAGTATCTGGCGCTCCCTGTCTTCCTGGCACTGACGATTCACATCATAAAAGCTGATGTCTGGGTCACCGTCTTCCAGTTCATCTTCATCATTGACTACCTGCTGGCGATCCGTGCCGCCACCTTCTTCCTGTGCCAGAACAACATCCACCTCGACTTCCATTCCTGGAAGTCCGGCGTCGTCACGCTGCTCTTCACCGCAGCGACGCTTTGGCCGATGTCTACATTTCTGCGCGGTATCCTGAAGGCGCTGATGTCCGTACAGATCCTTGATTTCCGCATGACGGCCTGGCTGCTGCCTTTCGTTGCGACCACCATGATCCTGCTGCTCACCGGTACGATCCGCGGCGGCACGATCAGCAGTCTCGCACTTCTGTCGCGTATCCTGCTGCTTCTCAGCATGTTCATGCTGAGCCACCTCATGATTCTCTTCGTGAAAAATCTGCAGGAACAAATCGTCACCAATGAACGAAACAAAACGATGGAGAATCTGCTCCGCATACAGGGCGAGCAGTACGAGATGCTGCGGGAGCGCATCGCGGAAACACGTCGTGTCCGGCACGATCTCCGCCATCACCATGCGGTCATCCTCGATATGGCAAACCGCGGCGACCTCGACGCCATCCGGGATTATCTCACCGAATACAGCAACGCACCTTCCGAACTAGGCGGAAAGGTCTACAGCACGAACCCAACCGTCAACGCGGTCCTCTCCTACTATGCGGCCAATGCAGAAGCCGCCGGAGTCCGTTTCACCGCACGTGTCCAGCTCCCGGATGATAAGCTGATCATTCCGGCCCCAGAGCTCTGCGTACTCCTCGGCAACCTACTCGAAAACGCAGTCGATGCCTGCACTCGCGAAACAAAGACATCCACACTCCCTTCCATACCGGCCATCCGTGTCCTCATCAAGCAGAACGGCGTATCCGAACTTTCCATCGCCGTCGACAACAGCTGCAGTCAGCAGCCGATATGGGATGAACACGAACTCGTCTCCACGAAACACGAAGGCCACGGCATCGGCACCGCCTCGATCCGCTACATCGCCAAACGCTACGACGGCGACGCCCGCTTCGAATGGCGCAACGGCGTATTCTACGCCTCCGTCATGCTGAACCCACAGTAAATCGAATATCGTAAGACGAATGAAAGCGCCCGGCCGATGCCGAGCGCTTTCTTTATCACGAATAATTATTTTTTCGCGGAGTAATCACGTGCTCCGTAAATAGCGGTACCGATGCGCACGATGTTCGCACCTTCTGCGATGGCGAGCGGATAGTCGCCGCTCATGCCCATGGAGAGGTACTTCATATCGACGCTGCCGGCATAACGCTGCGCAGCTTCTTCATAAAGTCCACGCATCTTTGCAAAGAAGCGGCGTGTCTCATCTTCACTTGCGTCCGCTGGCGGAATCGCCATGAGACCGCGAATATGAAGGTGTGGAGTCGTCGCGAGAAGGCTCTCAAACAGAGACCAAAGCCCGTCTGCATTGACCCCGCTCTTACTGCTTTCTTCGCCGATGTTGACTTCCAGAAGGATATCCTGCTGCAGCTGCAGCTCCCGCTTCGCTGCTTCTTTTTCGATCGCCAGTGCGAGATGCTCACTGTCGACACTCTGAATCAGCGACGCTCTGCCGACAACCTTCTTTACCTTGTTGGTCTGAAGATGCCCGATGAAGTGACCCGGCTTTCCGAGATAAGCACCTGCATCCGTCTTCTCAACGAGCTCCTGCACATGATTTTCACCGAAGATATCGATCGGGAGCTCCGCACTCGCCATGACCTCCTCGACGGTACGCGTTTTACACGCGGCACAGAGAAGAATGTCCTCCGGCTTACGTCCTGCGCGGATCGCCGCCTCGGCCATCGTACGACGAATCTCCTCGACCGCCTGCTTCATCCGCTCCATCTGCTGTGTATCTATCATGCATTGCCTCCCTCGTACGGCGTGTAGTGTGCCCGCTCACCGCCCCATAATCTCGGACGTGTTTTCGCACATACCACATGCGCCTGTCCGATGTTTGAAATACTAAGTCTCACCGGAACCGCCACCCTTTTCAGGTGCATGCCGATCAGTGTATCGCCGATGTCGATACCGGCGTCTGCACGCACTTCTTCGACCGCTACCGGATCCTCGAAATGCTGCCAGCAGGTGGTCGCCCAGCTTCCACCGGCATGTGGCCATGGGCAGACCGAAACGATCTCATACCCATTCCGAATCGCGCAGGCACGCTCCACGATCAGCGCACGGTTCAGATGCTCACAGCACTGCGCTGCAAGAGCGATACCCTTTTCCTGAAGTACCGGTGCGATGCCCTGATACACCGCATCTGCGACTTCCATACTGCCGATTTTACCGATGCGACCACCCAGGATCTCACTCGAAGAACAGCCCACTACCACAACACTATGCTCATGAAGCTCCGTTTGATTTAAAAGCTCACGTATCACCTGACCAGCCTCTACAGAGATGGCCTGAAGTTCAGAATCTGTCATAAAAATCACCTCGCCTTATAAACAACAAGATATACTTTTCACGCTTCATAGTATAGAGCACGACCTGCCCGAAGAGAATATCCAGTTTCTGGAAATTTCATGGGGTCAGGCACATGATCCATCCGGCTATACCCTGAAAATCTGTTTACTTGGTGGGATACAATTTGGTCCACCAAATGGAGAACACTTCACACTTATTGTAAATAGTGTCTGTGAATGTTACTCATGGAATTTAATTAAGTAGTCAGCAGCATCTCATCATTTATGAAGTATTACCCTTTCGCCCAATTTTAAAATATGAAATTTCTTTTCCGGAGCATATTCATCCATATATCTTGCAAAGTATAGAGGATCTTCACCGTTTTTCATCACCATATCGTAATGCATCGGGATATATAAATCCGCATAAATTTGGCTACAGAAGTAAGCCGCATCTCTTGCATCCATGTTCCCAACGATTCCACGATTCATACGTTCCAAATCTATTCCATTGATAGGAAAAAATGCAGTATCTAGAGCCCCTCGTTCAGTCACATCATTAATAAGCCGGTTCGTAAGTAACGTATCTCCCGAATGATATATTCGGAACTTCCCAAAAGAAATATGATAGCCTAGAGTATAGTCATCGTCATCATCATCTGTTCTATATAGATCATGACAAGATGCAATTGAGGAAACAATGATATCTTTATTCAAAATAATATTCTCTCTTCTATTTGCCCCAATTAGAATATTTTCCGGAATATTTGACTCTACACAAAATGAAACCACTGGCTTTGGGACAACCACTTTCATATTCGCTGAAGAAGAAATCAATGGCATGAGTGTGTCTAGATTGAGATGATCCAAGTGATTATGCGTACATAAAAACAAATCGATAAAATCCGCCTCTGATGGCATAAATGGTGGCGCATAGTTTCTTCGACTTCTACCATTCTTATTTACCAAATCATTTAATACGAGATCGATAGCAAATATGAAATCCCCCCACTTGCCGATTATTCCCATCTGCCCAAGATACCAAAAGCAAAAAAAATCTCTAGAGAGTGATGTATTCTTAATTTCATTTAATAGTTCATCTCCCTGTTTATACCACTTATAATTCATAATTTGTCACCAATCTGTCAAAAAGCAGGAGGAACTACTCCTCCTGCTGATTTACGTACGCTTACAGTGCTGATAATATGTCCTCAATTAATTTCATTGTTGATTCTGCCACTTTATCAATCTGATCCGCATCATAAGAAACTGTTTCAACCGCATCTTGTAAAGCAGTTACGACTTCTGTATTGGTAGATGCTGTATTTTCATAAAGTCCTTGATGTTCAACCGCATAATTTGTTGCTTTGATAATTCTCTCATCAATCAGTCCTTTTTCAAGACAATATTCCTGAACCTTCTTATAAGTTGGAAGTCCACGGCAATCCGAGAGTACTTCACCAGCGCTTGTATCTGTAAGAAGGAAGTTCAAAAACTCAGCTGCGACTTCCGGATGTTCACTAGTCTTAGTTATCGCATACAGAGATGTTGGCTTAACGATAATACCAGTGTCTTTTGCACCATCCATAATAGGAAGACCTGTGACAGTATATTCATCTGTCGAATCAGCGATTGCGCCAGGCATGATTGAAGTCCATGTCAACTCTGTTGTTAGATTTCCATTCATCCAATTAGGATTAGTCCATACAGAATTCAAGAATGTATTTCCATCTGCTGCGGGAACGACTACATTTTCTTTATAGAGTGATGAAATATAGCTAAGTCCATCTTTCAAATTATCCACTGTAAAACCAGGTTTATTATCTTCTCCGATAAACAGATTTCCGGTCTTCTGAACAATATAAGGCCTTAAGATAAATTCTACCATGTCTACCTTATCCGCATTCAGAAAATACTTATTAGAATCAGCCTCATGTACCTGCTTACCAATTTCAACAACTTTATCCCATGTCCATGTAGTATCGAGGTTGCACGGGATGTTAAGCTCATCCAACTTTGTCTTATTAGCAAGGAAAATGCGAGCATTCATACCTGCCGGCAATGTAATTAAAGTATCATTGTAGGTGCAATAGTTTTTGATCATTCCCTCATCAAAACCAGTCATATCAAAATCATACTGACTGAGATCCACGAAGAAATCACCATTTGCTACAAAATCTCCCATCCAAGGTGTATTGAGCTGTACAATATCAGCACAGGTACCACTACTCAACTCAGTAGCTACTTTTTCACGTTCAGATTTTCCTCTATACTCTGGCTCAATAGTAACGTTAGGATGCGATTCTTCAAACAGTTTGATTGCTGCAATGGTCTTTTCATGGCGTGCATCATTGCCCCACCAAGAAAATCTCAACGTCACCTGCTCATCCGATTGTGCCTTCGTAGTTTCATTCGATGCTTGTGTCGTTGTGTCTGTTTTTGATGCTTCCGCAGTCGTGTCAGCCGTATCTGATGAGCTGCTTCCGCAT
>CAKQWR010000075.1 GCA_934279105.1 uncultured Oribacterium sp. | reverse complement strand
TAGACCTTGCTGATCGGGAAGGTGCTGGCGATGCGCTGATGACTGCGCTGCATCGCGTTCGCATCCTCGGTGTAGAATGGGCTCCCCTGCTGATTCACCATGATGCCGTCCTCTTTCAGTGCCTTGAAGCAGGAGCCGTAAAACTCACGGGTGAAGAGTCCCTCGGATGGTCCGAACGGATCCGAAGAGTCGACGATGATAAGGTCATACTCCGCCTCGCACTGGCGGATGAACTTGAGCGCGTTCTCATAGTAGATGTGCACACGACGATCGTCCATACGGCAGGCATTGCCCGGAAGATACGCACGACAGGCTTCGATAACCTGCGGGTCCATTTCGACGAGGTCAATGCACTCAACGCGGTCATAGCGCGTGAGCTCCCGCACGACACCACCGTCACCGGCACCAATCACGAGGATGTCCTTTGCGTTTCGGTGGACTGCCATCGGTACGTGGGTGATCATCTCATCGTAGATGAACTCATCACGCTCGGTCAGCATGACATTACCATCGAGGGTCAGCACGCGGCCGAACTCCGGTGTCTCGAAGATATCGATGCGCTGGTAGTCGCTCTGCTTCGAGTAGAGCTGACGATCCACACGGATGCTGTGCTTCACATCCGGTGTATGAAACTCTGAAAACCACATTTCCATTTGTCTTTCCTCCTTCCGATGCTGCTTACTCGGCGATGACGTTCAGGTGCAGGATCTCCGCATCCTCCGGTCCCGTCATGCTGCATCCCTTCGCCTTCGCGTACTCGATGTAATCGAGGATCTCCGCGGTGATGCGCTCACCCGGTGCCAGAATCGGAATGCCTGGTGGGTAACACATGACGAACTCGCTGCAGACCTTGCCCACGGTTTCACGCAGCGGCAGGCTCTTCTTCGGCGCGTAGAACGCCTCCTGCGGACTCGCGGCCACCTCCGGGTCGATGTACTCCTGGCTGAGGAGCCCCTCGCCGTTTGTATGATAGCGTCGCTTGATTTCAGAGAGCGCACTCACGAGGCGCTCGATTTCCTGGATACGATCACCGATGGAGAGGTAGGCGAGGATGTTGCCGATATCTCCAAACTCGATCTGAATATCATATTCATCACGCAGGATGTCGTAGACCTCGATACCTGCGAGTCCGATATCCAGCGTGTGGACACTGAGCTTCGTGGTATCGAAATCAAAAACAGAATCCCCGTTGCAGAGCTCTTTTCCGAAAGCATAGTAGCCACCGACGGCATTGATCTCCTCACGTGCATACTCGGCCATGTCCGCCACCTGATGGAAGACCTGACGGCCACGCAGGGCGAGGTTTCGGCGGGAAATATCGAGGCTTGACATGAGAAGATAGCTGCCCGAGGTCGTCTGGGTGAGGTTGATGATCTGTCGCACGTAGCCTTCATTGACATTCGGTCCTGTCAGGAGAAGACTGGACTGGGTCAGGCTACCACCGCTCTTATGCATCGAAACCGAGGCCATATCGGCACCGGCTGCCATCGCCGACACCGGGAGACCGCCACCGAAATAGAAATGGGTGCCATGCGCCTCATCAGCGAGACAGAGCATGCCGGCGTCATGTGCCATCCGCACGATCGCACGGAGATCACTGCAGATGCCATAGTAGGTCGGGTTGTTCACCAGCACGGCGACCGCCTTCGGATGCTCCGCGATGGCCTTCGCCACCTGCTCACGCTTCATACCGAGACTGATGCCGAGGCGGGTATCCACTTCCGGATTCACATAAACCGGCACCGCACCACAGAGCACCAGCGCGTTCAGGACGCTGCGGTGCACGTTTCGCGGCAGGATGATTTCGTCGCCACGCTTGCAGGCAGTCAGCACCATACTCTGCACGGAGCTCGTCGTGCCACCCACCATCAGAAAAGCATGGGCTGCGCCGAAGGCATCGGCCGCCAGCTCCTCCGCTTCGCGGATCACCGACACCGGATGGCAGAGATTATCGAGGGGCTTCATGCTGTTGACATCGACGCCGACGCACTGCTGCCCCAGGAACGCCGTCAGCTCCGGGTTGCCGCGGCCACGCTTGTGTCCCGGCACATCAAAAGGGACCACACGCATGCGCCGAAAATTCTCCAGCGCCTCGTGAATCGGTGCACGCCGCTGATCTAAGCGCGTGCGTTTCGCATTTCCATTCATGTATTACCTCCGTTCGTGGATCCACCATGAAATGCAGGTAAAAATGCAGCACGTCTTCTTTCGCAGCTCATCTCGTTTTTCTTCGAAAAACTCGATTTAGCTGGACAGAGACGCTACGCGTCTTCACTTTTCTGTTTCGCAGCTCATCTCGTTTTTCTTCGAAAAACTCGATTTAGCTGGACAGAGACGCTACGCGTCTTGTCCAGCATCTAAAGTTGGATACACAGCTGAGCATCAATGCTCGCTGTGTATTCAACTTTAGATGCTGCGAAACAGAAATAAAAAAAGGCAAGTCTGCATGTACGCAAACTTGCCTGAAATCAGCTTATGTAAAGACAGGAGACTCCACCATCGAAGTCCTGATTCGAGTGTTCTTCTGTCATTTCAAAAAACTGAGCGTGTCGAGAGTCTATATAGCAATCTTACTTTTACTACTCTTTATTGACCAATTCACAAGTCTGCGCGTTAAACGTGCAATTTCATGGTTGTAAAGGAACCAACTTATAAAATCTGAGCTTTTAACTCAATCAATAAGGTAACCGTAGTTACCGATCGGCAGTGGACCCGGCTGTCCGTATGGCCTTAGCCCCTGTAGGGCGGTCCGTAGGTAAATTGCTTTGAAAAACTCTTACAAACACGATTCGTCTTTCAAATCGAGTTGATTATAAACAGATTAATATTTTATGTCAATTATATATTCTCTGTTTTTCCATCATAATCAAATAGACCATCATTCTTTTCTTCGCGCGCCTTGATCATGTGGTAGGTGTAGGTGTTAAACGGCGTCGGGATACCAAATTCCTCGCCCATCCGCATCAGTGCACCGGAAAACATGTCGATTTCCGTATGCCGTCCGGCATCGAGATCCTGCAGGGTCGAGTAGCGTGCGGCAGGGGACACGACGCAACCGGTGCTGACGAGTGTCGCAAGCTTCGCCATATCGACGCCCCTCGCTTCCGCGATCTGTTCCACCTCATGGCGAAGGCCATCACTGATTGCCTTCATATGCACACTGTCTCTGTAGCAGCCCACGCCGACACCGAGGATGGCCTGTGGCAAATTATTGCATACATTGAGGCGGAACTTGTTCCAGATTTCCTCGCGGATGCAATCGGTGTAACGCGTATGCAGGCGGGAGCTTCCGAAGGCGTCCGCCAGCGCGCGGATCCGCGCACTCTCGTAAGGAGCATTGGCCTCCCCATAGATGATGCCGACCGTCGTCTCCGGGTCGAAGCAGCACCCCCGGCCCTCCTGGCGGGATGACGCCACCTTGATCATCGAGTAGATCATATGCTCCACACCGATCACGGAGGCGATGATGTCCTCGCTGTCGACACCGTTCATGAGGCTCATGACCGTCGTGTTTTCGCCGATGACAGCTTTTATTTCGGGCAATGCTTCCTTCAGGGCACCATACTTGAGGGCGACGATCAGCAGATCGACACCGTGTGCTTCGGAAGGTGACAGAACTTCCGGACGGTAAACATCCCCGTTAATCAGACAACCATCCTTCTGTAAGCGCTCCGCACGCGCCCCCTCTGCGACGATGCTGAAGCGGATGTCCGGGCAGTCTGTAAATCCATAAATCACGTAGGAACCGACGGCACCGGCCCCCAGTAACGCAACTGACTTTATCTTTTCCATTTTACTATCTCCATTTGCTTATTAGATCGGCAGCACTACAGCATAACGAAACGGTACCCCAGTAACACCATCCATAAAATGGCCGCGAGCGGCACCAGAATCCGGAACTTCCACTTCCGCGTTTTATGATGGAACGTACGCATCCCCAGCAGTGCCCCCGGTGCACCACCGGCAAGCGACACGAAAATCAACGTATTCTCCGGGATCCGCCACCGATGAAGAACCGCCTTATACTTATCAAGTCCATACAGGAAAAAGGCGATCAGGCTCATAAAGATGACCCAGAGCGCGATACTCTGATCTACATACTGATTCATTCGTTTTCCTCTTTAAAAGTGAATTCTTTAAGCTAGCGACGAACTTAATTTTACATTTTATCTTCGTTCCTCACAATCATGTTTTGCTTTTTTCAAATGTTTCGATTAACATTGACACGCACTACGTGAAAAGGTATCGTTTCATCATCCTGATCTGACCGACGGAGGGGTATATTATGCCGAACAAGAACCACACACAAGCCTGGTTTCATCTGCCAGGCCTATTTGAATATTATGAGCTCTATGCCCGTTTTCTCCCGCTGTTCCGTGCCCATCGGGAGTACTTTTATGACTGGTGCGACATCGGCTCGATCTATGGTGCACCGCGCGACTGTATCTGGAGCGGTGGACGCATCAGTGATGGTACGGTTGATCCGATGGAGGTGCGCGCACTCATGCAGACGTATGGTATCTCGGCGCGACTGACGTTCAGTAATTCCATGCTGCAGCCAGAGCATCTGCACGACCCTTTCTGCAATGCACTGTGCCATCTGTTTTCGGAAGACACTCCCCTGCCACAGAGAAATTGCGATTTTCCCGTTCAGAAACGTTGTACGATTCCCAGCGCTGTGCCGGAAAACAGATGCCTCGCCCCATCAAATACAGATGATACAACGCCCTGTGGAACATCATCTGCAAACGGGATCATCGTATCCTCCGATCTGCTGGTCGACTATCTTCAGCTTCACTATCCGAATCTCTACCTCGTTTCCTCCACCACGAAGGTGCTGACAGATTTTACAGATCTACGTCATGAACTCGCGCGACCGGAATTCCGCTTCGTGGTACCGGATTTCCGCCTGAATAAGGCATGGTCATCTCTGCGCACACTGCCACAGGCTGCGAAAGACAAGGTAGAGTTTCTCTGCAATGAATGCTGCTGGTTCGGATGTCGAGACCGAAAGGCCTGCTATGAAGCGGTCAGCCGAATCGCCCTCGGGATACCAGGTCCGGAACATCACTGCACTGCACCGCACGCAGCTGAAGGCTATCGCTTTTCGAAGGCGATGGAGAATCCGGGCTTTATCAGCCTAGACGATATCCGAAACATCTATCTTCCGATGGGCTTCTCACAGTTTAAAATCGAGGGGCGTGGCCTCGGCAGTGCACTGATTCTCGAGTTTCTCCTCTACTATATGACCCGTCCGAAATACCAGATTCACGTACGGGAAGCACTCTATCTCGAGAACATGCTGGATCTCTTCTGATACGATTCTTTACCCCGAGCGTTTCATTCTATGCCCACGCATCCTCTTCCTTCGGGATCCGGATACCGGTCAGCAGCTGCTGCTCCCACAGGAACCACTCGCCGGTCGACGGCTTATTCCGGAGCTTCAGCGGTCTCGGGCTGTCTGCACCACTACAAGCTACATAGAGTGTAAGATAGCCATCTTCATTCCGGCTGTTTGCATTCTCCGAGACAGAAACGCTGTACGGCTGTACCGGTGTATAGTTATTTTCCGGCGTCGAACCCGCAAAATATGACCGCATCAGATACGTCTTTCCACGAAAACGGTCCTTGAGGAACTGCTTGTCGATGCCATTTAGCGGCCGCGGCCCACGCAGAAAATCGAGCATTTTTTCGGTCTCTGTCGGATTCTCAGGATAGAGTGCCAGCACAGCCACCGTGAGTGCTGCCACTTCCTCCGGATTCTTCAGCGTCGCCTGCGGCATCGTCTTTAATTCTTCCACTGTCTTCGGAAGACGGTTCATCGTAATCACGCTCATCTTGTACCTCCTTATCCTCTTTTACAGAATGCTTTGCACACGGCAAATTCCTGCATACGTATGTCCTTATGAAATCACAGGACCATCCATTCCTATTTCGTCACCTCGCCACATCCTTAACGTAAAACGAATCGTCATATAACGAGGTTACTTATAGTAATAGTTTACCATAGAGAGACCAGGAACTCTCTTTAATTTTTATATATTCACAAAATCATCATGTACTGTTTTCTTTTCCGGCGGGCTGATGTAATCTACAGTATATATTTTCGAGGGGAAGGTATTGACTATGCAGAAACAATGGTGGCACACGAAAACAGCCTATCAGATCTATCCGAAAAGCTTCTATGATACGAACGGAGACGGCATCGGCGATCTTCCGGGCATCATCGATAAACTCGATTATCTGAAGGATCTCGGCATCGACATCCTCTGGCTCTCACCGATCTACTGCTCTCCGCTCGCCGATCAGGGCTATGATATCTCAGATTACTACAACATTGACCCTCGCTTCGGAACGATGGAGGATATGGATCGGCTGATCGCGGAAGCGAAAAAGCGCGATATGTACATCCTGATGGATCTCGTCGTCAACCACTGCTCGGATGAGCACGCGTGGTTCCGGAAAGCCTGCGAGGATCCGGATGGGGAATATGGAAAGTACTTCTATATCGAGGACTGCCCGGACGGGAAGCGGCCATGCAACTGGCGCTCCTACTTCGGCGGCAGTGTCTGGGAACCGCTCCCGGGCCATCCGGACAAGTGCTACCTCCATATGTTCCATAAGAAGCAGCCGGATCTCAACTGGGAAAATCCGAAGCTGCGCGAGGAAATCTATACGATGATCAACTGGTGGCTCGATAAGGGGCTCGCCGGCTTCCGCATCGATGCGATCATCAACATCAAGAAGCCGCTTCCATGGCAGGATTATCCGGCCGACCGTGCCGATGGCCTGTGCAGTGCGAACGAGATGCTGAAGCACGCCGACGGCATCGGTGCCTTCCTGAGTGAGATGCGTGATCGCTGCTTCCTTCCACACGGCGCCTTTACCGTCGGTGAAGTCTTCAACGAGAAGCCAGAAGAGCTTCCGGATTTCATCGGTGACCACGGCTACTTCTCCTCGATGTTTGATTTTAACGAGACCATCTTCGGTGCCAGTGGGAACGGCTGGTACGACCAGACACCGATCACACCAAACGACTACCGAAGCTGCTGCTTCGCCAGTCAGAAGAAGATCGGTGACATCGGTATGCTGTCCAATATCATCGAAAATCACGATGAACCGCGCGGCGTTTCCCGCTATATCCCTGAAGGTGAATGCAGTATCTCTGCGAAGAAGCTGCTGGCCACCATGAATATCATGCTTCGTGGCCTTCCATTTATCTATCAGGGTCAGGAAATCGGTATGGAAAATGTAGAATTCCACTCGATCAGCGATGTAAACGATATTTCGACGCTCGACGAATACCAGGTCGCACGGAAGGCCGGACTGACACCGGACGCCGCACTGAAGGCCGTCAACCGTCTGAGCCGTGATAACGCCCGGACACCATTCCAGTGGGATGCTTCGGCCAATGCTGGATTCACGGATGGCACCCCGTGGCTGCCTGTAAACCGTAATTACACGCGAATCAACCTGAACAGTCAGAAAAACGACCCGGATTCCGTTTACCAGTACTACCGTCGTCTGCTGGCGCTCCGAAAGGACCCTCGCTATGCTGAGACCGTCGTCTATGGTGATCTGGTTCCGGTTTTCGAGGACCAGGACCGCGTCATGGCCTACTACCGGACGAGCGCTGCGCAGACCCTGCTTGTCATCGGAAACTATAAAACCGAGCCCCAGACCCTGGTCCTCCCGTCGAAGATTCGAAACGTCGTACTGAACAACCTGCCTAAGCTGAGGATCGAAGGCGATGAAATTACGCTGGAAGGATACCAGGCCGTCATCCTGGACATCTTCTCCGATATGTAAACTTTTCAAATATCTTGAAATATGTTAAACAGCGAAGAGGCTCAAAAATAAGACCCAGAAGATTTAACTCTTCTGAGCCTTATGCTCTGACTCTATGAAACAACTTCAGCCGTTACGGATCATGATACCTTATCAAGCATGTCATGAATATATGTCCGCAGGGCATCCTCCGTTCCTTCCAGAAGCGCAAAACGCGCATCATCGATCGGATTATATTTGAAATCCCGGAACAGGTCATATACCTCCGGATAAACCGGACCGTGGATCCATGTCCTGCAGTCCGTTACATCCCCCTCCACTCGACCGCACTCTCCATGTTCTTTCTCCTAAGTCAATCTCTATCTACAGATCAATGTAGCAATGCAATAGAGCAGTCCGATATGTGCCGGATAAAAGATGTAGAAAAAATTTTTCATGCCCTTGCCACGTTTTCCATTGTAGAGAGCTATTGGAATCGCAGCCAAAGCCATAAGGCTTTGCACCATATTTCCGGACAGATATACGATTAGCGACAGAGCAAGCAGCACGCTAATTTGAATAGTTCTGTGCTTCCGAAAAATATAGAACAACAGCCCCAGCACAACCAGAGATGCACCACCCTCCACCGCCAGGATATTGGGAATCAGCAGCGAGATCCTGGCAAGAAGCCGGATGACAGATCCCGGTACGTTTTCGTTGAATGATAGCATCGCCATAAGATACACCGGAATGGCAAACAGGATTGGCACCAGAAAAATCACGGCTGCCTTACCGATTTCCATGGGTGACTTCTGCCGTATACCCGCCTTCAACCGATCCCAACACAGCATATACAGGCCCGTCACAAAGAAAGTGCTGAAGGCATTGTTCATCAAAATCACGTCGGGATTCGGCAAAACGGCCTGCAATAAAAATGTAAAAATGGTCATACCCCAACTGGCAAAAAGAAGCCTCTGCAGGTACCTTTTCTTGCTGTGCGTATAATAAAAACTTTCCGATGCCGCAAAGAGAAACATCGGAAAAACAAGTCTTCCGGCCATGGTAAGCCACATCGGTGCCCCCATCGAAACAAACATCTCATGAATGTGGTCCAAAACCATCAATACTACTGCCAGAAATTTCAGCGTCGTTGCGTCCAGAATCTGCCATTTTGGTTTGGACGCAACGGGCATTTCCTTGGAATTCGCATTCATACGTTTGAATCCTCCTCGATATTCGGTTTCTTATTTTTGGCAGGATCCACATTTTGCAGAAGTGCCTCTGGCGACAAGCCGTAGAGTTTAGCCAGCGACAGAAGATTGGAAGTACTTGGGTCTACGGTTCCATTTTCCCATTTGGAGACTGCCTGACGGCTGACACCCAGCGCGTCGGCCACGAATTCCTGTGTCATCTTGCATTGCACGCGCCGTGCCTTCAGTTCTTCTCCCAAAGAGCGCCGGATAACTTTTTTCTCTTCGCGCACCTCGGCAGAGTTAATGTACTTCTTCAACGCCTTTACGACCAGTGTAAAAAGATAGATGACTGC
>CAKQWR010000074.1 GCA_934279105.1 uncultured Oribacterium sp. | reverse complement strand
TCATCCTCATGCTGCGCGTTCAGCGTGCTCTGCGGGATGTATTCCGGCTCCATGATATAACGCTCCGGTGTGATTTCCGGATGATCCGGCATGTAAAGCGACATCTCGTAGCCGCTCACCTCACCGCCGGCATTGACCATGTAGATGGCATCGGCGGTACCCGGAACGCCGTCTCCATCGGCATCCCCCTCGATGAAACGAAGGCCTTCGTCCGTCCGGAAGCTGCGCTTTCCATAATAAAGGATTTCGAACGTAGCATCCGCGTCCGCCACCGCCCAGCTGCGCACCGTCGCTTCGGTATCCGCTTTTGAGAGAATATCCGGAAGTGGCGACCACAACAGCGCAGGGTCGAACGAGGTATGCGCCGCACCGTCCGTCCATACATCGAGCTTCGTCCCATGCTTCGCATTATAGGAAATAAGATAGGTCTCCATCTCGCCCTGTTCATTCTCACCATATAGCATGGTCTCCACGCTCGTAATGGTGCCGTCTGCAGTGAACTCTGCGGAAAAGCTGTTCGAAATGTAGAGCTTTTCCGGCAGCGCCAGCTTCGTTTTCACATCGGTGAGGATGCCGTCCACGCCATCCGTGTAGAGATTGCTGTGCGTGAACTCCACCGTCTTATGATGAAGGATATCCTGAATCTTCCAGGACAGCTGACCATGATAGGGAATCGCAGAATACACGATGCGCGCTCCGAAATAGAGCGTGATCACGACGAAAAAAGTGAGACGGGCACGACGATACGGTGCTCGAAAACCCCGGTGCCGCAGGATCAGCTTTATGAGGATACCGATGAACAGCAGCGCGACGAGCGGCAGGAGTCGCTTCAGATGCGAACGCACACCGCCCCACTGACAGAGCTGCCAGAGCGTGTAAAAGCACAGCGTATATAAAATCAGAAGGATATCATCGATGATGTTTTTCATAAGCTTCTCTCTTTCTGTTTATGCTTAAATATAAGGTATAGTGTAGCGCCAAACATCTGAAAAAGAGCGAAAGATTTTTTTATAATTAAATGAAAGCAACCATATATAATGGTAAGGTCATAATTCCATCTTCGCTTGCACCGATATTTCCATCTACAAACTTATAGGCATATGTAATTTCGGAATGGCTCTTCATCAGTGCCTTAAGCGAAGTTGCGCGTGTATTGCCGCTTTTTACCTCGATTGGAAGTACCTCACCTTCCTTTTGTATGATAATGTCGATTTCCCGATGATTTGATTCATTTTTATAGAAATACAAAGCGTATCCTTTTTTATAAAGCGCATCTGCGATTGCACACTCATATATACCCCCTTTAGATGTCCCTGATAGTGTATTCTCGACGATATGTTGCTTCAGAGAAAAGTCCTTCATCGCCATCAAGAGCGACAAATCTGTTGTGTAGGCTCTAAAAAAATCATCTCTTGCATAATCACTAAGATCGAATCGTACATCTGTCACTAATCTGGACAGCTGCACCATATCGGCACGCAAAAGCCATTCCATGCTTGAATAATACTTTTGTGCTCTGCCCCCATGTTCGATTTCTTTATACTGAAATTTATGATTTTCTTTATCAAGCAGCTGTTTTCCCAGAGACAAATAGCATTTTTCCGCTTTGACTTTTTCTTTTGCCGTTGCATAATGCGCTATGTCATAGAGGTATCCTTGCAAAAGACTTCTTTGCACTCGGTCTACCTCTCTAAAATCTTTTGTATCGACATATTTCTGAACGGCCTCCGGCATTCCCCCGACTGCGATATACTGCCTGTAGTAGTACATTAACTGAGAATGGATCGCCGCCGGTATCGGATTTCCTGATACCAGAAAAACATTTAAGTTTTCTATGATGTCCTTGGAAAATCCCATCCCCCATAAAAACTCTTCGTAATCAAGTCCACACATATTTAAATAATCTACATACCCGACTGGATAGGATGATGCACGTTTATAATCGATACCAAGAAGAGAACCTGATACGATGACGTCGAAGCGCTGATCGATCGCCCAGAATTTGATAAACGCACTTGCTTTCCGCTTTAACATGCTACACCTCCACGCCTCGTGTATGTCCCTATGACACTCTCGCCCAAAGATCCATCAACATTTTGGAACCCAGAAAGTTAAGTCTATAAACATTTTGAAACTCAAAAAGTTAGGCCCGTCAACATTTTGAAATCGCAAAAAATATACAAATCAACATTTTAGACTATAAAATGTATTATACACCAACATTTATGCGGAAAATACTTTTCATTATTTTATATACGAATTATGATCATGGCGTTAAGAGGATGTCTGTTCTTCGGCTCCATGTTCCAACTGGCCGTTGTGCATGCCCCATAGGGCATGTATAGCATATAGGACATCCTGGGAATTGTGATATCTATATCTATCTGTTATAGTATTTAGGTTGATCTACTATATATTTGTGATAAAGGATTTCGATATGAGCGCAACTACCGGAGCTGTAAAAGAAAATAAGATGGGCGTGATGCCTGTAAAGAAGCTGATCGTAAATATGTCTGTACCGATGATGATTTCCATGCTGGTACAGGCGCTCTATAACATCGTTGATTCGATTTTCGTCGCACAAATCAGCGAGAATGCACTCGCGGCGGTTACCTTTGCCTTCCCGCTGCAGAATCTGATGATCGCGGCAGGATGTGGCACCGGCGTCGGCATGAACGCGCTACTGTCACGTTCGCTCGGCGAGAAAAATTTCGAGTGTGCAGATGATGCCGCAAACAACGGACTCTTTCTGAGCATCGTAAACTTTATCCTCTTCCTGCTCGTCGGCATCTTTGTGACGGAACCGTTTATCCGGAGTCAGACGAGCGTTCCGGAAATCATCCAGGCGGGTGACACCTACCTCAGCATCGTCTGCATGTTCTCGGTCGGACTTTTCTTCCAGCTGACCTTCGAGCGCCAGCTGCAGTCGACTGGTCAGTCCGTGCTTTCCATGTGCTCTCAGCTCACCGGTGCTATCCTGAATATCATCTTCGACCCGATTATGATTTTCGGTCTCTTCGGCTTTCCACGCCTCGGCGTCGCCGGTGCCGCCTATGCGACGGTTTTCGGTCAGTGCGTGGCCGCCGTACTCGGTCTCTACCTGAATCTTCGATTTAACAAGGAGCTGCATCTATCTCTTTCCCGGATTCTTCACCCGAAGAAGGAAATCATCGGTCAGATCTACTATGTTGGTGTTCCATCGATTCTGATGATGGCGATCGGTTCCATCATGACCTACTGCATGAACCTGATCCTCGCCGCTTTCTCCACGACGGCAGCCGCTGTATTCGGTGTGTACTTCAAGCTGCAGAGCTTTTTCTTCATGCCGGTCTTCGGCCTCAACAACGGCCTCATCCCGATTCTCGCCTACAACCTCGGTGCTCGGAAGAAGCAGCGCATCAACGAAGCACTGAAGTTTGCCATCACACTCGCGATCTGCATCATGCTCTGCGGCACACTCGCCTTCGAGCTGGTGCCGGAAGTACTTCTTCGTTTGTTCAATGCTTCCGACGATATGCTTGCGATCGGAACCCCGGCACTTCGCATCATCGCGTTTCATTTTCCGCTGGCCGCCTGTGGCATCGTCATGGGCTCGATCTTCCAGGCCTTCAGTCAGAGCTTCTACTCCCTAATCGTTTCCCTCGGACGCCAGCTCGTCGTACTCATCCCGGTTGCCTGGCTTCTCTCCCTCAGCGGCAACGTCAACAACGTCTGGTGGTGCTTCCTCATCGCTGAAAGCGTAGCTGTGGTCCTGTCCACCTTCTTCTTTCGAAAAGTATATCGGAAGAAAGTTGCGCCACTGTAAGGTGAAGATGATGCCACTTTTAGAAAATGGTCCACCCCATTTTTCTCATTCCTTTAAAACGCAAATTATTGTATTATAAAAGGGATAAAAAGGCTGGTTTCTCGCATGAACTATGCAGCAGGCTTACATCGGTGACGTCAGGCGGACACCACAGCTGGTTTCCCGCATGAATATGCAGTATTCGGTGACTTAAAGGAGATAGAATGGCGAAATTTACCAAGCAGGCGATCATGTACAGTACGCTGAAGCTCTTGCAGGTAAAACCTATCGATAAAATCACAGTGCGTGATATCTGTGATCAGTGTGATCTCACCAGGAACACCTTTTATTATTATTTCAGTGATATCTATGAGGTGCTGGAGGAGCTTCTGAAATTCGAAACAGATAAGTCGCTTTCGGAACAGCAGGAATTTGAGAGCCTGTATGATGAGTACCTTCAGAAGTATCATCTCGTTCTGGAATATAAGAACGCGGTGTACCATCTTTATCATTCGAAGAACCGCGATATGATTCTCAAGTATCTCTACGACATCACGGAGGACTTCGTCGAGAAGTATGTACGAAAAGAAGTCAGCGGTCATTCTTTAAACGATGATGACATCTATTTCATCACTCGCTTTTACAGTGGCTCGATGGTCGGCAGTATCCTCCGCTGGCTGCAGCAGGGTATGAAGGATTCTCAGGAAGAAATCATCTATAAGATGTCGATAGCCTATCAGGCGACGATTCAGACGCTGATCAAACAAATCGAAGAAGAAAAAAGAAAAAAATAAACACCGGTGCCTGTCGTCCAGGTATCGGTGTTTTTCCTTTTTTCGGAAGTGTTTTTTTAAAGAAAGGTTAACAATCGTACGTGCGTGCTGGATTACGAGCTACCCTCTACCCCTGCGGGGTGAAAGGGCAGAGTACTTATAATTGAGAATTATTCTACGACACCGCCCTCAACGACCATGGAATCCGGGTTGGTGTCCTCACCGAACACGGCCTTCAGAGTCTCATCGTAATCCTTGTGGAAGAAGTTCTCCTCACCGAGGGTCTGGATCTCATCGTTCAGAAAATCGAGTACGGTGCTGTTGCCCTTTGCGACCGCAGCCGCGATGGTATCATAGTCACCGAGGGTCTCGATGCCGACGGTGAAGCCAGGATTTGCCTTCGCCCATGCGATGACCTCTGTATTATCAGTGGAGAATGCATCGCCTCTGCCATCGAGGAGCGCGTTGTATGCATCGGCATACGCATCATACTTCTGAAGCTTTACCTCCGGGTAATTCTTCTCGAAGTAGGTCTCTGCGGTGGTTCCCTTTGCAACGATGAGGGTCTTATCCTTCAGCTCATCGACGGAGCTGATGACTGCGTTATCCGGGGAAACGACGCCGAGCGCAACCTTCATGTACGGAAGTGCGAAATCGACCTGCTCCGCTCTTTCCGGTGTTACAGTGAAGTTCGCGAGGACGATATCTACCTTTCCGGTCGCTACATACTCTACGCGAGACGCAGGGTCAAGGGAGGTGAACTCTACATTGACCCCGAGATCATCTGCGATTCTGTGTGCATAGTACACATCATAGCCCTGGTACTCCCCCTTATCATCCACATAGCCAAATGGCGCTTTATCTGAAAAAACGCCGATCTTTACGGTACCGGACTGCTTGATCTCGTCAAGTGTACGGAAATTACCGGATGCAGCTGCGCTGGTCTCGGTAGCCGCGTCGGTTGCGGCAGCGGTTGTCGCGTCGGTTGCCGCCTCTGTGGCAGCCTCACTTGCGGCAGCGGTCGTCGCCGCGGCAGTGGTTGCGTCCGGTGTAGAAGATGCGCCGCATGCAGCCAGACTCGCTGCTGCTACGATGGCGGTAAATGCTGCAAATACTGACTTCTTCATAATTTTTTCTCCTTTTTTAGTGTTGTTCAGCATCTTCATATCGTTCTTTCAGATCAGCTACGCCAGGAGTCCTGTAAAGGCTTCTCTTGAGCGTCGACCGTCCTTTCGGATCTGATATGCGCTGAACGGCTGATTAAAATGTTATGCAAATGTATATATGTTCATCTGCGTCCGCTTTCCGGACAGCGTCCGCAGGATAAACCGCTTCACGCCATATCGTTCTTCCGCTTCTTCGCGACGAACTCGAAGTTCTCGAGGAACTCCTTCGCGCGTTCGCTCTTCGGATGTGTGAAGAACGCTTCCGGCGTCGCCTCCTCCACGATATGACCGTCATCGAGGAAGATGATGCGGTCGGCGATGGCTCTGGCGAAGGCCATCTCATGGGTGACGATCAGCATGGTCAGCCCCTGCTCCGCGAGCTCGAGCATTACGTCGAGTACCTCGCGAACCATCTCAGGGTCCAGCGCCGCGGTGACCTCATCGAAAAGCATCATCTCCGGATGCATCTCGAGGGCTCGCACGATCGCTACACGCTGCTTCTGTCCACCGGACAGCATCCTAGGATAAGCGCTTTCCTTATCAGCGAGACCGACGCGCTTCAGAAGCCCCCGGGCTTCCTTCTCCGCATCCGCCTTCGATCGCTTCTGCACCTTCTGTGGTGCCATCGTGATGTTGTCGAGGATCGTTTTATGTGGGAAAAGATCGTAGCTCTGGAAAACCATGCCGATCTTCTGCCGGTACTGTGACATGTCCGCACTGCTCTTTCCGGAGATCACGTCTCCGTCGAGGGTGATACTTCCACGATTGATCGTCTCGAGACCGTTGATGCAGCGGAGAAGTGTTGATTTTCCACAGCCGGATGGTCCGAGCAGGACGACGACTTCGCCCTTCTTTACATCGAGATCGATTCCCCGAAGGATCTCGAGCTCGCCGAATGATTTATGTAAATCTTTGATTGAAAGCTGTATGTCGGCCATAGTACCTGTTTCCTTTCACTCTGTTCCGCAAGCATTTTGCGCCACGAAACATTTTTCAATTATCTGTGCGTCTTCCCATCAAGGTCAGTTTTTCCACTTCTTCTCGAGGTAACGTGCCAGCATCGAGATCGGCCAGCAGGAGAAGAAATAAAGGAAAAACACGACACCGTAGATCGGAAGTGCGGCCGTCGGATACGCGAAGCGGTTTGCATCGATGATCTGCTGCCCGGTTTTCAGAACCTCCACGACACCGATCAGAACGATTAGTGAAGTGGTCTTGATCATACGGGTGATCAGGTTGATGGCCAGTGGAATCAGTCGCCGCAATGTCTGCGGGATGATCACGTACAGGCTGGTCTGGAGCGGTGTCATCCCGAGTGCGGTTGCACTTTCGTACTGGTGCTTCGGGATACTGATGAGTGCGCCTCGTACGAGGTCGCCCATCTCCGCGGTTCCCCAGAGGACGAAGACGATGATGGCGCTCAGCTCACCGGAAAGGTTGATACCGAAGGCCCGGGTCGTACCGAAGTAAACGATGAAGAGCAACACCAGCTGCGGCATGATGCGAATGAAATCGAGATAGACGCGGCTGATGGCCTTCGTGACTGGATTCTTTCTTGTCATGAGCATTCCGAAGAGAATGCCGAGCGGGATAGAAATGATGACCGCGATGAGTGAAATGCGAATCGTGACCCACAGACCACCCAGCAGGCGGATGAAGTTATTTCCTTTGAACAGAATCGAGATGGCCGGTGCCTTTTTCTGATCGGCGGCCGCCTGTGCTGCTGCGATGGCTTCCGGTGTGGCGGCGGCGAGCAGCTTCATCCCGAGCCCACGGAAGCTGTCTGCGAAGTGCAGAAGCTCGAGGCCGAAAGCATGGGCAAAATGATTAATGGCCGAATCCAGCATAGCGCAGCCTCCTTTCGAGGATCGTTCCGAGGATGGAAATCGGAAGCAGGATGATGAGGTAGGCGATGACCAGCATGCTGAGGGCTTCCGGTGTTTTATAGTAGAGGCCGATGAGGTCCTTTGCGACGTACATGAGGTCCGCCAGGGCGATGCCGCTGAATACGGAGGTTTCCTTCAGAAGGAAAATGACATTGGCTACGAGGGATGGTACCGAAACGGCCATGGCCTGCGGAAGGATGACGTTCCACATCGTCTGGATCGGGGTCATGCCGAGGCTGAGTGCGGATTCCTTCTGAATCGGTTCGACGGTTTCGAGGCCGGAGCGGAAGGCTTCGGTCATGTAGGAACCGCCGAGGAAGGCGAGTCCGACGATGCCGCAGAGCTCTGCAGACCAGCGAATACCGATTTTCGGGAGACCGAAATACAGGAAAAAGAGCTGCACGAGCAGCGGGGTGTTTCGACTAAGCTCGACATAAACGGAAACGATGTGGCGCAGTACCGGGATCCGGTAATACTCGACTGCACTGCACAGGATGCCGACGACGATCGCGAGCACGATGCCCAGCGTACCAATCGTAAGCGTCAGCCGCGCCGCCTCGACGTACATCGGAATGTACTGCTGAATAAACTGAAAATCCAAAATATAATGCTCCTCTCGTGGATCTGCTCGTCTTACAGGTTTCGCGGCAGTCGCCAAGGTCTCATGCAAGCATGGACTTTGGCTCGTTGCTCGCGAATATTAAAAAAGGACCCGCACAAGTGCGAGTCCTCTTCGTCCCAATAAAACAGATCCCATATTTTAAAATGGATCCTATCCTTCCTGAGTGATTTCTTCGCACCTAAAAGACGCTCTATGGCAAGCCATACAGCAGCAACAGCAACAACATGTATTCATATTACGGTTGCTTCTGAACGTCATGTGCGTATCCTCCTCAAGAATTATCCCAGTGGTTTAATTCCTACTTCTCTACTGGAATTTGCTTAACTTTATCACCGTGAAGTGATGGCGTCAATGATTTTTACCGAATCGTGCTATCACCATTCGGAATGGAAGTCATAGTTCAGGAGTGATGTGGATTTTTTCGAATAAATGACTGCTATGATGTACAGTAAATTTCGAAAATGCAGTTGAAAGCTTTATTTCTAAATTATGTGAAACCCCCGGTACGCGAAAAAGCATACCGGGGGTTTCAGGTTCATTTTTCAGGATTATGGAAATAAAAATACGGATAGATCGTATTTTATTCGCGATTACAGGATGTCGATGTGCTCACCGGCGAGGGCCTTGTTCATGCTACGTACGGCGCAGAACTTACCACACATACTGCAGGTATCGCTGTGGTCATCCTCCGGGAGACGGTCGTTACGAATCTTCTTCGCGGTCTCCGGGTCGAGTGCGCACTCGAACTGTGCATCCCAATCGAGGGCCTTACGTGCATCGGCCATCTTATCGTCGATGTCACGTGCGTGTGGGATGCCCTTTGCGATGTCTGCTGCATGTGCAGCGATCTTCGATGCGATGATGCCCTGCTTTACGTCTTCGAGATTCGGAAGTGCGAGGTGCTCTGCCGGTGTTACATAGCAGAGGAAGGAAGCACCATTCATCGCAGCAACGGCACCACCGATGGCTGCGGTGATGTGGTCATAACCAGGTGCGATATCGGTAACGAGCGGTCCGAGCACATAGAACGGTGCGCCCATGCACAGGGTCTTCTGCACTTCCATGTTCGCAGCAATCTGATTAAGAGGTACGTGACCCGGGCCCTCAACCATGACCTGAACATTGTGTGCCCATGCACGCTTCGTGAGCTCACCGAGACGTACGAGCTCCTCAATCTGGCATACATCGGTTGCGTCTGCGAGGCAGCCCGGTCTGCAG
>CAKQWR010000073.1 GCA_934279105.1 uncultured Oribacterium sp. | reverse complement strand
GGATAGAGCTTTCTTCACGGACCTCCATATGAACGATGAAGTTTCCGTTATCATCCTGCTCATAGTCGGTATAGTTTGAAGACTCCTGACGAAGCTTGATTTTGTTGGCCTTCAGGAACTTGTTCATATCCTCGATGGCGCCTGAGGAGATATCACAGCCGAACAGCTCCAGAGTTTCGGAACCCTCACGCGTGATTTCGTAACGGGTTGCGTTTCGTGTCGTATGTGCTGTGATCAGGTGTGCATCTTCCAGCGCAGAAATCGCCTGCTGGAGTGTGAAATAGGTCGTATATTCATAATCCAGAAAAAAACCACTCAGCTGATTGTTTGTCAGCGGGTAGTTAATGGATTTCAGAAGATACAGAATCATCAGCTTATACAGCGTTAAAGGCTCGGTAATCATAAAATGCCCTTCCTATCGTTCGTTGTTTAATTATAATAACAGGAAAGAGGGCGTATTTCAATTAGACGGACCTTTTACACATGGCTTTTCTGTGTTAAAATATACGTTCATGGAGATTTTTGATTATGAAAGAACGCATAAATAAGCTGGCCAGGGGCATCGTAGATCTGGCCTGCCCGGAGCTTCGTCTCAGTGACTCTGCTTTTCACGGTATGATCAATGCTGGCGAGACCTTAAAGCTGGACCTGATCCTGACATCTGAGAATGGTATCCTGCTAAAGGGGCTGATTTACTCGGATAGTCCATATGTAACGATTCAGAAAAATACCTTTCTCGGATTGCGTGCACGCATCAGCTGTCTGGTGGATGCGCGGACCTTACAGGATGGTGATCATATCGAAGGCAATTTGTGCATCGTATCGAATGGTGGTGAAAACAAACTTCCATTTGCATTCGAGGTTCGTGCCTATGCATCCGCAGAGGTAATTCCGGAATTACATACACCGGAAGACTTTATAAAGCTATATAAGACAAACGGAGATGCTGCACTCCGTGTATTTGAATATGATGATTTCGTCCGTGCACCGTTTATGAACGATGCACGTTTTCGCGCGCTTTATGATGGGCTCGATAAGGGCCCGAGCCATGTACATGCGCTTCAGGAATTCCTCTATGCCATCGAGCATACGGAGAAGGACGCAGCCACACGAGGACATCGTGCGGAGGGTGGATGCCCGAAGGAGACATTGAAAACAGACGGTTTACCGGTGGAGGAGCTGGAGGATACGGAGCTTATCGAAGAGGCAAGCGGCTGCTGCATACGGGCAGGCGCGACGTCAGAGCTTGCGTTCCGTATTTATCAGCGGGCGATGGAGATGAATTCGCAGATTACCCGCTTATATGAGTATTATCTGTATGCGATGCCGAAGGGCTACCAGGGACGACTTCCACGCGAGGTATATCTGTATTTCGCTTATGAATATGATATCCCTGAGAATATGAAGCTCCCGTTGTTCTATAACGTGGTGATGAATTTTGCGGCGAACGAGGATATTTATCAGCGCTTCGAGAAGAAAATTCAGAAATTCACGATCGATCAGCTGCTGAAATCGGCGTTCGACCAGCGTTTGAGCGTGCTGTATGAGCGTATGATTCTCGTCGATATGGTGGACGAGCGTATCGGTTCGGTGCTACCGGCGATTCTTCGTGCATATCGTGTGTCGACGGATGATCCGCGCATGCGTTATGTTGTGGTGCGTTATCTCGAGCTGGATCGTGAGGAAATCTATCCGCTGAAGGAAGGAAGCGCGTATATTCCGCTGTTCTTTGAGAACAGTGTGCTGCTGTTCCAGGATGCGTATGGCGACCGGTACACGGATATCATATATGAAAAAACACGTATTATGGAGAAACCGGAGCTTGAGAAGCGTTGCTTCCAGGTGGTGCCGGACCAGCCGATGCTGAAGCTCACACGGGCACGACGTATCGCTCGAAACGGGATTCAGAGTGCGGAAGAGCTGCAGCTGCTTGAAGAGGTGATGTGCGAGATGCCACTGGCAGGGCCATACCGCGCATATCTTCTGAATGTGATTTTAATTTATCATGATCATACGACGAGGGATTCGGATCCGGAGGTCAGTGAGGCAGCGAAGCAGTTCCTTAGGCATATTTCTCTGGAGGAAATGGATCATACGGAGCAGAAGATGCTGCTTCGTACACTGATCAAACTGAATCTGTTCGAAGATGCTTATCAGCTGCTGCTTGCGAGTGGACAGCGTGAACTGGATCGTCCATATCTCGAGAAGCTGGTGCGGAGCCTGATTCTCAAGGAGAGTCATATGCGTTCGGCGGAGCTTATGGACCTGAGTTTCTGTCTGTTTACGCTCGGCACGAAGGATAAGACGATTCTTCGCTATCTGGCGGAGAACTACAACGGCTTATCTCAGGACATGCTGATGATTCTTTTGCGTGCACAGAAGCTGCAGGTCGAGGGGCAGCGGGCGCTGGCAGAGCGTTTGCTGGCGCAGATGCTGTTCAGCCGGACCGAGCAGGGACTCGATGATGTGTTTGAACTCTATCGCAGCTTCCCGGATGCGGAAAATGTTCTTCTGCGTGCGTATATTACGAAGCGCGCTGTGGATTATTTTATCGATGGCAGGATGATCCGGGAGAAGGTTTTCGCGGACATCTATGGAATCGTTCGTGATGAACCGTACAAGGAGCGTGTTCCGGTTATCTATCTGCTTGCGATGTCGAAGCACATGTCTTTTGAAAAGGACTTAAATGGTGAAGAAAAGCTTGTACTTCAGGATACGATGGATTATCTTATCCGTAAAAAGCTGATTTTTGCATATACGAGAACGCTGTATCGGTTTGTGCGGATTCCGGACAGCATCATGGACCGATACTATATCGAGTATCATGGTCATAAGGATATCCGACCGTCCCTGTATCTTCGCATTCTTCCGGATCAGGTGGACTTTGAGGAAGAAGAGATTACAAGGATTTATCAGAATATCTATGTGCGCGCAGTGACATTGTTTGCCGGTGAGCAGGCAGAGTATCAGGTTTATGAGTCATCAAAGGATGAAAAACCTGCGGCAAGCGGCAGCATCGCCTGGGACGGAACGGTTCGGCTCAAGGGGGATACCTACGATATTCTGAGTGAGATGTCCGGATTGATGGGGCGGGATAAGGACCAGGAGTTATACGAAGCCATGCATCATTATGTTCGGAATGAAGCCGTCATCGATGCCCTTTTCACGAAGGAAATGATGGAAACGAAGAGTATGGAGTAAGGAGAGCAGTTCTGTGAGTCGATATATAGGAATATCACTGGACGATGACTATACAAATGTCTGTATCAATGACGAAACGGTGACGAAACCGCTGCCGACAGTCATCGCAAAAAATAAAAAAGATGATCACTGGACGGTTGGCGAGGAAGCGTATAAGGCGACACTCGCCGGCTACGGCGTGATTGTAGACAAGCTGGTCAGCCTGCTCGAAAAAAATGGTACTGCCACCATCGCGCGTGTGAAGTATACGGCGATCGATATCGTCTATCATTATTTTCAGGAGCTTCTTCGGACGGAGGAGAATCCGAGCGAGGAGGACCGTAGCGAGGATATCGTGGTTGTTTCGATTCGAAAAGCGAGTCGTTCGATGGTCGAGAAGCTGCGGAAGGCGATTCTTCGGACGGGGGTTCGTGATGAGCACCTCCATATTATCAGCCATACGGAGTGCTTCGCGCATTTCGTGCTGCATCAGGATTCGAGCCTTTATAATCGCAAGGTTGGGATGTTTGAACTGAATAATCAGTGCCTCTACTATTATGAGATGCATGTCTCCCGCGGAACGCGTCGTTTTGCTCTGCTTGGGTCAGAGGCGGAGACGGAAGCGTTTAACCTGGATATATTGAAGACTACTTCCGGTGGAAAAATCGCAGATCGGATTTTGACGACCGTTGCGGAACGTAGCCTGAAGCAGGATTCCTATTCGTCTGTATTCCTCTGTGGTCGAGGCTTCCGGGATACAAACTTCGCGACGAATTTTATGAATTTTATCTGTAATCGTCGCCGCGTCCTGATTGAGCCGGGACTTTTCTGCATCGGTGCGGAGATTCATGCACGAAATATTGCGGAAGGAAAGAGTGAGGAATATACGATTCTTTGTGATACACGAGTGGGCGCGGATATATCGGTACGCGTTGTGATCAACGAAAAAGAAGAAAATCTTCCGATCGTGAAGGCTGGAACCAGCTGGATGGATTCGAGAACGTCGTTTGATTTTATCGAGGATGATCAGGATTACATCGATTTTCAGGTGACTTCGCTCGCTCATCCGCGACGTCCGATTCGACTCCGCATGATGCTGGACAGATTTCCGAAAAGAGAAAATCGCACGACCAGAATCCGTATGTCGACGGAATTTGTAGATGCGGAAACCCTCCGTGTGACGGTACGGGATCTTGGGTTCGGTGATCTCTTTCCTGCAAGTGGACGGGAAATTACGGAGGAGATCGACCTTGCGGATAAGGTTTAGGTAAGGTGGGAAGTATATGGGACTATTACTATGTACAAAGAGTGCACAGCACCCGTTTTACTATGAAAAGCTGGATATGAATCTCTGGTCGATTCAGGAGCTCTGCTATGTGATCTATCACTATCCGATCATGCTGCCGGCAGATCTCGTGGATCGCAAGCTGACAGGCTGGATCCGCGATGAGCTCCAGATGGGCATTCTGGCATCCAGACTCGAGCAGTATATGGGGGCAGGAGAAGGCGGAGAACTCCAGGAACGTCTTATCCTGATGGTTCTTCGCGAGAGTAATTACTACACGCAGCTGGAAATCGCTCACTTCGAGACAGAATATAAACGTCTTCGGCACATCGACCGAAACCGTTTTTATGAGTTGCTTGGGGATGCGTATTTTCACATGGGACGCTATGGAAGAGCCATCGAGGCGTACACGGAGTCTCTTCATTATGAAGATGATATGCTCGTAAAGATGAAACTCGGCAGTGCCTGCGTTACGGTTATGCAGTTTCGACGGGCATCTGATATTTTCGAGCAGGTCTTTGTGGAGACCAATGCCTTCGAACCGCTCCGAAAACTCTATTTCATTTCGAAACTGGAGCCATCGGTAAAAACCATCGACAAGTATATCGATCATATCGATACAGAAATGCTTGCAGATTGGGAACATCAGTATGATAATGTAGTGACACAGGCGGAGGATTCCGAACGTGTCCGGAAGGTTAATGAAGTCTTTCGACACAACCGGACGGAATTCCGAAAGGAAGCGAAGCTCTGGCTTGTGAAATGGAAAAAGGAATACCGCGAGAAGGTGTAGCTTCTATGCTGATTCTGTTTCATCACTGATATAATATGGAAATGCAGTGGAATGAAGCACTGTCGCCAATCGCCTATTACATAAAACAGAAGGGAACTATTATGAAAGAACTTGCAAAGCAGTACAACCCGGAGGAGGTTGAGGACCGCATCTATGAAATGTGGCTGAAGGGCCACTGTTTTCATGCAGAGGTCAATCCGAACAAGAAGCCGTTTACCATTATGATGCCGCCACCAAATGTTACCGGACAGCTCCACATGGGACATGCTCTCGATAACACACTTCAAGATTCGCTGATTCGCTGGAAGCGCATGCAGGGCTATGAGGCTCTCTGGCAGCCAGGCAGTGACCATGCCGCGATTGCAACCGAAGTAAAGGTTACGAATAAGCTGAAGGAGCAGGGCATCGATAAACACGAGCTCGGTCGCGAGGGCTTCCTGAAGGAAGCATGGAAGTGGAAGGAAGAGTACGAGTCCAGAATCGTAAACCAGCTTCATAAGATCGGCTCCAGCGCAGACTGGGACAGACTTCGTTTCACCATGGACGAGGGCTGTACGCGCGCTGTACAGACTACCTTCATTAATCTGTATAAGAAGGGGTATATCTATAAGGGCTCCAGAATCATTAACTGGTGTCCGGTCTGCCATACCTCCCTCAGTGATGCAGAGGTAAACCATGAGGAGCAGGAAGGCCATTTCTGGCATATCCTCTATAAGCTGGCGGATGGATCCGGTCAGATTGAGATTGCAACCACACGTCCGGAGACACTGCTCGGT
The DNA here is from genome assembly GCA_934279105.1 of uncultured Oribacterium sp. GTDB lineage: Bacteria > Bacillota > Clostridia > Lachnospirales > Lachnospiraceae > Oribacterium. Next base: position 3,434 of record CAKQWR010000073.1, on the reverse strand, counting down.
GATACGGCTGTTGCTGTCAATCCGGAGGATCCACGGTATAAGGATATGATCGGTAAGATGGTGAAGCTTCCGCTGACCGATCGTGAAATTCCGATCGTTGGCGATGAGCATGCCGACATGACCTTCGGAACCGGTGCGGTAAAGATTACGCCGGCACATGATCCGAACGATTTCGAGGTTGGTAAGCGCCATAATCTTCCGGAAATCAATATTCTGAACGATGATGCGACGATCAACTGCCCAGGCTCGAAGTACGATGGCATGGATCGTTATGAGGCTCGAAAGGCGATGGTTCAGGATCTGTCTGACCTCGGTCTCCTCGTGAAGGTCGTTCCGACGAAGCACAATGTTGGTACCCATGATCGCTGCGGCACGACGGTTGAGCCGATGATCAAGCCGCAGTGGTTTGTACGTATGGATGAGATGGCGAAGCCGGCGATTAAGGCAATCGAGACTGGCGAGCTTCAGTTTGTTCCGGAAAACTACAGTAAGACCTATCTTCACTGGCTTGAGAACATCAAGGACTGGTGTATTTCCCGTCAGCTCTGGTGGGGACATCGTATTCCGGCTTACTACTGTGAAGACTGCGGTGAGATGGTGGTTGGTATAGAAGCACCAGAGGTTTGCTCGAAGTGCGGAGGACATCATTTCAAGCAGGATGAGGACACACTGGATACCTGGTTCTCCAGCGCACTCTGGCCGTTTGAGACCCTGGGCTGGCCGGAAGAGACACCGGAGTATAAGTATTTTTATCCGACGGATGTACTCGTTACCGGCTACGATATCATTTTCTTCTGGGTTGTTCGTATGGTATTCTCCGGCATCGAGCAGACCGGGAAGGTTCCATTCCGGAAGGTGCTGATCCATGGACTCGTTCGTGATGATCAGGGCCGGAAGATGAGTAAGTCGCTCGGCAATGGTATCGACCCGCTGGAGGTTATCCAGAAGTATGGTGCCGATGCACTGCGTATGACGCTTCTGACCGGTAACGCGCCGGGGAATGACATGCGTTTCTACTGGTCGAGAGTCGAGGCCTCCAGAAACTTCATGAACAAGGTATGGAATGCATCCAGATTTATCATGATGAACCTGGACAAGGCAACTCTTCCGGAGGAGAAGCCGGAGAATCTGACCATGGCAGATAAGTGGATCCTCAGCAAGGTAAACAACCTGGCGGTAGATGTAACTCGTAACATGGAAGCCTTCGACCTCGGTATCGCTCTGGATAAGGTACAGAACTTTATCTGGGAAGAGTTCTGCGACTGGTACATCGAGATGGTGAAGCCGCGTCTCTGGAATGAGGAAGACGAAACCAAGGGAGCGGCGCTCTGGACACTGAAGCATGTGCTGATCACATCCCTCAAGCTCCTGCATCCGTTCTGCCCGTTCATCACGGAGGAAATTTTCGATACACTTGAGAATCCGGAGACCCCGCTGATGCGTCAGGCATGGCCGGAATACAGCGAGGAGCTGAACTTCCCTGAGGATGAGGCTGAAATCGAGACCATCAAGGAAGCCGTACGCTCGATTCGTAATGTACGTACGAACATGAACGTAGCACCATCCAGAAAGGCAACCACCTACGTTGTCACCGAGAATGAGCGTGTAAGAAAAACATTCGAGCATAGTAAGGTTTTCTTTGCTACCCTCGCGTACGCATCTGATGTTATAATTCAGAATGATAAGACTGGCATCGCAGATGATGCCGTTACGGTAGCGATTCCGGATGCCGTTATCTACATCCCGTTTGCGGATCTCGTGGATATCGAGAAGGAAAAGGAGCGTCTTGAAAAAGAGAAGCAGAAGTGGGAAGCGGAGATCAAGCGTTCCACCGGTATGCTGAATAATGAGCGCTTCACGTCGAAGGCACCGGCAGAAAAGGTACAGGAAGAGCGTGAAAAGCTTCAGCGAAATACACAGCTTCTTCAGCAGGTTACCGAGCGTCTCGCTGCCCTCAGTAAGTAAACGCAGGAGGAAACGGATGATGAAACGTACACATGTATTGGGCGCTGTACTGGCACTGGCTATTTCGATGGCCGCACCACTTACGGGTATGGCTGCAGAGCATCCTGCCAGTGAAATGGAAATTCAGGAAGTGGTGGCGACACAGAAGAGCAAGTTCGTCTGGGAGAACACCGGATATAACTGGCGCCTTCTGTACCTGACACCGTCCAGCACACAGTGGATGTATGCGCATAACTGGGTACAGATCGGTGCAGACTTCTATTATTTCGACCAGCAGGGCGACATGGTGGAGGGCTGGTTCCAGGATGCCAGCGGCAAGTGGTTCTTTGCGCAGTATGATAATCTGGCGCGTAATAACAAGGATGCCGGAAAAATCATCAGTGGATGGGCACAGATCTGTGCCACCAATGGAAGCACGCAGTACTATTATTTCGGAACCGATGAAACAACCGGTATTCCAAGTGGTATGTACGCAAGTGATTCCCAGGGTTACTACAAAACCTTTATCATCGATGGTCACAGTTACCAGTTCGATTCAAATGGTCACTGTATACAGATTATGACCGGTATGGCGCAGTCCTATGGGCGAAGCCGTGCAGAGGTTTTTAAGTAAATGATATAGCCGGTGAGGCTGCTGATCGACATAGCGTTCGGCTGTCAACGATAGCGGACAGCGCGAAATGCATGGGACAGCAGAGTTCACCGGCTTTTTGTATGATAGAGAAATGTTTGGAATTACGACATTTTCATAAAGGATGAGGTGATCATGAAGGTTAACCTGTTGGTTGTGGGAAAAGTGAAGGAGAAATATCTCCGCGATGCGATTTCGGAGTATGCAAAGCGTCTGTCTGCGTATTGCGACTTGAATGTGGTAGAAGTGGCGGATGAAAAGACACCGGAGCATGCGCCGGAAACGGTGGAGGCACGCATCAAGGAAACCGAGGGTGCGCGCATCCTTTCAAAAATCAGTGATCGAAGCTTCGTTGTCGCACTTGCCATCGAGGGTGAGATGCTGAGCTCGGAGCAGCTTGCAGATCGCATGCAGGAACTGATGCTGCGTGGCCGTTCCGACATCAGCTTCATTATCGGCGGTTCGCTCGGACTTAGTCCGGAAGTGATGAAGCGAGCGGATATGAAGCTCAGCTTCAGTCGCATGACCTTCCCACATCAGTTGATGCGGGTCATCCTCCTCGAACAGGTCTACCGTGCCTTCAAAATCAACGCACATGAGCCGTATCATAAATAAGTCAGCGGCGATGCGGTCCTGTACACCGTATTCAAAATCCGATGCGGATAAGGAATCCCGGAGAGAGTGACAAATCGGCATGCACCGCCACTCTCTCCGGGATTCCTTTTTGCAAGCACATGAAACCCGGTGCGCAGGACCGCAATCGCTCTATGCGTCTTCGACTCATGCGTTCTGAAGCGTCTGGTCGATGGTCTCCTGGATAAAGGCCGGGATCTCATCC
>CAKQWR010000072.1 GCA_934279105.1 uncultured Oribacterium sp. | reverse complement strand
TTCGTGATGCGTTCCGGTGTGACCGGTGACAGCAACAACCATGAGCTGATCGAGTACAGACTGAAGCTGGATTCGAATCCGGAGTTTACGGGTTCTGTACTTGCTGCCTATGCACGTGCCGTCAGCCGTATGTCCGCAAAGGGTGAGAGCGGCTGCATCAGCGTATTTGATGTGGCACCGAAGTATCTCAATCCGAAATCAGAAGAGGAGCAGAGACATACGCTCCTGTAATGTATTCACCATACAGGTATCTCCGTGCGTATGAATCGTTCTGCCAGGGGCACTTCACCTGGCGCACGGAGACGCGCCTTGTTTATGAAATGTGTTCTTCCTGTTCGGGGAAGAATATATGAGAGGTTTATGATGAAGAGTATAAAGAAGCTGCTGGCCGCAGCCATCGTCAGTGCGGCTGTAGCGATGACATGCACGACGCCGGCATTGGCCATGGAAATGTGGACCACGATGGCGGATGGTGCGAGCCGTTTCGCGACGGTCGATGAGGCCGGCGAAGCAACGCTTTATGATGGATGGTATCAGAATCCGAACACAGATGCATGGTACTACTTTCGGGAGGGTGCGATTGCAAGCGGCTGGATCATCGACGATGGGAAGTTTTACTACGTTGATCCGGCGACGGGAGAAATGGTAGTCAACCAGATGGTCGGCAATTTCTACGTCGGCGAGGATGGCTCTGCGCAGAGTGATACGACGACACCGGATGGCGTCCGGCTTGCCTATAACGGCTCCCGGATGGTGCAGACGAAGCCGGTGGAGGAGCTCAACGAGAAGACGTATACCTATCGTGAGCTGCTTCGGAAAAATCCGAATCTGATCGCGGAGTTTTCGGATCGTTCGAGTGGCACCGGTCATCAGATCATGAAGGAAAAAGCGCGTGGCTTTACCTGGGTCATCTATGCGACGATGAAGCTGTATGAGCCGACGGCGGATGGCAAAAAGGGAAAGAAAGTGTTTGAAGGCGATGGTGCCTTCCGCTTTGATGCCCTCATCGAGCGGAAGGAGAGCGATGGATCGATTCGATACATCGGACCGGGCTGTCTGACGAGAGAGGATCGGCAGCAGTGGACATCGGCACATATCCAGATCGATCCGGCTGGCTTCATCAGCTATGCCTCAGACGAAGGTTATTAAGTATACAGCGTAACAGAGGAGCCGTTCGTAGCAGCGGTGAACATCGACACAGCATCATGCCGCTTGCGTTCATAGGCGCGCCGTCCGAAGGATGGCGGGATACATGGCTGTACCGGCGAAGAAAACAAATGACCATGCCTGCGTTTCGAACGCATCGAAGGGCATGGTCACCTTCATATTCTTGGGAGGAAACATGTATGACATTACAGCAACTTCGGCAGGTGATTGCGGTTGCTGACAGTGGCTCCATGAATGAAGCTGCGAAGCATCTGTATATTACACAGCCGTCACTTTCGGCGGCGATCAAGGAGCTGGAAAAGGAAATCGGCATTGAGATTTTTCTCCGCTCGAACCGTGGTATCGTGACGACGGCGGAGGGAGAAGAATTTCTGGGCTATGCACGGCAGATCGTCGAGCAGTATCAGCTGATGGAAGACAAGTATGTCAATGTCGGCACCCGGAAGAAAAAGTTCTCCGTATCGATGCAGCACTATACCTTTGCTGTAGAAGCGTTTATTCACCTCGCCCGCGAGTATGGTATGGATACCTATGAATTTGCGGTCAAGGAAACGAAGACGATGGAAATCATCAATGATGTACGAAACCAGACCTCGGAGATCGGCGTCATCTATATGAATGATTTTAACAGTAAGGTCATCGGAAAGATCCTACGGGAGGATTCTCTCGAATTCATCCCGCTTTTTGATTGCAATATCTATGTCTTTATGAGTAAAGATAATCCACTCGCACATAAGGATATCATCCGTATGGAAGAGCTGGCGGATTATCCGTGCCTCAGCTTCGATCAGGGGGAACGAAATTCGTTCTACTTCTCGGAAGAGGTGCTGAGTACGTATGACTATAAGCAGATCATCAAGTGTGATGACCGTGCGACCTTTCTGAATCTGATGGTCGGGCTCAATGGCTACACCCTGTGCTCGGGTATCATATGTCAGGAACTGAACGGTGATGAATACACGGCGGTACGGCTCGACACCGATGAAATTATGACCATCGGCTATATCAAGAAAAAGAAGATTCCGCTTTCCGGCATCGGAGAGCGTTATGTGGCAGAACTTCAGAAATATAAGGCACAGGCACGCTGAGTGCGGAAAGGGAAAGTATGTTTCATACGCAGATGATGATCATCGTTGCAATCGTGGCGGTGGCACTTCTTCTGGCCGTGGCGTACATGGTACAGAAGAATAACAAACGTAAAAATGCGGATAAGCTCACGATGAAGCTCCGCGAGGATGAGAAGCTTCACATCACGCTGGATGATAAATCCGATGCGGCAGAAGTTGCAAAGATCATCCTGGAAGGTCTCGGAGGTCGTGAGAATGTCAGTGACGTTCAGCATGACGGTGCACGACTGAAGGTGACGATTCGTCAGTATGACGCGGTAGATGAGAAGAAAATTCGCTCTGCACAGGTCGGTGGCGTACTTCGACCGGGTAAAAATGCTGTACAGATTATCATTGGTTCTTCTGTTGAACCGGTAGAAAATGAACTACATAAGTTATTGAATATGTGAGTGAATAAATATGAGTAAGAAATATGAGATGGACATGACGACCGGCGTCATCATGCCGAAGGTCATCACCTTTGCGCTGCCGCTCATGGCAGCCTCTGTGCTTCAGCTTCTATTTAACGCTGCTGATATCGTCGTGGTCGGTCGTTTCGTCAGCCCACAGGCGATGGCAGCCGTCGGCTCGACCGAATCACTGGTGAATCTCATCATCCAGCTCTTCGTCGGCTTTTCCATCGGTGTCAATGTCTGTGTCGGACGGTACTATGCGGCGAAACGACAGGAGGAAATGTCGGATACGATTCATACATCGATTCTGGTATCGGTTATTTTCGGCGCGATTCTCTGTGTCGCCGGCCTGTTTCTGGCGAGACCGATGCTGGAACTGATGGGCTCGCCTTCGGATGTCATCGAAGATTCAGTACTCTATCTTCGCATCTATTTCCTCGGTATGCCGCTGATCATGCTTTATGACTTCGCAGCAGCCATCCTGCGTGCAGTGGGCGATACGAAGCGGCCACTGTATTTTCAGATGATCGCCGGTGTGATCAACGTCATTCTGAACCTTTTCTTCGTGCTTGTGGTGGGCATCGGTGTCGCGGGTGTTGCAATCGCAACGACGATTTCGCAGGCGTTTTCCGGCATTGCCCTGCTGGTTACACTTATGCGGGAGAAAGGCGCGCTGCATCTTGATCTCCGGAAGCTCCACGTGAACGCGAAGCTTCTTCGTTCCATCATGGAAATCGGCCTGCCGGCGGGGCTCCAGAGTACCATCTTCAGCCTGTCGAACGTGGTCATCCAGAGTTCCATCAACTCCTTCGGTTCCGTTGCGATGGCGGGTGCGACAGCGGCGCAGAATATCGAGGCCTTCGTATATGCTTCGATGAACTCGATTTATCAGACGAATCTTTCCTTTACGGCACAGAATCTCGGTGCCGGAAAGTACAGTCGGATCAACCGTATCCTGAAGGACTGTCTTATTACGGTGGTCATCATCGGGCTCGTGATGGGTATCGGTTCGGTGCTGCTTGATCCATGGCTTCTTCGTTTCTTTACGACGGATCCGGATGTTGTGCGCTATGGACAGGAGCGACTGTTGATTGTATCTGCGCCGTATTTCCTCTGTGGTATCATGGATGTGATGGTCGGCTCGCTGCGTGGTCTCGGCTACTCAGTGATCCCGATGTTTGTGAGTCTGATCGGTGCCTGCGGTCTTCGTATCCTGTTTGTGGTAACGCTGTTCCGGCTTCCGTACTTCCATTCGCTGAACTGGCTGTATATGAGCTACCCGATCACCTGGACGATCACCTTCAGCGCGCACCTCATCACCTTCCTTTATATCCGGAAGAAATTCCCGAAGGAAGACGACTAAAGGCGCACGGTGCTTACCGCGCTGCGTTTTGTAGAGTTTAAAACAGCCCGGCAAACGGTCAAAGGGTGGCCTCCGGAGGCTTTAAGCCGAGGACGTGTAAAATCAAAACCAGCCCACTTAGAAACACTTGGAGTGATTTTTCCTTAGAGCCCTCTGCAACACTGAGTTTCCATCAGGGAAACTCAGTCGATTGCAGAGGGCCTAGTGTTTCTTCGTGGGCTGGTTTTAGAGTTTACCGCCGCAGGCGACCAGCCTCCAGAGGCCACCCTTTGACCGTTTGCCGGGCGTTTAAAAATGATGAGGAACGCAGCGAGGCACCGTCGTGTGCCTTTAGTTCATCGCCGCGTAGAGCTTCTTCCGGAAGAGGAAGTAGTAGCTGTACTCGAAGAGAATCATGAAGGTCCAGCCGATGGCGCAGGCGTAGGCTTCGCCGGTGATGCCGATCTTCGGGACGAGGAGATAGACGAAGATGGTGCGGATGGTGATCTGAAGAATCGTGGAGATCAGGGTGATCGTCATGTTGCCCATGCCACGCATGAAGCCCTGCATTGCGTTTGTAACGCATGGGAAGACGATGGTGAAGGCTTTTACGGAAAGGTATGTGACACCGAGGCGGACCATTTCTTCGCCGCCACTGGTCGGTGCGAAAAGCTGAATCAGCGGATAGCGGAACAGGAGAATCAGAACGCAGATGATCGGATAGTAGATGAGTCCGATCAGGATGCCCTTCCATAGTGTTTCTCTGACACGTTTTTTGTCACCGGCACCACGATTCTGTGCGGCACAGGTCATCATGCCGTGGCTGATCGTCTGTGCCGGAATACGTCCATAGTCCTCGATCTTGCAACCGGCATTGAAGGCCGCGATGACATCGATGCCCTGCACATTGATCACGCTCTGAACGAGCAGCTTTCCGATCGGCTGGCAGGACTGCTGTAGTGCTGTGATGAGGCCGCTGGAGAGAATCTTCCGGAGAAGGGCATGGTCCAGAACCATTTCACTCCGCTTCAGTGCCAACGCCGGGATATGGCGGTAGACATAGATGTAGCAGAGGATTGCGGAGATCGCTTCCGCGATGATGGTCGCCAGAGCGGCACCGAAAACGCCCCAGTGGAAGATGAAAATGAAAATCCAATCCAGACAGGCGTTCAGGATGGAAGAGATGCCGACGAAGGTCACCGGTGTTTTCGAGTCACCGACGGCGCGAAGAGCACTCGACATGATGTTATACTGGAAGGTGAAAAAGTTTCCGATGAAAAGAAGGCGGAGATAGACGAGTGAGTCGTGCAGGATATCCGCTGGTGTATTCATGGAGAGAAGGATCGGGGAGGCCAGCAGTATGCCGAGCAGCGTAACGATGAGGCCTGCGAAGGTGCCGAAGAGAATCGTACTGGAAAGGGCACGCTTCAGCTTTTCCTGCTCGCCGGCACCATAGTATTTACTTAAATAGACAGAGGCACCGATGCCGAGTCCGGAGATACTCTGGATGAGGAGAACGGAAACCGGGTTGGAAACGGATACGGCGCTGAGCGCAGCGACGCCGGCGCCTTTGCTGACGATGATGGAATCGACCGCGTTATAGGTGAGCTGAAGGAAGTTTCCGAATATCAGTGGGATGGCATAGGCCAGAAGGTGACGGTAAATACTGCCGCTTGTCATGTTTCTCATAGTGACACCCTTTTGTTTAAACAGCATCTGCTGTAGGATTTGCATACACTTCCTGGCTGAAAAGCAGCAATAGAAAGCGCTTACATTATGTGGCTGTTATCATAGCACGAAATGCGCGGACTGGCGATAATATTTACTGGATATTTAGAAGTGGCTATGATAGAATGTTGATTTAGAGAATCGGCGAGCGGTGGTAAGTACCATTGAAACTCGAGCCGATACTATACTTACACGGAGGAAAAAAGAATGAGCGTAATTGGTTGGGTAATTTATATCATTGCTATCGTTGCAATGTTCTATTTTATCGGTATCAAGCCATCACAGAAGGAGCGTAAGAGACAGGAAGCTCTTCTGGCATCTGTTGCAGTAGGCGACACCGTTCTGACCACATCTGGTTTCTACGGCGTGATCATCGACATGACCGATGACACGGTAATCGTTGAGTTTGGTAACAACAAGAACTGCCGTATCCCGATGCAGAAGGCAGCGATCGCTCAGCTCGAAAAGGCGACCACAGCGGCACCTGCAAAGGCTGACGATAAGAAATAATGTAAGGATTCAGGAGGCCACCGTGCGATGCACGGTGGTTTTTTGCATGCATAGGGGTTGTATCGGTCTCCGCCTGTTACTGTTCACTCGTGGCTCGGCGGACGGCAGGCAGAAGCACAGTACTCCGAGCCACGCCTTGACTTAACTGCGTTTGAACAGTAACTTCCCCTAAATCGTAATAAAACTGTAATTCCTGCACGCTTGTACACATACGTAAAATGGCGTATCTTATTTATATATTATCTGATATTTTCGGGTGTGCCGGGCAGGGAAAAGACTGGGGGGAGACACATATCCGGAATCCTGTACAGGAGTGTGGGCGTCGTATGAATCTAAAAACACTAAGAGAATTAAAGGGTATCAGCCGGAAGGAGCTGGCAGAGCAGACCGGTATTTCGTTCCGTTCGATTCAGGATTACGAGCAGGGACATAAGGATCTTTCGTCTGCAAAGGCGGAGACGATTCTTCGCATCGCGAAGATTCTCGACTGCTCGATGGAGGATCTGATTTCGGAGGTGGACTTCAGTGAACTGAAGCCGAGTGAACTGGAATCAGAAGAATTTCGTATGCGTAAGCGTATGCTGGCAGAGTGGAAGGAAAATACGCGGCGGGAGCGTATGGCCGCGCGGGGCGGTGACGATGCAACGCCGTCGACATTGGCGCAAACAGAAGCGAAGGAGGCTACGCATGGCGGTGCAGACACGTCGCCGATGGTCTTCCGCTTACATCCGGAGGACGAGCAAGCGTACATTCTGATGCATCGGGAGGATGCGGTCGCAGCACTTTTGATGGAGCCGGTGACCGGAACGCTGATTTCGGTATCCGAAGTATATGATCGTGCGCTTCTTCCGATCGGCGCTGGTGGTTCAGACGCACAGCTGAAGGCATGGTGGCAGCGTCGTGCAGTCCCGGTTACACAGGGCGATATGGGACGTATCCTCGATCGAATCGGTCTTCTCACGCCGCAGGTCTATCTTCTTAAAAATATGGGCCTTTCGATGGGCGATGATTACTGGGTGAAGCCGGCAGATAGTGATGCCGACTGGCGAGAGGTGAATTTATTTCAGAATGATTTCGATGATGTCATCGGTGCAAGCCAGTTTGCAGGTCTCGATGCGCTCGGGGGCTTTCGGAATTCCGATCTTCGTTCACCGAGTGCTTCAACGCAGGGAAATGTGCCGAAAGCCTGGATTTCTGTGGAGGGAGGCAGACGTTTCCTTGTAAAGGGATCGGAGCATGGGCACACACAGCAGATTTTTAATGAGGTGGTGGCTGCCTATATTCATCGGAAACAGAATCGCTTTCCGTATGTGGATTATCAGTTTTACACCATCGATTATGGACATGGAAAACAGCTTGGTGTCAGCTCGGAGGCCTTTACGGATGAACGGCTTGAGTTCATTCCGGCGGCGGATATCATCCGCGCTGGTCGGCAGCATGACCACGAGGCGTCGGATTATGAACTCTTTCTTCGTGGCTGTGTGCAGCATGGCCTGAAAGAGGAAGAGCTTCGGGCATTTCTCGATTATCAGATTCTGACCGATTTTGTCATAACGAATGTGGACCGGAATTATGGAAACTTCGGTGTGCTTCGCGATGCTGAAAGTCTCGAATTTGTGAAGCCGGCACCGATTTTTGACTCCGGAAATTCGATGTTCTATGACCTCGATATGCGAAGCGGTACGCTGGAACTGAAGAACATCCGGGTGGACAGCTTCGCGAGGAATGAGGCTGGCCTTCTCCGCCTCGTGCAGAAGCCGGACATGGTGGATATGAACAAGCTCCTGACAAATGAAGAACTCAGTCAGGTGCTGGCAAGCTCGAACCGAAGCCCGGAGGAAATCAAGCTCCTGATCAAAATCTACGAGCGTAAGAAGGATCTGCTCTTTAAACTGAAAAAGGGCGACACAAACTGGATGAAATAAGGCGAGATAGAAAAATGAAAGTAAACATCGAAATGCAGACACAACAGACCATTGATGGCGACAGAGACCAGATGGAGTATCGGGCGGAAGGAATTCTGCGCGAAGTCTCTGCCGGACGCCATGTGCTCAGCTATTTTCAGGATGGCGTCCATCATGAGATGGAGATCAATGTTAACGACGAAGAGGTTATCGTGACCCGGAACTGGAAACAGGCCAATCAGTTCCGCTATAAAGAGAATACACATCATCACATGAATTATGAGACACCGATGGGTGAAATGGAACTCGGCTTCGATACAAAATATGTCGAGATCGACCGCATTCATGCGGATAGTCTTATGAATATCCGTCTGGTCTACACGATTACGCAGGGCGGGCAGCCGGTGAGTGATAATGAGGTGAGAATCAAGATAAAAGAGAAGTAAACAGATCGGATGTCACAGGGTCCTTTTGAGGTTGCATTTTGACGACCGAAATAGTAAGATTAAGGGCAGATTTATGGAAAGACGAGGATTTACTATATGACGTTAATGGCTATCCATTGGAATACCGTGGCAACCGTGCTGGTGGTGATTGCAATCATTCTGGTTGCGCTTATGGCATTTATGTACTTCTATGGCAAGAAGCTGACAAGACAGCAGGCAGAGCAGCAGCCGATCATCGATGCAAACACACAGGATGTATCGATGCTGGTGATTGATAAGAAGAAGCTCTCTCTGAGTGAGGCGATCGCAGCCGGACTACCGGAGGCAATCAAGGAGCAGACACCGTTCTACCTGAAGTGGCAGAAGCTTCCGGTCGTGAAAGCGAAGATCGGACCACGTATGATGACGCTCATCGCAGACCCAAGCGTATTTGATCAGATCCCGAAGGGCAAGGAGTGCAAGTGCTCCATCTCCGGCCTCTACATCCGCGCAATCAAGTCTGTTCGCGGTGGCAGCATCCCGAAGGCACCGGAAAAGAAGAAGGGCATCATGGCCCGCGCCAGAGAAATGGCTTCCAGAAAGTAATCATCGAAGCAGAGAGGAATCGACGAACGTCGATTCCTTTTTTGATGTCTGTTTCGAGGACTGCGATGATAACCGCCCCTCCGGGTTCCTCGCCTGAACGGTTACCTGCGATGCATTGCAAAAAATTAAATTTCACGTATTGACGAAAATCCGGGGTCATGGTAGGATAAAGTTTGCTTATTTTGGAGACGTGGGCTTAGTACGCCCTTTTTTGGGACACGCCCGGCGCCACTCCTCCTTTAAGATAAGAATGAAACGAAAACCGATTCATTGAAATGTTGATACATCGAAATACAATGCTCGTAACGATGAATGCACATTTTGAAA
>CAKQWR010000071.1 GCA_934279105.1 uncultured Oribacterium sp. | reverse complement strand
ACCTTCTCCTCATCACATGCGAGTGTATCTACGATAATGTCCTTAACCTGCTCGAAATCCATTTTGTTCTCCTTTTGCCGTAGCACGGCGATTCATCTACTATTTGTGTTCTGCTTACGAGTGTTGATAGTTAAATACTTTTTATTAAAATATTTTAACTTTCCTCGCGATGGTGCCTAGAATAAGTGAAATAGCATGGGAAGTCAATCGAATAAATTCTGAAGAAGAAATAGTTTTAAAAACTATGAAAAACGGAGATGAATGAAAAAGACGTATTTCCGTCCTTTTCATCCTCTCCGTTCTTTAAAAAATTTGAACTATATAAAATTTTTTAAATAGTTACTGAACGCTATTTCGCATTTGTGTTCAGTATTGTTTCTATTCCGAATGTATGGCTCGGTATCTTTGCATCCTCCATGTTTCATTCCGTAAAAGCATTATACGACCACCTCGACCTGGCTGCCGCCGGCGCGGTCCTTCGTCACGACGAGCTGCTTGTCGATCTGCTGCTTCAACTCCCCGACGTGAGAAATGATGCCGACGAGGCGATGTCCCTCGGTGAGTTCCGCGAGCGCCTGAATCGCGGTATGCAGCGAATCCTCGTCGAGGGAGCCGAAGCCCTCATCGACGAACATGGTGTCGAGGCGGATACCGCCGACACTGGAGCTGATTTCATCACTGAGCCCGAGGGCGAGACTAAGGGAAGCCTTAAAGGACTCTCCCCCCGACAGGGTCTTCACCGAACGCAGCGTGCCGTTGTAGTGGTCGAGCACGTCCAGCTCGAGGCCCGACTGCGATTTGATATTGTCGGCGCTCTTCCGACGCACGAGCTCATACTGCGCATCACTCATGATCATGAGGCGCGTGTTCGCCCGCCTGAGGATGCGGTCGAAGTAGGTCGTCTGGATGTAGGTCTCGAGCGTCATCTTCTCACTGCCGGCCACTGTGCCGTTGGCCGTATTGGAAAGCTCACTCACCCAGGCATAGTGCCGTTCCTTCTCCGTAAGCACATCGGCACCCGCACGGATCTTTCCGAGATGCATCGAATTATTCTGGATGCGGGCAATGACGACATTGGCCTCCTCCCGGAGCTGCTGCCGCAGACCACTGAGGCGGGTCTGCTCTGCCCGCTCGGTCGCTTCATCATACTGCGCACCTTCTGCCGTCTTCATCTGTTCCTCGAGCTGCTGCAGCGAACCGCGCAGCTCTGCGATTTTCTCTTCCGCTACACGTACGGCCTGATCCACCTGACGGAAGCTTTCCATCGCCTGTGTCTGAAGTTTGCTGAGACGAGCGATTTCTGCCCGTGCCTCCTTTTCGGATGCAAACGGAAGCTTCACGCGCCGCTCCTCGAGCTCTCCGGCAGCTGCTGTGAAGGCCGTCTGAAGCTCGATCTGCTGCGCCTCTGCCTGCTGGATCTCATCATTCAGCGCCGCAAGCTTCTGCTCTGCGTCCGGAATCTGCTTCTCCAGCGTTTTCTTTCGTTCTGCTTTCCCTGTCAGTTCCTTCACCGCCGCCGTCAGTATCGTTGCCTCCTCGGTGAGCGTCGTACAGGCTTCTTTCACACGCTGATATGCGAGGTTCAGATCCTTCATTTCGCCGAAAAGCGTCTTGCATTGCTGCAGCACATGCTGTGCCGCACCCTGATACTCTCCACGAAGTCCCTTCGCCGTACCGCTCTTTTCTTCCGCATCTCTCCGCAGCTGCTCCGCGCGCTTCTGTGCCGCCTGCACATCGGCTTCCGTCGGTGCCGACGCAGAGAGCGTCGCAAGCGCACTCTCTGCGGTGATGGCATGCCCACAGACCGGACAGCTGTCTCCTGGCTTCAGACTGCTCGCCAGAATCCCCGCCTGTTCACAGAGAAACGCCCGGTTACACTCTTTATAGGAAGCATCTGCCTGTTCATACTTCGAAAATGCCTGCTCGAAGTCTTTTTGTGCTGCCGCATACTTCTGACTTTGCACCTTCAGCGCCTCAAACAGATTCGTCAGCGTACTCAGCTCACTGCGCTTCCGTGCATTCTCCGCCTGTTCTGCCATCTTCGTGGCAAGTGCTGCCTCTACCATTCCGATGGTCTGCAGCTCGGCTTTCGCCTGATCGAGCTGCTGCTTCCACGTCGCCTGCCTGCTGCTGCGCGTCTTCTGTTCCGCACGGATCCGGATAAGCTGCTGCTCCCGTGTCGCCTGCAGCTGCATACGCCGGCTAAGCTCTTCGTATTGAGGAAGTGCCTCCGTGAGAACGGTGATGCGGCGTTCCAGTTCTTTCCGTTCCGGTTCCCGCGCCTGTTCCGTGTCGAAGCGTGTTCGAAGTTCTTCCAGCTTCGGTCCGGCCTCCTTCAGCTGCGCATCCGTACGTTCATATGTCGCTTTCAGCTCCTGATACGCATGGATGGTCGTCAGATGCCCGCTGATTTTTTCGAGCGCTTCGCTCGTCTCGCTGATGTTCGATTCGAGCTGCCCGCTTCGCTCCTCATCGCCTGCGATGATCTTTTCGAGCAGTGGCAGCACGTCCGTCGTCAGCATTGCCCCCTGATGCGCACGCTCCAGTTCGACAGAGAGTGGACTCAGTGGATCTGCCGTTGTGGCCTGCACATAGTGCTCGATGGCTTTTCGAGCATCTTCTTTCTCGCCATAGAGACGCTTCGAATCATTCAGGATCTGCATCTGCAGTGCCTTATAGTGTTCTGTTTCGAAGAGCTTACGGAAGATTTCCTGTCGCTCCTTCGTATCTGCCAGCAGCAGCTTCAGAAAGTCGCCCTGCGCGATCATCGCGATCTGCGAAAACTGCTGGTGATTGACGCCGAGAATCTCGAGGATCTTCCGGTCCACCTCCCGCGGCTTCGTGAGTACCGCGCCGTCCGGAAGCGTCAGCTCCGCATCTGCCTTCTGGATCGTCGTGCCGCCGCCACGCTTCGCCGGGCGCTCGTACTCCGGATTCCGCTTCACGGTATAGTCCTTCCCACGATAACGGAAGCACATCTCGACCTCGGTCGGTGTCTCCGGCTCTGCATACTTCGAACGCAGCATACCGGCGGTCCGGTTCTCACCCGAGGCCTCACCGAATAGGGCGAAGGTAATGGCATCGAAAATCGTGGTCTTGCCGGCACCGGTGTCGCCTGTGATGAGGTAAAGCCCGCTCTCGCCGAGCTTCTCCATATCGATTTCTGTCACGCCCTTATATGGTCCGAAAGCGGACAGCTTTAATTTCAGTGGTCGCATTCTGTTCCTCCACACTTTTCCATCAGATTCTGTTCCACACGGATGTCATCGTTACATTTTCTGCGCTTCTTTCTTCCTTTCCTTGCGATTCAGTTCCGCGCAGATGCCATCGTTCCGCATGCCGCACAGTATCCGATGTTCTCCGATCATGCTCGATCTGTACGCGTCCCGTCCTATGCTTCCCAGATTTTCTCCATCTGTGCCTGTACGTAACGTGCCTGCTCCTCGGTCATCTCCTTATGATTCTGCTTTTCGAAAAGCTCTGAAAACAGGTCGAGCGGTGACTTCTCCTCGAGCGCTTCGAGTTCCAGGCCTTCGTCGCCCTGTCCGCGCGTCCGCGCGTTATCATAGTCGAGCTTCATCAGGTTCGGATAGATTACCTGCAGATGACGTGCCGCGTCCGGAACCTCGATTTCATCGGTAAGCGTCACGTGCATATAATCGTCCGTCGCCGTGCCCTCGTAATTCGCGCGCAGCGTGAGTTCCTCATAACTGCCGCGGATCTCCCGCATGTCATGCATCGGCTTCAGTTCCCGCGTGTCAATGCAGACGTCCGTCGTGCCATCTGCTTTCTTCGCACCGATTTCGACGATCGTCACAGACTTATGATGGCGTGCCTCCGAGAAACTGTATTTCAGTGGCGTACCGGAATAACGGATCACCGGACCAGCGGTCATGGTTTTTACCGCTGATGCGCTGCTTTCCGAATGGTCAGTCGAGGATACTTCCGAATCCGCATCGGCGGACAGGAGGGCATGTATCACTGCTTCCGAGCTTGTATCCTGATCAGCAGCATTGGCATCCGGTGCTGACCGGAAACGGACCTGCTGCGGTCCGTGCAGATGACCGAGTGCGACGTAATCAAACGGTGCGAACACCGATGCATCGACGTTATCCGTACCGCCGACAGAGATATCCTCTGAGTCAGAGCGGCTCGCACCGCTTACAAACTGATGCGTCACGATGAGATTCCGGTGTGTCGGATCGATGTCCATATGCGCGATGGCGATTCGCATCGCATCCGTGTAGCTCTCGATGGTCTCATCCGGATAGAAACGACGGACATTCGCCGGCTTCAGAAACGGCAGAAGATAGACATCGACCGGCGGACAGGTGGATGCAGATGCGGCATCGAGGCAGGTAATGCGCTTCACGTGGCCATCATACACCGGCGACAGATAGATACCGGCGTGGTCCATGAGACGGTTTCCGAAGGCGATGCGCTCCGGCGAGTCGTGGTTGCCCGCGATGATGAACACCCGCAGCTTCAGCGCGGCAAGCTGGTAGAGGAATTCGTCGAACAGCTCGACCGCTTCCGCACTCGGAATCGCCTTGTCGTAGATATCACCGGCGAGGATGACACCGCCATCCGGCTGCTCCTCACGCAAGATCGTAAGAATCTGTTTTAAAATGTAACGCTGATCCTCCAGCATCGGAAACGCATTGACACGCTTCCCGATATGAAGATCCGCGAGATGGATGAATTTCATGGCAAATCCTTTCGTGGTCCGGAACAGGCGCCCTCTGTTGTTCCGTAATGAGCGTCCACCGTGAAGATGCTTCTTATTATATCGCATCGGAAGATACCTGTGAATGGCACGCCTGCTCGCTACCTATTCAGCCAGCCGACATGCGGTTTCTCCGATTGAAGTGATACAGCTTCGATTATGATAATTAAATTTTATTCATATTATATGTAAAATTGTAATATAATATGAATATATATCTGGTATTACCCCCTCAGAAGAAAGGAGGCACTTATATGAAGAACCTGAAAAAGCTGACGATTCTGCATTCGAACGATATGCATGGCGATTTTCTCGAGGAGGAGCTTGATGAGAAGCTCGTCGGTGGTGTATCCCTGCTCTCTGGCTATGTCAATAAAGTACGACGGGAGGAGAAAAACGTGATCTATGCGGTCGCGGGCGATATGTTCCGGGGCAGTGTCATCGATTCAGAGTATAAGGGCACCTCCACGATCGGCATCATGAACCTGGTCGGACCGGACGTCGCTGCCATCGGCAACCACGAGGTCGATTATGGCCTCGCGCATCTCCTGTTCCTCGAGAAATGCGCCGACTTCCCGATCATCAACGCGAATCTGCACATCAAGTCGAACGGTCGCCGCATGTTCCGGCCGTACTGGATATCGAAGCTCGATGGCATGAAGATTCTGTTCATCGGCATCATCACGGAGGAAGTGCTGGCCGCCACGAAGAGTGACGATCTCATCGGTTCCTTCGTCGACATCGCCGAAGCCGCACACGAAGTCGGCAACATCTGTAACGCGTACAATGCCATCGATATCGACTTCACCGTGCTCCTCACGCATATCGGCTTCGAAGAGGATAAAAAGCTGGCCGAGATGCTGGATCCGGACTGGGGCGTGGACATCATCATCGGCGGGCACAGCCATACACTTCCGGAGGCGCCGGCGAAGGTCAATGACATCTACATCGTACAGGCGGGTACCGGTACGAATCAGATCGGTCGCTTCGACATCATGGTGGACACGGATCTCAATGCCATCGACAGCTTCACCTGGCAGATCATCCCGATCGATGACAGTCACTGCCCGCGTGACCGTGAGGTGGAGAATTTCATTCAACACTATAAGGATGTCACCTCGCAGAAGTACGACCGCATCGTGACACGTTTCGCGCATGAGCTTACGCATCCGAAAAGAAATCAGGAAACCTCGCTCGGCAATCTGATTGCAGATATCCTGCGCGACAGCTTCGCCATCGACCTCATGTTGATGGGCTCCGGCGCGATTCGAAGTCTTACCCTCGGACCGGTGGTCCACTATGGCGACCTCGTCGAGTGCCTGCCGTATGACGATGCCGTCTACATGCTGAAGGTGACCGGCACACAGCTTGAGCGCATGATCCGGCATATTCTCCGTGAAGATGCCTTCGTCGGCGAGCACACGGAATTTTATCAGTTCTCACATGGTATGCGCATCGTCTGGTCGAGAAGTGCACAGGCCTTCCGTGAGCTGACGCTCGATGGTGAGCCGCTGCATCCGGACCGGCTCTACACCGTAGCGATGCAGAAATATCATTATACGAATCTGAAGCCGTTCCTCGATATCACCCTCGAAGAAGCGGAAGCAAATGGAAAGACCAGTGTACTCTCCACCTCTGCCCGCGATGTCGTCGAAGAATACATCACGGTGAATCAGCACCTCGCACGTGAAGTGGAGGGACGCCTCGTTGTAGAGGCATGATTTTATTATGGTGTTTTTATTATGTTGTGCGTAGCTTGTAAAGCGGTTCACCGAGCGTTAAAATAGAGAAAACAATACGGAGTAAGGGGACGGACACTCTCGTATCCGTCCCCCTAATATTACGTGACATAAAAAGGAGAACACATCATGTTACATCACGAGCACAAGAATGAACGTTGGGTATTTTATAAGGACATCGTTACCGAGTCCGGTGGCGAGGGCGTTACGAAGCGCGTACTTGCGTATTCTGACGACGTCATGGTCGTCGAAAACACCTTCGACGAGGGCGCGATCGGTAAGCTTCACCATCATCCGCACACCCAGATCACCTATATCAAGTCCGGCAAGTTCGAGTTTACGATCGATGGTGAGAAGCACATCGTCACCGAGGGCGATACCCTTCTGAAGACCGACGGTGTCGAGCATGGCTGTGTCTGCCTCGAGGCCGGACAGCTCATCGACATCTTCGCACCGTATCGTGAGGACTTCGTAAAAGACTAAAGCGACGTTCTCTTATGAACACCGACATCGACTTGCCACTCTACAGTGGAGCATGATTCACAGAAAAAACGAACATACGATAAAGAAGAGGGCGTCGTGCATCCTGGATATACATTCAGGAGCACGCCGCCCTCTAGTGATGATAAGCGAAATGTTCTTTATTCATCTGTTCTGCATTTATCTTCGTCTCATACGTTTCCATACGTATGATCATTCTACCTTTTAGAACGGAAGCTGAATCTTCGGAAGCGAACCGAGAAGACTCTTGAAGGTGTCGACATAACCTTTCAGTTCGCTGACGGTGTCGAAGAAGTCATCGATCTGACCACTGTAGGTCGCATAGGTCTGCTGAAGTTTACCGACCATATCGTCGATTTTCTCCATGGTATCGAATGCATCCTGCAGCTGTGTCTCATACATCTGGAAGGTACGATAAATGTAAATACTGAAGCCGAAGAAGGTCACGAGCATGATGAACAGTAGCACGAGCACTGTAATCATGATGTAGCGGTTTCGCTTGATTTCGATCATCAGCTCTGCATTGGTCGGGCCCTCATAGCCGGCACCTGGTATAAAGCTGTCGCTGTTGCGACGAGATTTCGCCTGCTTCGCCGCTGCTTCTTCTGCAGCGAGACCACCGGTATAGCTCGATGCATCCTCTTTTCGGATGTCCTGCAACGGTACACCCGCGCGCTCCGGCTCTGTCCGATTCGGGGTCGGACGACGTGGCGGCTGATTATGCGTCAGCAGTTCGTTTGGATCCGCCGGTCGACGTAAGCGTTCGGTTCTCGGTACAGCACTTATATCATTCCGTGGTGCCCGCTTCACCGGACTACCTGCGGAGGCCGAAGAAGCGCTGCCTGCACTTGTTGTATTTCTCATCTGCTCATCTGCCATCGCAATTTCCTCCACTTCTTATTTTAAACGTAGCCAGCTGCTTATATTTCAGAAAAATCTGTTCAGAACCTTGGTTTACATTTTGATTATACCACAGTGATCCGTATGTACCATCGTCCATTCTACGGAAATCCATACAAGCACTGAAATTTCAGCGGTTCTTCAGGCGTGTCCCGGAGGATGGACGCCTGCGTAAGCTACACCTAGACGATAGGGAATGTCAGTCGCATCTGATGCCACTCGACGTTTCCGTGTGTAGACCCACTGATGCCTTCATCCATGAAGCCGAAGCCTGCGTAGTAATGCACCAGGCGATCCTTGCAGGTCAGGACGACGCCTTTTCGTCCCTGCTGACGTGCATCCGCGATGGCCCGTCGGAGAAGTCGACCGGCATATCCACGCTTCCGATAATCCGGCAGGGTATTTACCCCGAAGATCATCTGCCACGCACCGTGTTCATCATGCATTTCCGCACGTTCATACATCTCATCTGTTAGATCCGCTTCATCTGTTACGAATCCATCCACAAAGGAAATCAGTTTATCCCCCTCGTACAGCAACCAGAAATAGTCGCCATAGTAGCGGATACGCTCGGCAAATTCCTCCCGTGTCGCCGCCTCTGCCACCGGAAAGCACTCGGCTTCCACCGCCGCAATCGCATCGATATCCACCATACGCGCATGCCGAATATCAAATTCTTCACTCATGTTCTCCACACTCCCATTCTATTTTTCCTCATTATATCGAGAAAACACTACAAGATATATAGAAAACATTACGATTTGTAAATCTCGTGGCTGTACGCTTCCTCTGGAACCGCCGTTTAGACCGTGTGCCCGGAGAGCCTGCCATCCGAAACCATACGAAGAGTGCGCAGAAAAACAAAATCGCCCCTGCTAGAACCAGTTGGAGTGATTTTCCTTAGACTCCTCCGCAACACTGAGTTTCCATCAAGGAAACTCAGTCGATTGCGGAGGACCTACTGGTTCTTCAGGGTCGATTTTAGCTTTTTCCGTACTCGGAGTATTGTGTTTCGGATGGCAGGCACTCCGGGCACACGGCCTACGCTGTTTCCATCGTAGAAAGGATGTCCACCATCACATCCGTCCCAACCGGTACTTGAAATCCCGGTAGCCGAAATGAACGACTTCTTCTGTCTGGCCGTCCGGTTTCCGGGTATAAATACCCGGCAGTGGCATGCCGTTGAAGGTGTTGTTTTTGCAGGTCGTGTAGATCGCCATATCGCCGAAAACGAGGAGATCCCCGATTTTCGGTTCTGCGTCGAAGCTGTAGTCGCCGATCACATCACCGGCGAGGCAGGTCGGTCCGGCGAGGCGGACCGTACAGGCCTTTTCGCCCGCGTCTCCGGCCTGAAGCAGTGGCGGGCGGTATGGCATCTCGATGACGTCCGGCATGTGACACGCCGCACTGGCATCGAGTATGGCGATGGTCGTATCACCGTTTTTCACGACGTCCAGTACATGGGTCAGCAGGAAGCCGGCATTCAGTGCACAGGCTTCGCCCGGCTCGAGATAAACCGTTACATCCCATGCGTCCTGCGCACGACGGATGCACTGTTCGAGCCGTGCGATGTCATAGCCAGGTCTCGTAATGTGGTGTCCGCCGCCGAAGTTGATCCACTTCATCTCCGGAAGGAGATCACCGAACTTCTCCGCCACTGCGTCCAGCGTCTCCGCCAGTGCATCGGCATCCTGCTCACAGAGC
>CAKQWR010000070.1 GCA_934279105.1 uncultured Oribacterium sp. | reverse complement strand
GCTTTCGCACCGTTCTTTTTCGCAGGCTATTTCATCGGCCCTGAACGACTGATGAACTTCCTCAGCACACAGCAGGATAGGACATCCGTGTCCGAAGGGAGCTCGAACCCCGTGACATCCCGTCGCTACTCTTCGGAAGAGAGAGCGAAACGCCTGGCATCCCGTCGTCGGTCTTCCGAAGGGACTTCGAAGAAAGTCAGCCGAAACACGGTTCTGATTCTGACGGCGCTCGGCATTCTCTGCTTCGTACTGATCGGCACCCAGAGCTTCGATCATCTGTACCCGTATAAAAATGTCGTCTACGGCGCCTGGTACTATCGTTTCCATGCAGCGCAGAATCCGGCCGCTTTTCCAGGCGCCCTCGCCTCAAACCTATGGCTGCTCCGTCTCGTCTGGTTTATCATTTCCGGACTTATGAGCTTCGCACTTCTTGCTTTGATGCCAAACCGGCAGCTTCCGCTGCTCACCACCATCGGTCAGCGCACCCTGCAGATCTACATCCTGCATCGCCCGATTCGTGACATCCTCCTCGCGAGCGGTTTCATCACGGCCGCCGGCCCGGAAAGCAGTGTACACGTACTGCAGCTTATCGTCTTCTCCCTCGCCCTGACCCTCGTCCTGTCCGCTGGTATTTTCCAGCGACTGTTTGACACCATCCAGAAACTTCCGGACAGGCTGTTCTGATTCTTCATAGAGCATATCGCGGTTCGTTCGTTACATGTGCGATGGGGGTTGGATCAAAAGGAATAAAATGAAATAGAAAGGAATCTCGGAAACATATGTGGGTTTTTGTTAATGGTTTAAAGGTCTTTCAGAATTATACCCTCTTGCAGTGGGCGTGGTTTTTCATGTTCTACTGCATCTTCGGCTGGTGCTTCGAATCGACCTACTGCTCACTTAAATCGATGCGCCTCATGAACCGCGGCTTCTGCCATGGCCCGTGGCTTCCGATTTATGGTGCCGGCGGGACGCTTTTTCTCGTCTTCGCCTGGCCCTATCGCGCGAACCTCATCGTAACCTTCCTGATGGGCATGCTGGTCGGCACCACCCTCGAGCTCATTACCGGTCCGCTCATGTACCATATCTTCCACATGAAGTGGTGGGATTACAGCCAGAATCCCCTGAACTGGCGTGGCTACATCTGCCTCGGGGCCTCCCTCGGCTGGGGCGCTATGGCGCTCTTTTTCGTCCATTTCCTGCACTCGCGCGTGGCGGAGCTCACCGTACACTGGACGCCGATCGGCTACATCGTCGCCGTCACCATGCTCTATACCCTTTTCGTCGAAGATCTGATCTTCTCTGTTCTCGGTGCCCTCGATATCAAGAAACGTCTCGAGACGCTCGCCGCGAACTCCGAAGAGATTCAGCAGCTGAAGCTGAGCATCGCAGAAGCCCGGGAGCATCTCGAGGAGATGCAGGAGGTGGCGCGTGCCAATGCCTCTGAAGTGAAGTCCATCGCGGAGTCCGAAGGGAAGCTAGCGGCCGCAAAGGTCGTGTCGGAAGAAGCCGCCCGTGTACTGCAGGATGCCCGTGAGACTGGCACCCAGGCCGCTCGCGCCCTCGCAGAAAGTGGTGTTCAGGCTGCCCGCAGTGCGGTTGATAGTGGCACCCAGGTCGCGCGTAGCGCCGCGCAGGCGGTCGCTGGTACCGGCACGCAGGCCGTCCGTACGGTGACGGACACCGGTCGCAACGTCAGTGAAGCCGGTAAGTCTGCGATACAGCGTAGCCTCGAGCTGCGCCGTCGCCTCGCAGAGGAACGCCGTCGTCATCTCGAAGAGCGTCTCGCCATCCTCGAGGATGGTGGCGATGCCCGCACCGGTCGCATGAACTGGTGGGTCGGCAATACCCTTCGTAACAATCCGACGACGAGTCGCCATACAAAGCATAGAGAAAACTTCGAGCTTTTCGAACGTCTTCGCGCTTCCTCTCAGCGTCATCATGAAAGCTTCGAAAAGATGGAAGCCCGCATCGACGCGGAAAAGGCGAAGAACAGAGCATCCGAAGAAAACGTACACGACCTGCGTTCGTGAATTATGAAGATTACCCCGCCGAGTTTTGAAGCTACGGCGGGGGTTGCATATTATTTCCGCTCAGAAGATGGCTCATCACCTTCGTGGATATTGAAAATATTCCCAAATGCTACTTCAACAGCGAAAAATGATGGGGTACAATGAGAAGAAATGAAAAATCATCCGTCTGCAGCATTTCCTGCAGATACGCCTGAATACCATCAGTCAGATGAATGAAACAGCGCCCGTCATCTGCGGGCGAAGGAGGATACTATGGCACTTTCGAAAAGCATGCAGCAGCTGGTTGCAGGTAACTCTGCGATCCGCAAGATGTTCGAGCTCGGTCAGGAGCTTGCCGCGCGCGTCGGCCGCGAGAACGTCTACGACTTCAGTCTCGGTAATCCGGCATCACCGGTTCCGGACGAGGTGCGCGATTCCATCGTGCGCGTCGTGACAGAGGAAGCACCGAATTATGTTCACGGATATATGGCCAATGCAGGCTATCCGGAGGTGCGTACAGCGGTCGCAGAGCATCTCAATCGCCTTCATGGGACCGATTATGACGCCCAGGACATCATCATGACCGTGGGTGCAGCCGGCGGCCTCAATGACGTCCTCCGTGCACTTCTGGACCCGGGTGATGAAGTGCTGACCTTCGCACCATTCTTCACCGAGTATCGCAGCTATGCTTCAAACTTCGGCGGCAGGCTCACCATCGTCCCACCGGATACCGAGCACTTCCAGCTGGACATCGAGGCTGCGGAAGCCTATATCAGCGAACGCACGAAGGCCATCATCGTGAACAACCCGAACAATCCGTCCGGTGCGGTTTATACCGAGGAAACGATTCAGAAGCTCGGTGCGATGCTGGAGCGGAAGGAACAGGAAATCGGTCATCCGATCTACGTAATCTGTGACGAGCCGTACCGCGAGCTTGTATATGACGGATGCACAGTACCGTACATCCCGAACATCATTAAGAATGCAATCTTCCTTTACAGCTTCAGTAAGACCCTGTCGCTGCCGGGTGAGCGTATCGGTTACATGGCGATGGCGAAGCGCGCAGATGACCACGACACGATGATGCAGGCACTGACGATTGCGAATCGTTGCCTCGGCTTCGTAAATGCACCATCCCTCCTGCAGCTTGTCGTAAAAGATTGTCTTTCGGTGGAGGCCAATGTTCCATTTTATGACCGGAACCGGAAGCTTCTGTATACCACGATTTCCGACCTTGGCTTCGATTGTGTACGACCGGAGGGCGCCTTCTACATGCTTGTGAAGGCTCCGAATGGAAGCGCGGCAGATTTCGCTGCAGCAGCAGAGAAGCTCAATATCATCATCGTACCGTGCGACGGCTTCGGCCTGCCGGGCTATGTCCGCATCGCATACTGCGTTGACTATGCGATGATCGAGCGCTCCATACCAGCGTGGGAACAGCTCGCGAAGGACACACTGTAAAACGAAAAATCCCGCCGGAGCTTCTTCGCTTCGATGGGATTTTCATGATTTGTGCTTTATGTCAAGAGTTCAACCAAGGGGGGAGTCAAACTCCTATGAAGTATATTTAAAACGGTCATGCTCGATGAAGCTTCGAACGATCCGAAGAATCGTAAACATGTACGACCGTTGTTTTAGAAGGGGGCTCCGGAGTGTATTTCAACTCCGGAGTATGAGTATGAAAAGCGTTTCTTCGTTACATCTCTGTAACTATGATATATGATACAGGTCACTTGTGACTGAAGTATGTCGCCTGGGTAAAAGAAGTCTAAAAATTCTAAACAAACTCTAAAGAGAGTTTGAAGGAACATTTACGGTCATGAACTCTACAATTCTGACTTTAAAAACAGAAGACCATCGATTATACTATAGAAGATTCTATGTTGAATTACTAAATTCGCTCTGCTCGCCCATACGGCGGGACATTTCATATAATACCCATCAGTTTTGCTTTCGATGGCAGAACTCGGATGCGTACCGGCTGTGCTCTATACATAGAAAGGGACTGCATTCATCGGCCGCGATGGGCGCGAATCATATCAGGGCTTCGTTTTTATACATCGTTATTTTGTAGGAGAGTTCCATGTTTTCACTGATTTCAAATGATATTGGCATCGATCTGGGTACATCCAGCATCCTTGTATATATAAAAGGCCGTGGCGTCGTACTGAAGGAGCCGTCTGTCGTCGCTGTCAACCGCGATACCAACACCGTGCTTGCGTATGGTGAGGATGCGCGCCTTATGCTGGGGCGTACACCGGAAAATATTTCAGCGGTTCGTCCGCTTCGTCAGGGCGTTATCTCGGATTACACGTTAACGGAGAAGATGCTGAAGTATTTTATCAATAAAGCGGTTGGAAAGCGTACGCTTCGGAAGCCGCGTATTTCTGTCTGTATCCCGAGTGGTGCGACGGAGGTCGAAAAGAAGGCGGTTGAAGATGCGGCGTACCATGCAGGTGCACGTGAGGTGACGATTATCGAGGAGCCGGTGGCAGCAGCCATCGGTGCCGGCATTGACATCAGCAAGCCGCAGGGAAATATGATCATCGATATCGGCGGTGGTACGGCGGATATCGCCGTCATTGCATTGGATGGTCCGGTCGTTTCCGAGTCCATCAAGGTGGCTGGTGATGACTTCGATGAAGCGATCCTTCGGTACATGCGGAAGAAACATAACCTCCTCATCGGTGAGCGTACCGCGGAGGACATTAAGGTAAACATTGGCTGCGCAAGCAAGCGTCCGGAGAATGTAACCATGGAGGTGCGCGGACGTAACCTCGTAACGGCTCTTCCGAAGACCGTCATCGTGAGCTCGGACGAGATCATGGATGCACTCCTCGAGCCGGCGATGATGATCGTCAATGCGGTTCACAACGTGCTTGAGCGCACGCCGCCAGAGCTTGCAGCCGATATCTATGAGCGTGGCATCGTAATGACCGGTGGCGGCGCTCTCCTGTATGGTCTCGATAAGCTCCTGCAGGAGAAAACGGGAATCAACTGTGTGCTCGCAGAGGATCCGCTTACCGCAGTGGCCATCGGTACCGGTAAGTTTATCGACTTCGCAAACGGAGATACCGACGAGGATTAAGAGTTCATAGAGCAGGGGTAGCCTTTTTTTGGCTGCCCTTTTTTGTATATATCCATGAGAGGGCATGTGAAGCGTGGAGAGGAACAGCGGATGACATCGTCTTCATGTTTTTGCAGAGGAGATTTGGATGGAATACTTTGAAGGTTACATCGATCATATCATTTTCCAGAGTCCGGCGACGGGCTACACTGTGATGACGGGCGTGATGGAGGGGAAAAGCTATACTCTCGTCGGTACGCTTCCGGGCATCGAGGCGGGTGAAAACATCAAGGCGGATGGTCATGAGACCACCCACCAGATTTATGGTACCCAGTTCGTCATCGATCAGTATCAGGTCGTCGCACCGAAGACACAGGAAGCCGTGGAGCGTTACCTGGGGTCCGGTGCCATCAAGGGCATCGGTGCTGCGCTTGCCTCCCGTATCGTGAAAAAGTTTGGGGATGACACCATGCGCATCATCGAGGAGGAGCCGGAGCGCCTTGCGGAGATCAAGGGTATATCTGCACGAAAAGCGATGGACATCGCCGCGTCGGTGAATTCGAAGCGCGATATGCAGGATGCTGTCATGTTTCTTCAGAAGTATGGCATTTCCATCAACCTCGCCGGCAAAATCTATCATCACTACGGCAACGAAATGTATGATATCATCCGCGATAATCCATACAAGCTCGCAGAGGACATCGAGGGCCTCGGGTTTCGGACCTGTGATGAGATCGCACGAAATGCCGGTATCGCAGAGGACGCTGCGTTCCGTATCGAGTCCGGCATCCAGTATGCGCTCGGTATGGCGGAGGGAAACGGTCACTGTTACCTGCCGCTTCCGGAGCTCTGGGAATCCGTCGAAGCACTTCTGAATATCACGATTCAGGACCTGAACCAGTATCTCCTCGAGCTTCAGATGAAGGGCCGCGTGATCGTGAAGGCAAGTCGTCCGCGTAGTATCTCCGATTTTCTGGATCATGCGGACGATGCCGGTCCGTCGCTCAGCGATGGTACCGAAGCTTCGACGACAGCGCTTTATGACACTACGCCGGCGCGGCATGCAGACGCCGGCACTCATGTCTATCGTGCATCCATTTACTACACAGAGCTTCAGGTTGCGACGATGCTGAAGGACCTGAATGTTACGGCGAAAAACAGTGCGCTCGATGCGCAACGCGAAGTGACCATCGATGAAATAACGGAAAAGAATGGCATCGAGCTGGATCCGCTTCAGCGCGATGCGGTGCTTACCGCCGGTCACTCCGGCCTTCTCGTTATCACGGGTGGCCCGGGTACCGGAAAAACGACGACGATCAACACCATCATCCGCATGTTTTCAGACGAAGGAAAGACCATCCTGCTTGGCGCGCCGACGGGCCGTGCGGCGAAGCGGATGTCGGAGGCGACCGGCTGGCCGGCCTCTACGATTCATCGCCTTCTGGAGTATCAGGGGCGTCCGGATGACGATGAGGGCGGAAACGGAGATCAGGTCCGTGGGCATTTCGAACGCGATGAAAATAATCCGCTCGAGTGCGATGTGGTCATCATCGATGAGATGTCGATGGTGGATATCTTCCTCATGAATGCGCTGCTGAAAGCCATCCATCGCGGGACCCGTCTCATTATGGTCGGCGATGCAAACCAGCTCCCATCGGTTGGTGCCGGCAATGTCCTCCGGGACATCATCGGATCCGGCGTGATTAATACGATTCAGCTTCGGCATATCTTCCGCCAGGCCGCCGCATCGGACATCGTCGTGAATGCACATAAGATCAATGAAGGCGAGCCGGTCGATCTCAGCAAGCGTTCGAAGGACTTCTTATTTATTAAAAGCCAGACACCGGATCAGATCTTCGGTGCCATCGCTACGCTTGTGCTGAATAAACTTCCGGGTTACCTCGGGGTCGAACCGTTCGACATTCAGATCATGACGCCGCAGCGGAAGGGAGCGCTCGGCGTAGAGCGTTTGAACCAGTTGCTGCAGGAGCAGATGAATCCGAAGAGTAGCCGGAAAACAGAAAAGGAAATCAATGGTACGCTGTTCCGTGTCGGCGATAAGGTTATGCAGATTCGGAATGATTACAACCTCATCTGGGAGATTCGTGGCCGTTACGGCATTCCGATAGAGAAAGGAGAAGGTGTCTTCAACGGAGATATCGGTATCATCACGGAAATCAACAGCTTCGCACAGAATCTGACGGTTCGTTTCGATGATCGTTTCGTGGAGTATGCCTTCAAGGACTGTGAGAGTCTCGAACTCGCCTATGCTATCACAATCCACAAATCGCAGGGCTCGGAGTATCCGGCGGTCATCGTTCCGATGTATCAGGGGCCATCCATGCTGATGAACCGAAACCTGCTCTATACTGCGGTTACACGTGCGAAGTCCTGTGTTTGCCTCGTCGGAAATCCGCCGATTTTCGATCAGATGCTGCACAATGCATCCGAGGCGAAGCGCTATTCCTCTCTCAGTGAGCGGCTCCAGGAGGTGAGCCATGACGAAAATTCGCTCTAAATCAGAAAGCTCTGCGCTGATGACGTTCGTGCCTTCGGTGACGGAGACTGCGGATCACATCGACCGGAGAACGAACAGATATCCGGTATCTGTAGCGGCGTGCCGGCCGACCGGGATGTCCGCGATGAAGGAAGAACTGCTGTCGGTGCTTTTTCCGCGTCGATGTCCGGTCTGTGAAGACATCGTGACACCACGTGGTGCATTGATCTGTCCGGACTGCGCACGACAGCTTCATTTTCTGTCGGAGCCAACCTGCCAGATCTGCGGGCGCGAAATTTTTGCAGAAGATGAGGAACTCTGCGAAAACTGCAAACGTCATCGCTTTCTTTTTGAGCACAGCATCGCACTTCTCGGCTACGATGACATCGTGGCACGCTCCATCAGTCGAATCAAGTACACCGGTGCCCGTGAATATCTGGACTATTATGGACAGGAAGCGGTCCGGCGTCTCGGGGACAAGCTTCGACGCATGCAGGTGGATGCCATCGTACCGGTGCCGGTGCATGCGAGCCGAAAGCGGAAGCGTGGGTATAATCAGGCGGCGGTACTCGCGGCGGTCATGGGAGAAAAACTCGAAATTCCGGTTTATGAGCGTGCACTTTTACGCAATAAAAAAACCACCGCATCAAAAGAGCTCAATGCGGCGGAACGTTTAAAAAATCTGATGTCGGCCTTCTATGCGGGGCCGATTCCATGTGACCTTCGGCGGGTACTCCTCGTAGATGATATCTTCACGACCGGAGCGACCTTTGAGGCTTGCACACGGGTGCTGCTTGCGGCCGGTGTTGAAGAGGTCTACTGCTTCGCGCTGGCGATTCGCTCGGAGCGATAGTACAGTCATTCATTTTCAGGCGTTACTGTGCGCGGGTCCAGTAATCACGCGCCATTTCGATGAGGTCCTGCATCGGCTCGGAGAGATAGCGGTCCTTCCGATAGAAAGCGCAGGCGTGCATCACCGGGTGCGTACTGAGACGAATGAGCTTGACGGATTTCGGAATATCGGTGTGCTGTGCAGCGCTGATCAGTGCGGCACATTCATCGGCGGCAACGAGTGCAAGACTGTAGTGGATTCCCTCGGCATCCATATAGATGTCCGGTTCGAAACCGGCTTCCTCGAAGACCTGCTCGGAGACGATACGCTCCGTAGAGTCCTTCGCGCCGAGAATAAACGGAATATCCCGGAAACGGCGGATATCGATGACTTCGTGGCCCTCGGCATCTACGATGGTTTCAGAAGCCAGCGGATTCGTGCGTGCGACGGCCAGTACGATTTCGACATCTGCGAGGAATTCATACTGGAGGCGATAGTTCTGCTTGTCGCCCATCAGGATGATGCCGAGGTCGATCGTGCCGTTTTTCACGAGCTCCTGGGCTTTCAGACCTTTCATGAGGTTAAGCTGAAGCTTGACGGTCGGGTGCATACGGTGAAACTTCTTATATAAAGAGGTCATCATGTAGTCGGCTTCGACGCCGGCGGCACCGACCGCGATTTCTTCGTTGTGAAGTTTTGCGATATCTGAGATACGGGAATAACAGTCTTTTTTCATCGCGACCATCTTCCGCGCAGTGTCAATATAGATACGGCCGGCCTCTGTGATGGCCCATTCGTTACCACGACGGTAGAACAGCTTCGTGCCGAGCTCTTTCTCGAGATTCAGAAGCTGCAGATTCAGTGCAGGCTGTGAGATGAAGAGCTTATCGGCCGCACGTGTGATGTTTTTTTCTTCGGCGATACGGATGATATTTTCGATACGACGTAAATCCATAGACACCTCCGGAACAGGAATTATTTCTATAATGTCAGTATATCGACCGACATTAATAAATTCAATAGATGACGGCTTTTATACTTAAAAAAATAAATAATACGTGCTTTCTGTCAAAAGCTTGACGCTTAGGATGCTTCATGGTATAGTTGCCCCGTAATCAAGGGCTAGGCCCTATTTTTTATGCACTAATTTCGTAATCATGCGAAGT
>CAKQWR010000069.1 GCA_934279105.1 uncultured Oribacterium sp. | reverse complement strand
GCCTTCGGCCTCACCAACATGTGGATCGCCGTCTTCGGAGACGTCGGCGTCGCCGTTCTCTGTATCCTGAACTCGATGCGACTCCTCACGATCAAGCGGACGATATGAGAAAATTTGTTATGGAAAATGAAGAGCTGAGGTTTGGAAGCATTGCCGACATCTACTATGCGCTCATAGGGGAGAAGATGCCGAAGCAGATGGATCTTCTCGATATATGGTTTCCGGATCTGATCATCGCCGTGGATGCATCGGATGGAAATACGAAGGTGCCGGCAGAATATAAGGATCTGGAGTATAAGATCCATGCGGTGCGCTATAAGGGCAGACTGTACTCCGGAGAAAGTAAACGGGTATCGCAGATTCTGGGCAGGCTGACAGGGACCGCCGCGGGAAATAAGGAGAAGGAGCGGAAAACAGCGGAGCTGATTCAGAAGCATGTAGTGGAGCAGTTTATCGTGGATATGGAACTGACACCACGCCTGAAGGATCATG
This sequence comes from uncultured Oribacterium sp., assembly GCA_934279105.1. Classification (GTDB taxonomy): domain Bacteria; phylum Bacillota; class Clostridia; order Lachnospirales; family Lachnospiraceae; genus Oribacterium. The sequence goes on along the minus strand of CAKQWR010000069.1, from coordinate 9,106 downwards.
TGGACGAGCTCTTTCAGCGCCTGACGGATGATCAGCTGGAGGAGCTGTATCAGTTTCTGCTGGAGCATCTCTATGAGCTCATACATTATCGGAAAAGCCTCGATGACTATCATCGAAAAACAGAACCATTCCCGTTTGACGATGAAGTGTTTGACAGCATCCTCTATAATGCGGCGTATCAGCTGAATCTGGAGTCCTATGAAGGGCTTCGCAATGCTTACCTGTGGCTCTTGACCGGTGGACTTCTGCGGAATGAAACAGGACGGATACTGAGGATGTATGATAGCTCGTTTATCGCCATTTATCGGCAGCAAAGTGTAACAGGAGATATTGAAGACAAACTGAACTGCTTATTTTATCCTGAGAATTACCACTCTTTTTATGCGGGCGATGACCTCGATAAGCAGTTTCCGGGCATTGAATGGTACTGTGACCGGTGCGGAGCGCATCTGAACGAACAGGAAGGCTTCGATGATTATCTACCAGAGTGGAAGTGTACACAGTGCGGATACATGAACCCGATCGGCATCGACCAGATCTATGAGACCGAAGAAGACTATCGACATGGCGTGCGCAAAGTAGATCACGTGGATTTCGCACATGCCATCGACGAGCGGCGGAAGGAAATCGAAGAAGAGAAAAATAGAGAATCATGATGCTGTCTTTGACAGTATACCTGCCTAAAAAGTCCTGGGACTGGCTCTACGAGCCGATTCTGGGACTTTTCTGTATTTTCGCGAAGTGCGTAATTATCTTCGCTTTTTATCGCTGTCCCTTTTGCTCATTCCTTGCGTCTCTATTTATCGCATGGATTTTTGGAAAAAACTTGGGCATATAAAAGAGGTGTTCCCCAGGGTACTCTATGTACAGGAGGGAAACAGAATGGAAAATAGAGGAGAAACGTACAGGAAAGAAGAAAAGCTCTATACGGTCGGCGAAGTCTGCGAGCAGATGGGGATTACAAGAAAAACACTCTTTTATTATGACCAGATCGGACTACTGAAGCCGTCCGACAGAGTTTCCTCGCAGCAGGCGAAGCTGTATAACAGCGAGAAAATCGCACGACTTCGATGCATTTTGCAGTATCGAGAGGCCGGGCTCCGCATTTCGGAAATCCGTGAGCTTCTTGATGATCAAAACGCCCCGCGATTAAGTATTCTGCAGGCGGCGATGGAACGCCTTCTGCGAGAACAGACGCATGTAGAGCAGGAGATCTGCAGGCTGGCAGCATTGATCGAAGCAGAAGAAAAAAGAGAGACGATACCGCAGGAGTAGCCTTGACTGTTCCGTGCGGAACGGTGTCATAGTAAAGCCGGATAGTCGCAGAGGAATCCGTGCATATCCGAAAATCTATTTTTCTTAAGCACCTGCGGACAATGCAGGAAACGTATGAACAGTAAAGAAGGGGGAACATGATGGCCTTTTGCAAACAGTGTGGAAGTGAACTTGAAAATGGAGCGAAATTCTGTCCGAAATGTGGTGCGGCAGTCGAAAGTAGCGTAGAGGTTAATACCACATCGGCGACCGTTTCTGAATCCCGGCAGCACCCGGTGGTAAAAGTGAAATCTGCCGATGCTGGCCATGGGCTTGCCATCGGCAGCCTGGTGTGTGGCATCATCGGAATCGTCTTATGGTTTTTCGGATATACCTGTCTCATTTCAGTTGTTCTGGGCATCGTAGGACTGGTACTGGCTGGGAATGCGAAGAAGGAAGGAAACACAGAGGGAATCCGGACTGCAGGCTTCATCGTATCCCTGATTGCGCTGATTATCGGTATCATCATTACGATTTATCTCTGCCTGGTCGTAGCCCTGGTGGGAACCGCCGTAAATGGCATTTTCAGTATTCTTCAGTGAATCAAAACCGGACCGGATGGCCGTTTATACAGAATGCTGAATTTTATATAAACTGTATTCGGGTATACAGAAATCTGCCTTTTTGAAACTCTATAATATAGAGCAAAGGGCAAGGATTCTATTACCATATCAGTTGTGGCGATACTGCTAAAGCTTCGCCCAACATCCTTTCAGGCGGAGTAGTAGCAAGATACTGCTCCGCTTTTTGCAACTCTTCTGGTCGTTGCTGTTTTTTCCCTTTTTTTCTTTTTTTTCAGAGTTAAAATAAATGTATCGTATAGTGATTGGCATAAACACAAAATGGAGGAATAGAGATGTTTGGTGCATTCAGTATTTTCAGTATGATCGTGGTTATTATTCTGATGATTCTTATGTTTAAGCTCACGCTGTTTACATTTCGCGTCGTCGGAAAGGTGATCGGATGGGTCTGGGGAATCCTCGGATGGCTGATCGTCGGCATCCTGGCAGTCACCGTATGCGGGGTGGCAGTGTTTTTCCTTCCAATCATTCTGATTGTCGGACTGTTCTCGATTTTAATGGCGATCGCGGGCTGAGATTGTTGCTTAGTATATTACTTTAGGTTGTAGGATTTGTTTATTCATTGAGGAAGATTATGGAACAAAAGCATTCACTTCGAAGTGAAATCATCGTTGAAATCATAGGTGTGGTATTTATCGCCGGCATCTGTATTCATGCATGGAAGGTAGCATTTCCGTCGAAGACGGAGAAGACTACGGACCAGATCGAAACCACGGTGGACGATATATGGGATAAAGAGGCACAGGTCAATGCTGACGAAAAGCTCATCCTCTCGATGAAGGAAGCGGTGCTCGGTGAATCAGAGCAGCAGAAAAAGCTGCAGGTATTTATTCAGAAGGTGTCGGATGTAACGAAAATCACGGATGAAGGCGGAGCGCCGTTTAAGTGGGGAGAAAAATATCAGTACATCAAGTATTCCGGAACGGCCACCTATACGGTGGACCTCGCGAATCTCGATGATCAGCATCTCTCCGTCAATAAAGAACAGAAAACCCTCACGATTTATGTGCCGCATGCCGTGGAAAAGCTGGATATTGACGAGGATGAAACACAGGCTGGCGAAACGGAGCATGTGGGTATTTTCTCGATCGGTGATTTGAAGCTCACGGAGGATGCCCGGAAGGAAGTGATTCTGGATGTTCGAAAGCAGATGGAACAGAAGCTGCTCGAAGAAAATGCCATGGAAAATGCAGACCGAATGGCGAAGCTGAGCGTATGGGAAATCTATCAGCCGGTGGTCTCGAAAATCTGTCCGGATTATACCGTCGCTGTGGAATTTGAGAAAAACTGAGGGGAAAGAAATGCTGGAAGAAAAAAGAATACATCTGCCGTTGATGATACTGATTGTCTGCCTGCTGGGCGCTGTGTTTTCTGTGACATATCTTGGTACGACGTTTTCCAAACCGGAATCCTATGCGCCCATTACGGAGTCGCTGAATGAGAAGAAGGTAAATGTAGAAAAACTGGCAGGATCGGCAGTGGCAGCGTCAACGGCTATTACCTTGATTCCTGGAGACGCTGGAAATCCGATTGCACAAAAGCTGACGGATATGTCTGAGTACTGTTTGATTATTCTGTGCGTAATCTACATCGAAAAATTTCTGGTCGCATTGACCGGCTTTGTAGTCTTTGAACTCCTGCTCCCTATCGGACTGGTGCTGCTGGGAATCAGTAGTTACATACGATTTCCGCTGAAGAAAATAGCATTGAAAATCATTATGCTTTCTGCTGTATTAAGTCTCTGGGTGCCAACAAGCGTTTATATATCTCATACAATCGAGGCGCAGTATTATGATGAAATTCAGCAGACCATGGAAATAGCAGATGCCAATGCTGCAACACTGCAGGGCGTTTCCGGTCAGACGGATCAGGATGATGCAAGCCTCTGGTCCACGTTTGTTCAGAAAGTGAAAGGTGGCAGCGCCACACTGATGTCGAAATTTACAGACACCCTGAATGGTTTCGTAGATGCCATGGCGATCTATCTGGTGACATCCTGTATCATTCCGGTTCTGACGCTGCTGCTGGAAATCTGGGTAATAAAAATGATCTTTCAGTTAAATGCGCCGATACCCTGGGCGGAACTGAAACGGCAGATTGCTGTCCATAAGGAGGACATGCATAACGAAGTTTAGTATGTGATAAATATAGTACGATCAGGTCGTCCTGTAAGCGGAGAAAAACATCCGGTTGCAGAACGACCTTTTTCTATGGCTTTTATTTCGTAGATCTTCTGGAACGTTTAGAATACGGTCGCTCGCATAGAATATCACTAGATAGTAACGTCAAGAATGCTTGATCAGTACATATCGGAGTACTGGATTTTTGGAAAAAACTTGGGCATATAAAGGGTGCGTTCCCTAGGGTACTCTATGTACAGGAGGGAAACAGAATGGCAAACAGAGGAGATGATGCAAGGAAAGAAGAAAAAGAGAGACGATACCGCCGAAGTGTCCTTGACCGTTCCTTGGGGAACGATGTCATAGTAAAGATAGATGTCAATGAGGATGGATACTGAAAAATCTAACCGTAGTTTCAGAACAAGAAGATTATGAAGAGAGGTGTGTTATGAGACATTTTAAGGTGTTGTTTGCAACGATGTTTTTAACGCTTCTGCTTAGTGCAACAGTTTATGCGGGACAGTGGGAGAAAAATGAGCGTGGCTGGTGGTATAACAACGGAGATGGGACATGGCTGGCGAATACTTGGGAGTGGCTCGATGGAAATAATGATGGCATAGCAGAATGCTACTATTTTAATCAGGATGGTTATTGCTTGACCAATACAATCACTCCAGATGGATGGACTGTAAATGAGAGCGGTGCATGGGTTATTAATGGGACAGTACAAATCAAAAATATGAGTGTGAGCATGCCCACGGTCAATAATGCAAGTTCAACACAGGTATCTGCTAGTCAGGAATTGAATGAAACATCTATCATGGCAATGATTCTATACAAACGAATTTATACTCATCTGCAGGATAAGAGTTCTTTACAAATAAGCAGTATTTTTACGGATCAGATAGGTTCCGGTGTAGCTATGATGTATTCAGCTAATACTGGTACGGGAAAGAATGTATCCAGAGTAGCTATTATCTTTAAAGGCAGGCATGCAAACTATGATTATACGATTTATCATTATCGTATATTTACGGACCCTAGTTTTCAGCCGGTATATTTCGACGTGAATACCATTGTAAGTGGAGCAGAAATGATTGATTTAAATAACTATAAAATTAAATTTATAAGAGTGTAATAAAATGAATCATCATCTAGCTTATTACATAGATGGTATGATGACCGCAAATATATATCTTTTTACATGCAATCATGAAAATCAATCCCTCTGTGTGATATTTCACGGAGGGATTTTGCTATATGTGCAAATTAACCAAAGTTCATTGAATCCATATCAAAATAAAGGTAAAATTGAATATAAATATACTTTTGATACATAAAACGGCATGATAATATAATTACTCATTTGAAATACCGGCTTTTATGCGAAAGAAGAATTTGTATCTTGAGGTATAGGAGACCAAGAGTATAGAGGTGATAGCTTTGAAAGGATGTTTCATGAAGAAGATAACTTTTAATTCCATCAGTTTATTTGGGGTGATTGCTTTGACGGTTGGTTTTCTTCTGCTTAGAGGAGGCGTAACGTATGCTGCAGATAGAAAAACGCCTATTCAAGGTGAGGTATTTACGTTGACGGAAAAAGATAAGGATTTCGTTACCTCGGATCAAAAGTCAACAGGAACTACAAATATATGTGATTGAACAGACGCATATAGATGGCATTGTTATCTGGCAGGATTCGTCTGGAAAAATTTACGTCTCTGCGAGAAAAGAACCTAAGGTAATTGCAAATTCATTGAAAGAGTACTTGAGCTTGTAGTAAGTGCTTTTATGGAAGATCAAAATCAAGCTTTCAGTACACGGGCGTTGATTTGATTGCAAAGGAATAAGTCCTATGAACACATATAATGATCATGAAATTGTTGAATCCATGGAAGATATGGATTTAAATTCACTTGTGGCTATGTCTCAATCGGATGGTAAAGATGATATTCAGAACCATGTGGCGTTCAGCATTCCTGTTACGGAGCTGTCAGCATTGGGAACAGGGATTTCCTCGCTTGTGCCGACGTTTAACACGGTGACACAGACGATTTCTATTCCTGTAGAGGGCATTTATAAGCTTGCCAATGCTGCACCTGGAGATGTGTTAAAAATAGCGCGAGACGGAAATGCCTGGGGTGCGCTTAAAACGGCTACTGGCGACTCAAAGATGGCAAAGTTCGAACAGGTGGGAGCTTTGTCGGCTAATGCGCAAACGGTTACCGCCTTTAATCCAGCAGCGATAATGATGGCAGCGGCGTTGTATTCGATTGAAAAGGATTTATCGGAAATAAGCGAAACACAAAAGAAAATCTTGTCATTTCTCGAGGCAGAAAATGAATCACAGATTGAAGCGGATGTAGACTCTTTGACGGATATTGCAAGCAATTATAAATATACCTGGGATAATGAGGTGGCTGTTTCGGGAAACCATAAGCTGGCACTTGATATTCAAAACCGGGCTAGAAAAAATATGCGTCTGTATGCAAAGCAGATAGTGGATGCAATTTCGGCGAAACACATGATTGTGGCGCAGAAAGACATTGATCGAGTGCTGGAGGATTTGGAAAAGAAGTTTAAGTACTATCGATTATCCCTGTTTACATTTTCGCTGGCATCCTTGATGGGAATCATGTTAAGCGGTAATTTCGAGGAAGAATATATCGATAAAATAAAGGCGGAAATAGAGGCACTGTCGGATTCTTACCGCGAGCAGTTCGAAAAGGGCTCGCTGTATCTGGAGAGACTGGGCAATGTTGGCGCCGAGACAACCATTGCAAAACGAGTCGCTTCGACGGGCAAAACGCTTGGAAAATTCATCGGAAGCATTCCTGTAATCAAAGAAGGGCCTGTGGATGAATTTCTTCAGGAGAAAGGTGAACTGCTGCAAAATAAAGCGAGCGAGAAAGAGATGAAGGCGATAAGCACTTTTTCTGCATTAAATAATCCTGGAACCAGAGTGTTTGTAAACAAAATGGAGGACATGATTCAAATCTATAACCATACCTCCAGTATTTGCGTGGATAAGCAGAACATATATCTTATCGCGTGAAATGTACGCTGTCTGCTTTCTCGACTTTTATGGCGATCGCATCATGAGATGTGATCGTCTGTTTTTTCGAAGCGGTAGTGCTGCTGGATATCCGGGTACTTCTCGTGATCGACTTCTTCCATGAACATATCATACGGGCGGGCGAAGAGGCCCATGTCGTCATAGAGGGCCTGGTAGATCATGAGTGCTTCGCGGGTTTCGGAGTGTGTGGCGACACCGAGGATACGATACAGATAGCGAGTTTTATTTTCCGGTTTCGTCAGGTCGAGCGATTCTCGTTTGAAGTGCCGGACGAGATCACCGGCGTGAAAAGTTCTCATATTATCCATGATTCTTATAATCCATCTTTCCAACAACAAGTATTATTTTATACACAGCCTAAAGTCCTATTTTAATATAGCAATTTCAAGAAAATGGCTTTGGGCGAAATTTCTAGGTGAAAATGGTCGTAGAAATTTCAAGTTCAGCGTTTTCAGCTGATATCACCTGTGTCTATAACAGGTGAGAGATTTTCTGTAATAGAATACGCTCTGCGTCCATGATAGTCTAGATACACATTGAATCATGGAACAGGACGGTTATATCTATGCGTGAATTTCGATATGCGTGGAAGCGGGCACTGCCGATTCTTCTCACATATTTTTTTCTGGCGGCGGGCTTCGGCATCATGCTGCAGCAGGCGGGGCTCGGTGCAGGCTGGGCGACCTTCGCCAGCATCTTTATCTACAGTGGCGCGTTTCAGTATGTGGTGGTGTCGTTTCTCTGCGCGGGCACTTTACTTGTCACGGTGGCGTTGACGGCGCTGATCATGGATTCCCGGCAGTTCTTCTACGGCTTCAGCTTTCTCGAGGATTTTCGGAAGGGCGGCTGGAAGTATCCATATCTCGTATGGAGTCTTACGGATGAGACCTATGCGCTCCTCACCTCGCTCGTGATTCCGGCGGAGCTGGACCGTCCGACGGTGGAATTCTGGGTACAGCTTCTGTGTCAGCTGATCTGGGTGCTCGGCTCCGTCTTCGGTGCCGTGATGGGAGTGGCCATCCCCTTTGATTTCGAAGGCATTGACTTCCTGATGACGGCGCTCTTCGTCACGATTGTGATCGACCAGTGGAAGCGGAGCACGCAGCACTTTCCGGCGATTCTCGGTTTCGTGAGCTCCATCGTGTTTCTGCTCCTCGTCGGTGCCGCGAATTTCATGCTGCCGACGCTCGTTTTCACGACCGTGATTCTGACTGTAAGCTCGCGCAGGGAAGCGAAGGAGGCCATCGATGATCCATCTTAGTACGACGCAGATTTTTCTTATGATTTTCATCCCGGGGCTCATCACGCAGATCCTCCGGGCACTGCCGTTTGTGATGTTCGGCCGCCGCGCGATTTCACCGACGATCCGTACACTCGGCGCGACCCTGCCCTTCGCCATCATGGCGGTGCTGGTCGTCTACTGCCTGAAATCGATCCCGACCGGCAGCCTGAAGGAGAACCTCGAGCTGATCGTCGCGGTCCTGCTGGTCGCCGGCCTTCACCTCAAAAAAAAGAACACGGTCCTCTCGATCAGCGTCGGAACCGTGTTCTATATGGTGCTGGTGCACGTCGTCTGATATAGGATGCCCATGTCTCTGTCACCACTTCATTGTGGTCCGCTCAGATACAGAATGCAGCATAGAGTGGAACGATCTTCAGATTATTCTCCATGCCAAAGTTTTTTGCAGAGAGCTTGATGGCATATGCGGGCTTGTAGCTGTCCATGTAAATCCGCAGGCTTTTCGCTCTGGTGTTGTCGGCAGATTTGACTTCGATCGGGATGAGCTGACCTTCGCGTTGTATCACAAAATCGATTTCAGCTCCACGTTCGGATGTCCAGTAGTAGCTACGGTATCCGTTGATGGTGAGCTGAACATGAACATAGTTTTCTGTCATACCGCCCTTGAAGTCGTTGATTTCATCTACCATATAGAGGATATCATCGGCGGCGACATCCTTTTTCGCGCAGAGAAGTCCCAGATCAGATACATAGATTTTGAACGCATCGATATCCC
>CAKQWR010000068.1 GCA_934279105.1 uncultured Oribacterium sp. | reverse complement strand
CTATAAGGTCGGTGAGGTAAAGCCTGGAACTTCTGTAACAGAGTTCGACCTGTCGGTCGGTGATTTCGCTGGTTTTAAAGAAGTTGAAATCACGAAAAAGACCATGGAAGATAAGGCCGCAGAACTTCCGATTGCACTTGCGAAGTATGCAGCTGCTCATGAAGAAATAAATCCGGTGAATATCAAATCAAATGAAGATCTCCCTAAGGTTCCGGAGGGGCTTTATCTCGCTGTACAGACGTCTTCGTTCGAGCATTACTATGATGTGTTACCGTTCCTGATCATCATGCCGGAGGGTAGCAGCACAGGATATTTCTATGAAGTGACGTCACGTCCGAAGACGAAAGCAAAGCCGGTAGAAGTTGATCCGCCGGTGGAGAAGGTGATTAAGGATGTGCATGGTGGAAGCATTTCGAGTGATGAAGTGTTCCGCTTCACGATGACACCGAAGGATGGCGCACCGATGCCGGAGGGTACGGCAGCCGAAGCTACGAAGGAAGTCGTTGCACCAGCTGGTGGCGTTGAATTCGGCTTGATTCCTTTCTCGAAGCCGGGTGTATACACGTACGAGTTTAAGGAGCTTTCCGGTGTTTCCAGCAAGTGGAACTATGACCATACCGTCTATACGATGACCGTAAAGGTTACGCTGGATAAGGAAACCGGTATCCTGAATGCGGAAAAGACCATCACGAAGGATGGCAAGGAAACCGTCGATACCGTTGTATTTACCAACGAGTACAAGGGAAGAAGCGACAGTGATTCTCCGTCCGGTGGTGGATCCGGCGGATCTTCTGATGGCGATTCGACCACACCGGGCAGCACACTGGAGACTGAGTCGGGTCGAGTACTCGGTGTCCACAGAGATGGTCCTGGAAGTGGTCAGGCAGATGCCCCTGCAGGTCGTGTGCTTGGTGCATCTCGTAGAGCACGTACCGGTGATTCCAGCAGCATGATGCTGTATGGTGCCGTATTCTGCGGAGCAGTGGTACTGCTTGGCGTATGGGGAGTCAGCAAGAAGAGAAAAAAGGACGCTGACCAGGCCTGAATAAAAATGTATCATCATCTGCCATAAGGCGAGTGAAAGAGCTTCTACTTCGGTAGAGGCTCTTTTCGTTTAAGAGTGAAACGAAAAAAGCACCCGGCAGTAATACCGAGTGCATTTATTACTTTCCAAATAAATCGCTGTGCGTTCCAGTTCGTGATAATGTCAAGATGAGCAAATCATTCTCAATCCGATAGACCAATAGCCAATCTGGCTGGATGTGGCACTCACGATGTCCAGATGCGTACTCAATCTTTTAACATCCTCAGAGCTTCCTCTACATCAGAGTAGCGTTTTACAGATGGATCACGAGCAATGCGTTCTGCGTTCTGCTTCCAGCATTGCTGCCATCGTTTCTTTGTTCGGCTGTTCCATACGAACATCAAAAGGAAAACCGCCGACACGGAGCGACTGGCGAAGAAATACATTGATGGCGGTGGTAAGATTGATACCTAATTCACCATACATTGCTTCGCACTGTTTCTTAATATCGCTGTCCATTCGGACGCTGAAATTAGTTGTGTTAGCCATAAATGTTCACTCCTTTCTTTACTATTGCACATATATTATATGTTATTTGCATTGCACAGTAAATCTATTAGACACAAAATTCACAAAAAAGTCAATAATTGATTTATGCGTCGAATCGTGTTACTCTCAATGTATCTAAATTCGTGCAATATATACAAACAGGAGGTAAAAAACATGAAGAAATTCATCAATCAGGTGGAACTGGTAGAGGATCAGATGACCATGGGCATGGTGAAGGCATTCCCGCAGTATGTTCGGAAGCTGGAGTGCGGAAACGTGGTTGTGCGCACGGAGAAGAAAGAGGGCAAGGTAGCGCTTATCTCCGGTGGAGGTTCGGGACATGAGCCGGCACATGGCGGCTATGTCGGCATCGGTATGCTGGACGCGGCGGTTGCAGGTGCGGTATTTACTTCCCCGACGCCGGATCAGATCTACGAGGGCATCAAGGCCATCGCGACCGAGAAGGGTGTTCTGATGGTGATCAAGAACTACACCGGCGATGTTATGAACTTCGAGATGGCGGGCGACATGGCGCAGATGGATGACATCAAGGTTGCGCAGGTTGTGGTCAATGATGATGTCGCGGTGGATGGTTCGCTTTATACGGTAGGTCGTCGTGGCGTCGCCGGTACTGTTTTCGTGCATAAGATTGCAGGTGCGAAGGCGGAGGAAGGTGCCGAACTCGAAGAGGTTCAGCGTGTCGCACAGAAGGTCGTGGACAATGTTCGTACCATGGGTGTAGCGATTCGCCCGTGCACGGTTCCTGCGGCAGGCAAGCCAGGCTTCGAGCTCGGTGAAGACGAAATGGAAGTCGGTATCGGCATCCATGGCGAGCCGGGCACACATAAGGAGAAGCTGCGTCCGGTCGATGAGATCGTGGACCACATCCTCGAAAAGATCCTCGCGGATATCGACTATAGCGGACATGAGGTTGCAGTGATGGTGAACTCCTCCGGTGCAACCCCGCTTATGGAGCTCTTCATCGTGAACAACCATGTAGCAGACGTGCTGGCAGCGAAGGGCATCAAGGTGTATCGGACCTTCGTCGGCGAGTACATGACCTCCCTCGAGATGGAAGGCTTCTCCGTATCACTGCTGCGCCTCGACGACGAACTGAAGCAGCTCCTCGACGCACACGCAGATACCATCGCATTTAAGGCTTGATGACATGTAAATCTGCGCAGTCGAGGTGAATCAACATCAGTTGCGGAGAAGCTAGGGTTTGAAGCGACTGGTGCAGTACAGCTAGAAGAGTCCAGCTTCGCAGCAGGATTCGAAAGTTCGAAGAGAAATCTGCACCGCGGGATAAATACTGGCTGCGCATGATTCGGAATTTCAAGGAACCATACGAAGAATCGGGAACGAGCCCGTGCTTCGTATGGTTCAGAATTTAAAAGGATATATATATGGTAAATCAGGAAAGAGTATTGGAGATCCTCCATGCGATCGGGGAGAAGATTACGGAGGAGAAGCTGTTCCTTACAGAGCTCGATAACGTCATCGGTGATGGTGACCATGGTATCAATCTCGCGCGTGGCTTCGCAGCGGTAGAGCAGAAGCGCCCGATGATGGAGGGGAAGGACATTGGGACCATACTGAAAACGACGGGTATGGCGCTTGTATCGACGGTTGGTGGCGCTTCCGGTCCGCTGTACGGCACGGCTTTTATGCAGGCAGGCAAGGACCTCGCAGGCAAGACCGAGCTGGACGCGCAGGATCTTTTAACCATCCTCAATGCCTTCGTGGCGGGCGTGCAGCTTCGCGGCAAGGCGGTGGCGGGTGAGAAGACGATGCTGGATGCCATGATTCCGGCACGTGACGCTGTGAAGACGGCGCTCGAAGCCGGAAAAACCACGCAGGAAGCATTGGCAGACGCTGTAGATGCAGCCGAGAAGGGCGTGGAGTATACGAAGACCATCATCGCGACGAAGGGCCGCGCAAGCTACATCGGCGAGCGCAGCATCGGCCACCAGGACCCGGGTGCGACCTCCTTCACAACGATGCTGAAGGTCGTCGCTGCGCAGGTATGAGGTGACACTATGGTTGGATTTGTAATCGTTTCGCACAGCAAAACCCTCGCGGAAGGCGTCGTAGAGCTCACGAAAATGATGGCGGACGGCGTGCCGATCCGCGCGGCGGGCGGCCTCGAGGATGGAAGCTTCGGCACCAGCTTCGAGAAGATCTCGAACGCCATCGAGGAAGTCTATTCGGACGACGGCGTGATCATCCTCATGGACATGGGCTCCGCCGTGATGACCACCGAAATGGTCCTCGAATTCATGCCGGACCGTAAACTCGTGATGGCCGACTGCCCACTCGTGGAAGGCGCCGTCACTGCCATGGTGAACGCATCCGCCGGAAGCAGCCTCGAGGAAATCATGGAAGAACTCGACAGCGTACGCGATATGAAAAAGCTACCGTAAGGTGGCGAAGATCGTGACGTAGGCGGCTCGAAAGGCGTGCTGGGTGTGATGCTGGGCTGCAGGAAGCATTGGCTTGGGAAGATGCAGAAATAGAGTAGAGGCCATGATGAAGGCGCTGGGTGTGATAACGTGCCGTAAGAAGCATTGGCTTGGGAAGATGATCGCGGGAGAAGGAGGAACGGAGGCTATGATTTATACACTGAGAAATGATGAGATGGAAGTGCAGGTGTCCAGCAAGGGCGGCGAGATCGTGTCGATTCAGGATGCGGAGAAGACCGAGTACATATGGATCGGTGATGCGAAGTACTGGAAGCGCCACGCGCCGCAGCTGTTCCCGTGTATCGGTCGGCTGACGAAGAATCAGTATAAGATGGATGGTGCGCTGCACGAGATGGGACAGCACGGGTTCCTGCGCGACTATGAGCTCGTGAAGGTGGGCAGCGATGCAGAGGATTGCGGAAACAATAATGAAGCGACGCTACATCTCCGTCTTCAATCGGATGACACTACTCGGAAGCTTTATGACCGTGCGTGGACGGTGGATCTTTTCTACACACTGTGCGGGAAAACGCTTCGTGTGAAGTTCCAGGTACAGAATCGTGACGAGCGCACCATGCGTTTCGGCTATGGCATTCACCCTGGCTTCAATGTCCCATTGAATCCTTCGCTTACGTTTGAGGATTATATGCTTGATTTCCATGACGCATCTACGCCGAAGCAGATGGAGCTCACCGAGCGCTACACCATTAGCGGCGGCATGCATGAGTATACGCTGAAGGATGGACGTTACCTGCCGCTCCAGCACCGCCTGTTTGACCATGATGCAATCATTTTGAAGGATATGCCGCATAGCGTCACTTTGATGTCTCTGAAGGACGATAAGAAGGTCACCGTGACCTCTCCGGACATGCCGTACCTCGGTATCTGGCACGCTCCGAAAACCGACGCCCCGTTCGTATGTATCGAACCATGGTCGTCACTGCCATCGACGGACGGAATGGTCGACGAGTTCGAAACGAAGGCAGATTTCATCATCGTAGAACCGCAGAAGATATACACGAACAACTGGGAGATCAGCATCGGATAGTGGATGCAGGAGGATGGCTAGAAGCAGAGGGGATTTTTATATACGGCAGTAAGAGTGTTAACGTTAGGGCAGAACGAAACCCGCAGCACAAGCTTCAGCAGAAGCTTGTGCTGCGGGTTTCCCTGGGTGTAGCCCGAAATCCCTAGGTGTAGCCCGGAATTTTTTCGCAAAATCAAGGCCTCGGCGCAGATCGACATTAGTGGTTTGACTATGGCGCGGGAACGAACAATTTGACATTAACTTTTTTGCAGGCCGGAGGCAAATCAAGCCAGAAATTTCGAGCTTTTGACACAATAGCGAGGATGCGAGCAATTTGACATTATGTATTTGTAATGCACTTTTTAAGTAACGGGCATTTTGTGTAGAAACGCCTTTTAGAGTTAATGTCAAATTGAATGTAACCTGTATATTGCGAGAATAGATAATGTCAGATTTCTAAGGACATGCGTTTTTGTAAAAGTGAGATAATGTCATTTGAAGCGAAAATCTCGTATTGCGTCAATTTCCAAAATATATAATGTCAAATCTCGGAAATCCCTCGTATTGTCAAGGCAGATGCAATGCTAAATCCCAGGCAGAGCGGCTCTAGTCAACAGGGCGCCCCATCGCCGAACTCCCTCGTCGAATCCAGCTGGATGGAATACAGAATCCCATCTCAATGCCTCTAGTCAATCAGCCCAACCAAATTCATGGAATCATACCCCCATGCCTAAATACCCAAATTCCCCAAATACCAATACTACAAAAAAGCTCAACCGTCATTTCGACGACTGAGCTTTTGGGCATTACATTCGGAGCAGTAGTTCCTTCGCGACGACGTTCCCCTGCTCGAAATAGTAGCGTGGTACGCGTTTGCTGACAGCGCAGATGAGTTCATACGGAATCGTGCCGGCGAGCTCTGCGAGCTTTTCTACCGGCTGCTGTGTGCCGAAGATCTCCACCACACTGCCGACGTCAACATCGGACTTATCCGTGAGATCGATCATGCACATATCCATGCAGATTTTGCCACGCTGGGCAGCCGGACCATCCACGGTCATCAGGCTGCAGCGGTTCGAGAGTACGCGGAAGAAGCCGTCGGCGTAACCGTATGGGACGACACCGATCCGTTCTTTTTTCTCGGTCGTATAGATGCCGCCGTAGCTGATATGCGTGCCGGCCGGGTAGATTTTAATCGTGCTGACGGTCGTTTTCAGCGACATGAGCGGCTTCAGGCCGAGCTTCTGTGCGAACTCGCCATACCCGTACAGCAGAAGACCCGGACGGACCATGTCAAGCCACGTCTCCGGATAATCCACCGTCGCGCCGGTATTGGCGCAGTGACGGATGGCGAAATGATGGCCCCACTTCGCTTCGGCAGCCGCAATCACATCTGTAAAAAGTTTGAACTGATGCTTTGTGTAGGCTGCGCAGTCCTCGCCCGGCTCATCTGCCACCGCGAAGTGCGTGAAAATACCTTCGGCCTCAAGCCCCGGAAGCTTGCAGGCCTCCACGATGCCATCGACGCCATGCTGGAAATAATCGCCGTCGCAAATGTATCCGAGCCGCGACATGCCGGTGTCCACCTTGATATGAATCTTCAGCGTGCCACCATATTTCACTGCTTCCGCGCTGTACTCATGCGCCTTCGCCTCACAGGTCACCGCCTGCGTGATATGGAAGCAGATCAGTCGGTCCACCTGCTCCTTCGGCGTGTGCCCGAGAATCAGAATCGGCATCGTGATACCGTTGCACCGGAGCTCCATCGCTTCGTCAATGCTGGAGACCGCGAGGTAATCCGCGCCGAGCTCCTGCAGCTTCTTCCCAATATGTACGGAACCATGCCCGTAGGCATCGGCCTTCACCACACCAAGAAATTTCGTGTCGCGCCCGATGTAGTCACGTATTTTATGATAATTATAGCTCAGGGCGTCGAGATCGATCTCCGCCCAGGTCCTCCGAAGAGTTGATGTCATATCTGTAGGTTTCATAATATGCATAACGGCGAAACGCCGCACCTCCGTGATCGATTCATTTGAGAATCGAGATTTGTCATAAGTTAAATGGATGATGATCGCTCTTCATTACCAGTCAAGCGATGACCGAAGCCATGGCTTATTTCGAGCAAAAAGCTTTTATCGATTGCGATGATTAGCCCATACAATCACACGATGGATCATATCACTGTTTCCTCATGCAGACATATATAAGTTATACCATGCTTTGAGCAAATGAAACATTGAAAAACTGCATCATAAATATTCATGAAAAGTACGGAGGCGAAAAGAGGAGAAACGAAGGGGGAAATGAAGGAGAGAAATGAAAGGGGAGAAACGAAGGGAACTAGATGGAGAGGGGCGCAGTAGATTGCTCATTCGGATTTGGACATTAAATATCTTAAAAATCCACGCAATAGCAGGGAAATTAGAATTTGGGTATTAACTGAAGCTCTCTATTTTTTCGCAATATAGCACTTCTTCGAATTCTGACATTAAGTATTTTGAAATTTGACGCAATAGGCATGAAAGTCAAATTTTGACATTATATGGGTTTGACAAAAGCGTGCTTTTACATGATTTAGCATTATAGGTTTCACACTATACAGGAGATAAGCTTCATTTGACATTAACTTTAGATGATGCTTTTACACAATATGAGTGATGAGGCAAAATCAGCATTATAAGTATATAATGTCAAAAATCGTCAGCATGCGATATTGCGTGAAAATTCGAAATAGATAATGTCAAATATCGAATACACTTGCTATTGTGAGAAAAATCAATCCAGAATCTCGAATATGCCCGCTATTGTGAGAAAAAGTCAATCCGGCAATGCAGAACTTCCATCAGAGCTTCATCTGCGAAACCCGGCAATGCAGAACTTCCATCAGAGCTTCATCTGCGAAATCCAGACAATGCAGAATTTCAATTGATGCTTCAAAAGACAATGCGAAATATCGTTTCACAGTCTATCTGCAAAACCCGTCAATGCGAAATTTCATCTCCAATCGTGTCCACCACACGCGGACACTCACTATCCGCGCCGGTCTTTCTGCACCATCTCCTCGAGCACATTTCATCCATTCTTCGCTGAAAACCTGTATCTGCTTCGTCTGCGTGCATCCCCTCATCAAGGTAGTCTGGAATAACTCGTATAACAATAAGAGATTGATATTTTATTGACAAATGTCGATTATGGAAATGATTTTTATTAAAAATGCATAAAAAAATATAAACTAACAGCTTATAAATGGCCCTGAATCGTCGCAAATTGTATTGATATTTGTGCACAATTCACAGATTGCACAATTCGCTGTGAAAACATTGCAAATTATTGTGCAACATGTTATATTATATACAGTTAACAAAGTAATTGAAGAGTGAAGCCGTGATAGGAGAGCGATTTGGGAACAGCTGAAAGGCTGATAGACTGTTTCGCTCTTTTTTATTACCCAAAAAGCAAAAGGAGGTAAAAAGGGGTGCGGTCATTTTATGAAGCCGTTGAGGGTAACCCGATTATTGCAGCGATAAAGAACATGGAGGATTTGGAAATCTGTTGTTCTGTGGAGGACATCCGTGTTGTCTTTATCCTATTTGGAGACATTTGTTCCATCGGTGAGATCGTAAAAAAAGTGAAGGAAGCTGGGAAGGTGGCGATGGTTCATATCGACCTGATCAGCGGACTGAGCAGTAAGGAAATTGTGGTGGATTTCATCCAGAAAACCACAGAGGCAGATGGAATTATATCGACGAAGGCTGCACTGATCAGAAGAGCTAAGGAATTGGGGATGTTCACAGTTCTTCGTTATTTTCTTCTGGATTCGATGGCCTATGAAAATATCCGGCAGCAGCAACATGCAGTACGCCCTGACTTTATCGAGGTTCTTCCGGGCGTGATGCCGAAGATTATCGCGAGGGCGTGTGAAAAGTCGAGGACACCGCTCATCGCCGGAGGACTGATTTCGGATAAGGAGTCGGTTATGGGTGCATTATCTGCAGGTGCGATTGCTGTTTCCTCTACAAACCATGCGGTTTGGGAGATGTAGATGAACGGCTGGTTTATTTTTTCAGATCGTCTATAGGTTCAGTGACTTAGGTTCTATACCTATCGCTATTTGAGTGATTAAACCGTATTCAAACTACATAGCATGTGATTTGGGGGATGAAAAAACTGGAACGGAACAATCTTTGATTACTCTAGGTGCGTGATGAAACATGCAGGCAGAAGTAGAAAAGGAGAGAAAAAAGTATGGCTAAGTATGTAATGGCGCTGGATGCGGGAACCACAAGTAACAGATGTATCCTGTTCAACGAGAAGGGTGAGATGTGCAGTGTGGCACAGCGTGAGTTTACACAGTACTTCCCGAAACCAGGCTGGGTAGAGCATGATGCAGAGGAAATCTGGGCGAGCATGCTTGGCGTTGCAGTCGAAGCAATTAACAAGATCGGTGCAACCGCAGAGGATATCGCAGGTATCGGTATTACCAATCAGCGAGAGACCACCATCGTCTGGGATAAGGCAACCGGTGAGCCTGTATACCATGCAATCGTATGGCAGTGCCGTAGAACATCTGAGTACTGTGACACCCTGAAGGAGAAGGGTCTCACTGATAAGTTCAGAGAGAAGACAGGTCTCGTTATCGATGCGTACTTCTCAGGAACCAAGGTTAAGTGGATCCTCGATAACGTAGAAGGCGCAAGAGAAAGAGCAGAAAAGGGCGAGTTATTATTTGGTACCGTTGAGACATGGCTGATCTGGAAGCTGACCAAGG
>CAKQWR010000067.1 GCA_934279105.1 uncultured Oribacterium sp. | reverse complement strand
ACGTGCACGATAGCGTCGGTCTCTCGAATATTTGACAGGAACTGATTACCGAGTCCCTCGCCCTTGGAGGCGCCCTTTACGAGGCCTGCGATATCTACGAACTGAATCACAGCCGGCACGATTTTCTGAGAGTTGTACAGCGCCCCCAGCTTCTGGAGACGCTCATCCGGCACAGCAACAACGCCAACATTCGGCTCAATCGTACAGAACGGATAGTTGGCAGACTCTGCGCCCGCCTTCGTGATTGCGTTAAACAGTGTAGACTTGCCGACATTTGGCAGTCCGACGATACCTAATTTCATAATCTAAATCTCCTTTATCCTTCCCTGCATCCCCCGTTTCCGACAGTGCCGAGAAGGTCGATAGCAGTTCTACCTATTGAAATGCAGCTCCGAAGAGCATCGCTATTATAAACTAGAAGTTTCCGCTTTACAATGCCGATATTTAGCGCAAGCGTTCAGTCGAGGGGGGGACCAGCGAGGTGGCAACAGAAGCACAGTACTACGCGTTCGGAAAACGCTAAGTCGGGGACCCCAAGCGGCACTAGGCCCTCTGCAATTGCGGAGTTTTCCTGATGAAAACTCCGCATTGACAGAGGGTGCTTAGGAAAATTATACCAAGTGCCGCTAAGGGAACCCGACTTGAGTTTTCACGACCGCTTCGTATGGCTTCTGTTGCCACCTCGCTGGTCCCCCTCGACTGAATCATCCGCGCTCTATCAGCTTCGCCTTCCGGACGCCACGGATGATCATCGCGAGTCCGAGTACGGCGAGCGCACCGGAAAGGGCCTGTGATACGGCGATGTTCGTACCCCACAGAAGGAGCGAATCTGTACGGAGCCCCTCGATCCAGAAACGACCGATGCCATAAAACATGAGGTATTCCCAGAAGATCTGTCCGGTGAACTTCTTCTTCGGCCCTGTGCTCCAGAGGAAAATCAAGGTGCAAAGATTCCAGACCGACTCATAGAAGAAGGTCGGATGCACCTGGATGAACATCTCGTCACCGATTCGAATCGCATGTGTCAGCACGTTGTCATTCAGCATGTTCGGATTTACGATGGACTGCCGGATGCGCATCGCAAGCAGCGAATCCGTATAGCGGCCGAAGGCCTCTGCATTGAAAAAATTTCCCCAGCGGCCGATGCACTGTCCCGTGAGGAGTCCGAGTACAGCCGAATCCGCGATGGAGAAAAACTTCACCTTCCGCCGGTAACAGAAAATCATACAGCAGAGAATACCGGTGATGATGCCGCCATAGATGGCGAGACCGCCCTGTCGAAGATTGAGGATTTCTCCGAGATGCTGCGAGTAGTAGTCCCACTCGAAAATCACATAGTAGGCACGCGCACCGAGAATGGCGAAAATGATGCTGTACAGCGCGAGGTCCTCGATGTCCTCTGCCTTCTGTCCACGGCGCTTATAATCGAAGCTCGCGATGAGCACGCCCATCAGCATACCGATGCCGATGATGATGCCATAGTATGCGATGCGGAAGCCGAACACGGAAATCGAGTTTCCGAGATGCTCGACACCGATTCCGAGATGCGGAAAATAAATATCATATTTGTCTGTATTCATCCAGTCTGTCCCTTTCCTGCAGTGCCAGGCGAGTGATCTCTATGCCCAGCCCGCGTCTTTCTGCCGATGCGACATCCGCGACGCTTATTCTTCTCCCTTTAAGATCCGAAGAAACTCTTCCTCAGTGACGATCGGAACGCCCAGCGCCTTCGCCTTTTTATTCTTTCCGGAAGTCGATGCGATATCGTTGTTCACGAGGTACGCGGTTTTCGCCGATACTGAACCTGCTGCCCGGCCACCGGCCTGTTCGATGAGCGCCTGCAGCTCCTTCCGGTTCTCGAAATGCTCGAGCGATCCAGTAATCACGACGGACTTTCCTTCCATCGTCTTCGGCGTCGTATGGTCTTCCACCTTCTTCTCGATTTCGAGATCCTGCAGCAGCGCATCCACCGGCTTCATCACCGTCGCATCCCGGAAGTAGCGCACGATGTTCTCTGCGAGTACCGTTCCGATGCCATCCACCTCCTGCAGCTCTTCGACGCCTGCTGCGCGAAGCTTCGCAAAATCATCCCCGTAGTGACGGCACAGGGTCTTCGCCGTAGCGAGGCCAATGCCGGCGATCCCGAGGCCATACACGACGCGATACAACTCTGTATGGCGGGCACGCTCTGCGGCAGCCACCAGATTCTCATAGCTCTTCTCCCCAAAGCCCTCCATCGTGACGATGTCGGCACGATAACGGTCGAGATGGAAGATATCACTATACTGATGGATAAATCCGTGACCGATAAACTTCTCCAGCGTCTGCTCACTAAGGCCTTCGATGTTCAGTGCATCGCGGCTGACGAAAAGCGAGAAGTTCTTGATCTTCTTCGCGGCACAATCCGGATTCGGGCAGTACAGGAACTTCGCTTCATTATCCGAACGAATCTCCGTCGGCTGTCCGCAGACCGGGCAGACCTCGGCCGGCTTCAGATTTCCGGAGCGTGTCCGGTTCTCCGCAATCTGCGGGATGATCATATTCGCCTTGTACACCGTAATGTGATCCCCGATGCCGAGCTCCAGCTCCTCACAGTAGGAGATGTTATGGAGACTCGCACGGCTGACCGTCGTTCCCTCCAGCTCGACCGGATCAAAAATCGCCACCGGATTGATGAGACCGGTACGGCTCGGTGACCACTCCACCTCACGAAGAACGGTCTCTGCCTGCTCATCGCTCCACTTGAAGGCAATCGCATTTCGCGGAAACTTCGCGGTACGGCCGAGACGCAGGCCATAGGCGATGTCTTCATAAATCAGTACGAGTCCATCGGAAGGAAAATCGTTGTGCTGAATCGCTTCGGAGAACCACTGCACCGTTTCTGCGATCGTATCCTTCGTCACATGCTTATACTCGACGACATCAAAGCCCTGTGCACGGAGAAATTCATACTGCGCCGCGCGCGAGTTATGAAAATCCAGTTCCTCTCCCTTTTCATCCGCTGCGCTGACGAGTGCAAATGCCATCAGATTGACATGACGCGACTTCGTCACCTTCGGATCCAGCTGGCGCACCGAACCGGAGCAGAGGTTCCGCGGATTCTTATACTTCGCATCTGCATCCGCGATGGTCTCATTGATCTTTTGAAACTCTGAATACGTGATGATGGCTTCTCCGCGGAGCACAAGATCTCCTGTAAACGAAATCCGCGTCGGGACATTATCAAACATCCGTGCGTTCTGCGTAATCACTTCACCGATCTCACCGTTGCCACGAGTGACGGCCTTCACCAGTTCTCCGGCATGGTAGCTCAGCACGACCGTAAGACCATCCATCTTCCAGCTGAGAAGTCCCTCTTTATCCCCCAGCCAGGAGGCCAGTTCCTCGACGGACTTCGTCTTATCAAGGCTCAGCATCGGGCTCGGATGGCGCTCCTTCGGAAGCTCGGACAGCACCTCGAAGCCGACCCGCTGGGTCGGCGAACCACTGAGAATCATGCCGGTTTCCTGCTCGAGCGCCTGCAGCTCGTCGTAGAGCTGATCATACGTCAGATTCGACATGATTTCATTGCCGTCCACATAGTATACGCGGGCAGCCTCATTCAGCGTACGAATGAGCTCCTTCATACGCGTAAGCTTCTGATTCTTCTCTTCATTATGGGAAATACTCATAGTATCTTACACCTGTTCCATATCTTCTTCCCTGAGGCCGAGCTCGGACAGCTCGATCTCGCGATACTGCCCCGGCTTCAGTCCATGCAGTGTGAGGTCCATGATACGGATGCGCTTCAGCTTCTTCACCTCATAGCCGAAAGTTGCACACATACGACGAATCTGACGGTTCAGTCCCTGTGTGATCACGATATGAAACTCCTGCTGACGAAGCTTCGCCGGACGGGTCATGTCCTGCCACACCTCACATGGGCGGGTCGTCGTATGCAGTTCCTTCAGCTCGACGCCATCGGCGAGTCCATCCAGGAACTCCTTCGTGCACGGCTTATCCACGGTCACGACATATTCCTTCTCATGATAATTCCGTGCACGGTTGATCCGATTCACGAGATCGCCCTGATTCGTCAGAAGAATGAGTCCCTCCGACTCCTTATCGAGGCGGCCGATCGGATACACCCTCGTGTGGTAGTGGATTGCTTCGATGATGTTCGGTGCTTTATCCTTATCACTCGTCGTGCACACGATTCCACGCGGTTTGTAGTATGCAAGCAGGACCGGTGCCGGGCGATCATAATCCTGCCCCACGGTCGAAATCTGCTCGCCATAGCGCTTCGCCATCCGGCGCGACTCTGTATGGAGAAGGTACTGTGCCTCCGGGTTGCCGGCATTGGCATTCAGTGCATGTGGATTTACGCACTGTCCATCCAACTCGATGGAATCCGCCTCGGTCACCTGCTGGCCGAGCTCGACCGGCTTCTTATTGACGGTGACACGACCGGCGGCAATCAGCTTATCCGCCTCACGACGGGAGCATACACCGAGCTCTGATAAACGTTTATTCAGCCTCATTATACGTTCTCCTCCGTGTGGCTTTCCGCTGCAGTCAGGTCGCTTTTTTCATCGCGTTCTGCATCCTCCGCATTTTCAGCAGTCTTCCACAGCGGTGTCTCATCCGGCGCCAGTGGCCAGTTGTAGCTCTTTCCAGGGATACCCTCCACCTCTGGGACGGCGTCCTCCGGCAGGAAGGTGAATTCATGATTCCGGTTCGGGTCCAGCGCTGCCGGCAGCTGTGTGTCGTTCTTAAGATCTGCAAAGAAGCAGGCATCGCCGAAGCTGAAGAAGCGGTACTTCTCGCGAACGGCCACCTTATAGGCACGAAGCACATGCTCACGCTTCGTGAAGGCCGATACCAGCATGACGAGCGTGGATTCCGGCAGATGGAAGTTCGTGATCAGCGCATCCATGCACTTGAACTGATAGCCCGGATAGATGAAGATATCGGTCCAGCCGGAGGTCGCCGGCATAGTGCCATCCGGATGTGCCGCAGATTCTACGGTACGGCAACTGGTCGTTCCGGTGCAGATGACACGATGTCCCTCTGCGTGCGCACGATTGATCTTATCGGCCTCCGACTGCTCCACGATATAGAACTCGCTGTGCATATGATGCTCTTCGATCTTATCTGCCTTCACCGGACGGAAGGTGCCGAGTCCGACGTGCAGTGTGATATGTGCGATTTCTACGCCCTTTTCCTTCACGGCTTGCAGCAGTTCTTCGGTCCAGTGAAGACCGGCCGTCGGTGCCGCTGCGGAACCGTCATTCTTTGCATATACCGTATTGTAACGGGCCTTCTCCTTCAGCTGATGATGGATGTATGGTGGAATCGGCATCTCGCCGAGGCGGTCGAGCACCTCTTCCCAGATACCTTCGAACTCGAAACGAATGATCCGGTTACCGTCATCGATCGTATCGATGATTTCGCCCTTCAGCAGTCCCTCACCGAACTCAACACGCGCGCCGTTCCGAAGCTTCTTTCCTGGCTTCACGAGACACTCCCAGTCCGTCGTGCTGAGTCTGCGAAGAAGCAGTACCTCGACATGTGCACCGGTACCTGCTTTCTCGCCATGCAAACGTGCCGGAATCACCTTCGTATCATTGATAACGAGGCAGTCCCCCTTATGAAGGTAGTCGATGATATTATAAAAATGGCGGTGATTGATCTCACCTGTAAAGCGATCCATCACCAGAAGGCGGCTGTCTGAACGCTTCTCGAGCGGATCCTGCGCGATCAGCTCTTCCGGCAGATCATAGTAAAAATCTTTTGTTTCCATCGTATTTTCTCCTTTTTGCTGTCTCACGACATGGTTGCAGTGCGTATCGCACCATAAACCTTATTATTATATACTGTCTTGCAGATTTCTTCCACATAAAGAATAATGGCCCACGTGGGCATAGCCTGGAAGATGGACACCGGAAGCACAATACTTCGAGACTGGAAAAATCTAAAATCCTGCCCCAAGAAGTACTAAGCCCTCTGCAATCGCTGTGTTTTCCTGATGAAAACGCAGCGTTGACAGAGGGGGCTTAGGAAAAATTCCTCTAAGTACTTCTATGGGGCAGGATTTTGATTTTTTACAGTCTCTTCGTATGGCTTTCGGTGTCTATCTTCCGGACCATGCCTGCATGCGCTATAGGCGAACAGTAGCCCTGTCTCAAACAGATTTAGCCGACCGGACCGTCGTCTGAAATAACCGCATCTCCGGCTGGTGCGCTATCTGCAGCACCTGGTTCTGCGATGGTTTCGCCAGTAGTGGCAGCTGCCGTCGTCTCCGGCTTGTTGCTTACGCCTGTGTTCTCTGCAATGGTCTCACTACTTGCTGTCGTTTCTGTGCTTTTCTTTTTACCGGACGAGCTTGTATCCGAGCTTTTCGTTTCGGAACTCTTCTTACTGCTGTCCCTGGTTTCGCTCGTATCACTGCTTGCAGATGCGCTGCTCTCTGCTTCCGTCGTCGCAGCTTCTGTCTCTACGGAAATCAGTGAAACTTCACTGTTGATTTCTTCCTGTGAATCCGTATAGATACGTCCGCTCTGGATCGCATCATAAATGACCGCAAGTCGCTGATCACTGGAGATGGCCTCCAGCAGGCGCGAATTGGTTGCATTGATCAGCTCCTGAACCTCACTGTGGTTCGTAATATAGCTGTTCACGAACTTCGTCTGCTCCGGGGACATATTTTCGACGATCTCGAAGCTGTTCTGATCGTTTACCTTCACATAACAGTACATAATGCCTGGCGCCAGGGTATCGGTCCGGCGGAACTTCACATTATAGGTAACGAAAACAAGCTTCGTGTTCTTCTCGAGTCCGTCCACCGCATACTGCTGGATATCCTGATATGCCTCGATATAGCCAGCCTGCGTTTTCAGCTTCTTCTGAAGGTTCGCTGTCTGCTCTGCCGTCTGGTTGGTGACGCCCGTCAGACGATATAGTGTATCGGTATCCCCTTCCAGACGTGCGTTAAAATAATCCTGGAAAAGCTTCGTCATATATTCATCATTATACTGACGAACCATCGATGCATCTTCATCTACACCGGCATTGCCTGCCGCAGCACCTGGGGCGTTTGTCTCTCCCGTCGTATCATCGCCTGCCAGCTCGGAAGCACTCGCCAGCGAAAGCTGCCCATCGTTTGGATCCGTTCCTTTCGGCGTATGGTCCAAAACCAGAATGATGATGATCAGCACGACTACCAGCGCCGGAATGACCAGCAGGCCGGCCATCTGGCGGAGCTCCTGCTGGCGCTGACGTTTCCGCATATTTGCCTGTCGGCGCGCACGTTTTCGCTCGATCACACCTTCGATTGAATTTTCCTGTAGTGCCTTGTCTACATCGTCAAGGTCGTTTAATCGTTTATCCATTCACTTATGCCTCGTTCCTCACTCAGTTTACTCTGGCACCATCCGCTCCGAAGAAGAAGCTTCCGACCCACGCATTCTGAATCAGCGCACCATCCTGTCCTGCAAAATAGTATTTTCCATCTGCAAGCAGTAAACCTGGTCCCTTCAACTGACCACTTCCCGGTTCAAAATAGTATAATCTGCCGTTGATCTTCTGCAGGCCTCGTACGATTTTCGCATCCGCGCCCACATAATACCATGCACCATTCGCCTCATAAATCCAGGTATTCACCTCGAGATAACCGCCCGAATTGAAGTGATAATTCATGCCGTCGATCGTCCGCCAGGAGCTGACCGGATAAGTGCCATCCTGATAAAGATACCACATCCCGTTATTTTCAAACTGCCAG
Organism: uncultured Oribacterium sp.; assembly: GCA_934279105.1. GTDB lineage: Bacteria > Bacillota > Clostridia > Lachnospirales > Lachnospiraceae > Oribacterium. The sequence goes on along the minus strand of CAKQWR010000067.1, from coordinate 2,084 downwards.
CCGGTATGTAAATAGGTATTGGCAACCACGCGACGAGTGTTGATCACCGTCGAGCTGGAGCTGTAGTTCGTTCCTGCCGGGTTGATCTGCGCAGGATTCGTCACCTGTGCAAGTCCCGCGCTCGCCTGATTTCCTGCCATCGGACCGACATTTACCGTATGATACAAAACGCCATTTACGTAATAACCCCCGGTGGTTCCGGTATAATTCGTCGTGTAGCCCGTATTATTTGCTGCGCCACCGAGATATGGGTTCGACGCACCGCCGGCTGTAGATCCAACCGTCGTATAATAGATGGTGCCGCCCTGTCCATCCGGGCTCACCCCTGTGAGCTGCGCCTGATTCGGCAGCATCGTCTGCGTCTGATATACGGCGCCGCCCTTGCCGTCCGGGCTCATCCCACTCGGCTGCCCCGTATACTTCACACCGCCCCTACCATCGGGACTGATCGCCGAAGATTGCATCGATGTCTGTACCGATGGAGAACCGGTATACGCAACGCCGCCTCTTCCATCCGGACTGATGCCGGCAAATACGGCACCTGCCATCACAAGCGATAGCGCAGCCGCACATAAACATACCCTGCTATTTCTCATAAAAACTCCGATACCATGATTTCATAAGACTCTTGCTGTTCAGCATCCGGCTGTTTCTATCATCCTTTCAGGATATAATTTCCTCGCCGCATACTTACACAAGAACCATCATACTATACGTCGATGGAAGATGATAGTAGCAATGTTCTTACGAAAATACAGTATCATGACCATAGGATGTAAGATACATTTATTTCAATTTACCAAGCAGGGCTTCTCTTTTCCAGCTGATCAGACCGATGATGCCGAGCTGTATGACAAATACGATGATGGCTGCTGCATACTGTCCGAGAATAATGAAATATCCACAGAGGCAGTTCGTTACACACTGCAGCCACGCGGTTGCAGCGACCGCCATCACATAACCACGCGTCGTGATATCGGCACGTGCCGCAATATATGGGATCGCACCATTCGGAACGGCCGGCACCATACATGCCAGTGCCACTACAAACGCCGGATGCGTCGAATTGATCTTCTGAGTCAGCCAGTTCTCTCGATTCAGTCCGGGAATATAATTCCCCAGTCGACGACCGAGCCGTCGCGCCGCATAGAAGACCAGTGCGTTCCCCAGTACGAAGCCAATGTAGCAGACCACAGAGGCCTTTACCCACCCGTAAATCATACCAACCGCAAGATGAATCGGAAGACCAGGCAGAACGATACTGATCACCTGGAGTGCAGAAAGCACAGTTGCAAGAATGAGTCCCTTCCACTCTCCCTCCAGTTCCAGATATCGCGCGATTCCCTGCTCGTCTCCCGCTTTCAGAAGCGGTCATAATCCAGGGAATAGGTGATTAAAAGTTACATAAAAAATCAGTACGATGAGGAGTAAGAGAACCAGAATCGCAGAAACACCGATCAGTTTCTGACGAAACGAAGTCTGCTCATCTTCCATGATTTCTTTTTCTAACTTCGGTTTCATGCGTTTTTCTCTTGCAGCGCCTGATCAATCGCCTTCGAGAACTGATCCGCACAAGACGTAGGGCGCGGTCCGCAGGTGTTTCCACGAAGGATGTCTGCTACCTGTGCCGCATCCTGTCCTTCGACCAGACGACCGATTGCCTTCAGGTTTCCGTTGCATCCACCGCGAAAACGAAGGTTATGGATCTTATTTTCGTCATCCAGTTCAAATGTAATTTCTGTAGAACATACCATCTTCGGTCTATATGTAAATTCCTGTGTCATAAATGTCCTCCTTATGAAGCTCCAGATGTCTTCAGTTTTGTTTTGTTCTAAATTATATCTTTATCTGGCCAATCTGTCCACAATCCATACATCACATGGTTTCACACAGCTACTAAGCTTCGAATCAACATGCCATTTACAGCTTGAATTCAAAAAAACAGCGTGGAGATCACTCTCCACGCTGTCAAAATTCTTAGGATATAGCCTGACAGAATTAGTCCTCGATGCTTACTACTCTACCAGAACCAACGGTTCTACCACCCTCACGGATAGCGAAACGGAGACCCTCCTCCATTGCTA
>CAKQWR010000066.1 GCA_934279105.1 uncultured Oribacterium sp. | reverse complement strand
CTCGGCGGACAACAGCCGGAAGCACAGTACTACGAGACCGGTAAAATCTAAGCCAGGAACCCTAAGCGGCACTAGGCCCGCGGGGTAAGCACAAACAAGGGTAAAGCAGGGCACCTGCTCTCCCTTCCGGAGTCCACGGAACATCCACAAGGCTCGGAAGACTCAGAATGGGCGGCCGCGGTGTTATAGAAGTTTAAAATGCCACGAAAAATGGCTCGAAAGGACGTGCGGTGGATGAAGATTTGGAAGCGCCGCGCAGAAATATACACGGAAGCGCCTAATCAAAATAAAAGTCTATGTATATCGAAAACCAAGTTTAAGTCGAACATATTTAGGAGTCGAGCATAAAGAATCGAACATTAGGACCCGAACATAACGAGCCGAACATTAGGACTCGAACATAATTAGGAGCCGAACATTAGGACTCGAACATAATCAGGAATCACCTAAGGTCCGGGTGGTCCATGTAAAGCTCGAGGAGGCGCTGGTTTACGCCGTCGCTTCGGCGGATATTCCGGGCATCATCAAGGATGCGGCGGTAGGCGTTGTAGGCGGGTTCGCCGCATACATCCATGCCGAGGACGCGGATTTCCGGACTCATCATGAAGAAACGGATGTGCTGCATGAGTTCTGCCTCGGTCATGATGCCCTGATCCCAGTTGGTGTGAAGTACTTTGCGAGAGAGAACGTCCTTGTCGATGGAAATGTAGATCGGAAGACCGATGCGTTCGAGGAGCGGTGGTATGTGGCTGTCGGCGCGGCCACTCAGGATGTCGTCTTCGGTGAAGCTGTAGAGGCTGACATTGAGGAGCGGATCCTGAAGATCCTCGCAGGTCCGGACATATTCCTTCACGCGCGCATGACGGTCGGCTACCGGCGCGGCAGGCATACGTTCCTCCGGGAGAACAATTTCGGAGGAGAGCGTCATGAGCTCTGCGTTGATGATGCCAGCCTGGGCGCGGTTTGGGCCAATGATGAGGATGCCGCGACAATGGGTGTTCCGCAGAAGGACATCGCGAAGCCAGGAGCCACAGCTCATGAGGCCCGGGAAGACGGGTTTCCGGAGGTCAACGTGATGGTCATAGACGACGAGGACGAAATCTTCGGTGATTTTCTCGCACCAGAAACGTGTGAGGTAATGGTAGTTGCCATTATCGAGGAAGTGAATGCCGCTGGCCGGAAACTCGGCGATACGGCGACGAATCTCGGCGACGGCGGTATCGTCGCAGAAGCCGTTGGTGCCGGTCAGCGAGGTGAAATCAAGGATGTGCGGAGCGGCGGACGCGCGTGTCGAGGTCTCAAACGAAGGTAATGAATTCGAACTATATGAAGGACGCCCCGGGGTCGCCGATGGCTGGGGCGAGGAAGCGGCCGGCGTACTGCTCTTCTGCTCCGGACGATAAAATTTCTCATCTTCGTAAATGTGGGAGAAATTCATGATGACGATCGGTTGTTGCATACACTTCCTCCTCTCCGATAGTTATAAAACAGATTGAAAACGATGACTATAAATACTGTATTTTACTCGTTTGCGAAAAGGGGCGCAAGGATGGAAGGGTGAAAAAAAGAGCCATGCTATGGATGGAAAAGCGAAAAAAGAGCCCTACGTAATGACGCAAGGCTCTTCTAAATCACAAAATGTATTCGTTCTGAATTGTAATGTGCGTAATACGAGTAGGATACTCGGCGGCTGAGCGGTTACAGAATATACTCGGTGACGATTTTAACCGTGAGGAGCACGAGCACGATGAGGATCGATGGGCGGACGATTTTCATGCCGTTCTTCATCATGAGACCGGCGCCGATGTAGTTGCCGATCATGTTACAGATGGCGCACGGGATGCCAAGCAGGAATACGGTTTGGCCGTGAAGGATAAAGATGACGAGCGAGGTGATGTTCGTCGTCAGATTGATGACCTTGGTCTGGCCGTTTGCGGTCTTGATGCCGAGCTTCGCGAAGACGGTGAAGGCGATGATCAGGAAGGTGCCGGTGCCTGGGCCATAGAAGCCATCGTAAAATCCGATGATGAGTGCGGCGAGGATGGCCGTTACGTAAGTACGAGGTGCATTGGCCGACGCCTCTTCCGCGTTATCGTGAAAGATGTGGCGATTCAGGACGATAAAGGCGGTCACAGGCAGGACGATCATCAGAATCGTTACGAGAACCTGCTCCGGCACGAGCAGGCTGAAACGCGCACCGATGGAGGAGCCGATGATGGCGGCGAAGATAGAGGGAATCGCAAGCGGCCAGTTGACGAGACCTTCGCGGATGAAGCGAATGGTTGCGACTGTGGTGCCGCAGCAGCTGGAGAGCTTGTTCGTGCCGATGGCGTAATGCGCCGGAAGGCCGGCGAGGAGGTACGCTGGGAGGGAAATGAGTCCTCCTCCTCCGCCGATGGCGTCGACGAGCCCAGCGAGAAAAACAAGTGGACAACAGATCAGGTAGGTTAAGAATGTAATATGCATAGTAAGATACCTCGTAGGTGTGATGCGTTATGTATCGTGTTTGATGCCGAGGACAACAGATCGAAGATATCGTGACAACGAAGGCTATGCGGCATCTAAATTTGTAGTGATGTGCGAACGTAGCTGATCACGGCTGTATTGTGCAGGCGGGCATCTGCGCAAAGACCAAGTGCATTGGCTTCGGAGGAAGGATCCTGCAGACCGGACATAGCATGGTTCCAGCGCGTGAATGACATGAAGAAAAACTGCAAGCCAGCAAGCGCAGCGATTCATCAAGGTATTCCAACGCGTGAATGGTATTAAGAATACCGCGTTTTCCGCGGATGTAAAGGAAAATCGATGATGTTCGTGGATTAGAAATAGGAAAGGTGGCGACGGGAAGGCATCGGAGGATAGAACGGGTGAGGAGGATCGTGCTTCGCACGAAAGAATGATTCGCGCGTGGCACGAAAAGATAGATGGAGAAGGTGCGAAACATAATTGATAGCATGAATGATTCGCGCGTGGCACGAAAAGATAATGCTTCCTGCTTAAACGAAGCAAATTATGATGAATTGGTTTTATGTGTGAAATGTAAAGGCGATGTGAATCGGAAAGCCAGGAATGATGCGTATATGTAATATAGGGAAATGCCTGGCATGGTTTGGTTTGTTGGGTGCGATATATAGTTTTTTTAGAAACAGCATATATTATATGATTTCTAAAGAAATCACATATACGTTTTGAAGCGCACTATATAATAATTATCTTGTTTTAAAATTATATATAAAATTTCGAAGCTCATACGCTATATTTATTTGCTGGTATATATACAAATTAATAGATTTAGAAAAAGTATATATAAAACCAAGGGAAACTTTTTTGAATCGAACTTTTTGATATATACATTTTTAAAAAACAGTTCCAAATATATAGTAGGATTATATACGCATACTATTTCTCTCCGCGATTTATATAATTGGAGCGCTATTTTAAGATTTTATATATTCTGAGTGTGTAAAAACTTGAGTGTTTGAAAAAATCTCGGTTTGTAGGTTTTCCAGTGATGAAGATTTAAAACTGGAAGATAAGTCAAGAGATGTTGCAAATGACTTCTTTTCCAATCTCTCAAATGCCCCTAAGGATAGACATACCAAATTTGACCTTTTATATTCACCAAGTAAATCGCGCATATAAATAAAGAACCATGACACTGAAACCACTTGTTTCAGCATCACAGTTCTGATTACGCTTATGTGAACTTTTCTATTCTTCTTTTCTATTCTTCTATTCTTAGCCTCTTTTCATCGCATTTCCGAAGTAGTACTCCAATATGGACTTTACATACACTTCATCTATTGGGTTTTCCTTTGTTTCAAATGACATGATTAAATTCACTCCAGGGTAAATTCCGTTCTTTAGATATGAGTGCATTTTCTTCAAGAAGCCCTGCTGATAATCCGGGTCATCCATCATGCCGAAATGTTCGAAATAATAGATTTTACCATTGATTGGATTCAGAATCGTGAAATCCGGATAATTCGATTTTCGTGCATGTTCCAGTTCCAACTTGCATTCATATCGGAAGGGTAGATTCGCATTGCGTAGCAAATTATAGATAGAACGTTCCGATTTCGAACGCACAAATTCACCACTCACTGTCGGCACTTTCAGTGTTTCCGGATTCTTCGGATTCTTCTCATAGTCTGCCTCAACCCAATCCGCAAGGTCTTTCGGTAAATGATAGATGTGCTGTCCTGTCAAGGTCCGCATAGGTTCTGAACGTTCTAAGAGCCGCTCCGCACGGCTCGCCTTTTTCAATGCTCTTACACATCTCGTATATGCCGCAACCTGTTGGTCAATGTCTCTTAAACGTGCACGATAGAACCTCTTCAAAGCCAGTTTTTCTGCAAGTTCTTTTTCTTTCTTAGATAAATATTTTGATTTTTCATCACCAGGAGCCCGATACAGCCATGCCGCCCCTTGTTCTTTGCCAAGAAAATGAATGCTGCCTTCCGGTGCGTTTTCGAGCCAGCGCTCATACTGCTCGCGGAGACCGCTGAGTCGATCGATTTCAAACTGCATTTTATCTGATAGGTCCATATGTTCTTTTCCTCTCTTCTGCTTGGACGTGCATATTGCGAAGCGTAATGGTCGATTCGATGGAGATAAACAGCGCAAAATGCAGACTTGTATCCACTTAGATTTATACGGTCCATTCATCCGGCACGAAAACGTGGGCGATCAGACAAGCGGCGCCGGCGCTGTAGACAGCCGTCGGATACGTCAGTCCGTTCCGGCTCCTGTACGTCCTTCGGCCAATGCCGGCGGCCTCACCTTTCATGGTGGGCAGGTAGACCTGTCGCGACCAGCCGGTGACGATCCAGTCGCGGCACTCCAGATAACCGAGCGCGGCAAGTTTCCGGTCGATCGTTGCGCCATAAAGTTTCTTTCTGCTGCCGGTTTGAAGGTTCCGACACTTTCCTTTTTCATGCTCCACCAACGGAAGTGTTTCCGCTGTTCCTGATGTTTTACTTTCCCTCTTTTCTACATAGTCATTCAGACGCTGCGCGATTTCCGAACTCCGCAATCCACCTTCGCAACTGAACGAAACAGCCTCTTCACTGGTAAGGAAGAAATCCTGTTTTTTCATGCTTCGTTTGTTCGTCCGACGCTGGAGATATTTTTCTTCGAGCACTGGGAGAATCATCTCATCCGGAACAAATCGATATGGTTGGAAGTTTTGTGATTCTAATGGTCGTACTGCTCTTCCATCGGTTGCGCGTGATGTTTTTTCCTCTGATGATAATGCAACTCTTATCTCCGTTGCGCATTTCGCTTCTGCCTCTGGCAATACTGCCGTCTCTGGCTTTGGTAATCGTGCCGCTTCTGCCTCTGGTAATACTGTCGCTTCTGTCTTCGCTATATATTTCGTCGCTATCTCTGGCAGCATCGCTACTCCCATCTCTCGCGATAGTGCTGCTCGTATCTCGGCCGTGCGTTTCGTGCTTTGCTCTGGCGACAGTTCTGCGCGTATCTCCGCGGACACGTTTTCATAGAAATCCGCAACGCGTACGGGATCGAGGGCCGCCCGGATGAGTACCTCGAAAGGTGCATAGTAGAGATCCAGCTTTTTCTGACCGACGCCTCGGATATATGCAAATTCTTTGCGTGTCAGTGGAAGCGAGCGGCAGATTTCCACCAGTGTTTTATCCGTAAAGATCAGACACACCGGTACGCCACGTTCATTCGCAAGCTGCTGCCGAAGCTCCTTCATTTCACCAAGCAGCCGCGTCCGCATCTCCGCAGAAATCTCATTACGCGCATCTTCCAAGCGCGCCATGGATTTCGTTGTTAACGTATTTGCCTGTCCAGACACGACGTTTTCCACAGGAAAATGCATGTCATCCACTGCTGTGTTGTGACTATATGTTCCATGAATACGCACTTCGTCCTCTACCAGCGCATCCGGAGAGATTCGAAGCACTTTCTTATATTCTATTTTTCGCGCCGCCATGATTCTTCCACGTCGCCCCAAGCGTGTATCTACATCGAAGTAGTATGTTTTCTCTGCGGCATCCCACATGCGTTTCTTTCGTATCACATCTGTGTCTGTTTCGAAGCGGTGTGCATTTTCTCGAAGATGTTCCTTGAGACCGAGCGAAACGCTGATTCCGTAACGATTTTCTTCCGCGTATAGTTCCGGATTACAGTTTACGCAACAGGCATCGCGTGGAATCGAAATCGGTCGAAAATTCTGTACACGAAGTCCCGGCTCCACCAGATCCCATGGATCCGCGCGGAGTGGTTCATATTTACAGGCCTCATTCATCATTTTCTTACGGTCTTCATAGCGGATGAAGATGTGCCTTTTCGCCGCTTTTTCCAGCTGCATGGACACCTTCTGCATACGATTTTCCGGATAATGTCCGGATATCTGAATCGATTGGAGGGTGTCGTCTGCCGGCAGTTCGTCGGTCGTCAGCACACGATTCCGAAACGGCAATGTGACGAGCTCATAATGACACTCCCACTTCTTCTCCTCGTCCTGCGATGCAACAGGCGTTGTTGGGGCAACGTATTCCTTCGAAGTGCTTGCGTCGACAAGCACTGAAGTCGACGCTGATTTCTCCGAAATAGTCAGATTTATAGATGTACTCGACGCTGACTCCGCCGAAATCGTCGGATCTGTAGATGTGCTCGACGCCGACTCCGCCGAAACGAACGTGCCGGCGGACCTGTAGGCATTGGCATCGGACGAGGCATCCGGCTTTCGAAAATAATGCAGCAGAAATTTCCGGAGACACTGGTGCGTCAGCGCATAGCGGCGAACCGCGTCGAGCTGTGCATGCACCTGTTCGATCGCCTCCGGCATGCCACGATAATGAAACTCCGCCTGGGCGAGTAGTTCTTTCTGATGATAGTAATCCCCGTCGTTGGCGAGAAGAATGCACTCCGCCGGTAGGCCATCACGGCCCGCGCGGCCGACCTCCTGATAGTAACGGTCGAGGCTCTCGGGCAGCGAATAATGGATGACGAAGCGCACATCCGACCTGTCCAGCTCGAGATACGGATCCGGCGTCACGATAAAGATATGGGCGACAGCATTGGCACGCTCCGACAGAAGGGTCGGCGATACATAATCGGCAGCGTCTGACACGTGAGGGTGATGCAGCGCGGCTTTCCGAAAATTCGATTTCCGATCGGCGGCATCCGGCACGTATGGATGACGCGTACCGTCGGGGAACGGCGGGGCGGAAGGCTGGACGTGGTCAATGCTTATGGCGTCAGATAGTGAGCTTCCGCCAGCGCAGAAACGGCGCGTATTCGCCGCCCGCTTTTCCGTGGACAGGCCCTGATGATAAGCGAGTGCAGGGATGCCGTTTCTATGAAGGAGCTGCGCGATGCGTTCGGTCATCTCATCCTCAGCGCAGTAAATAATGCCAGCCTCGTTTGGATGCCGGCGCAGATAATCGAGAAGGAACGGCTTCTTCCGCTGCGGGCGATGCACCGAAAAAAACAGATTCGGGCGGCCCAGCTCGTTGCGCACGAGCAGCGGATTCCGGAGCTGAAGACAACGACAGATGTCCTCTTCCACCTGCTGCGTGGTCGGCAGGGTCAATGCAAGCACCGGCGGACGAGATGGCAGGTTTGATGCCTGTTCCAGATCTTTCAGCAGCTTCGGGATCGAACGATAGGCTGGGCGATAATGCGGCGCGTACATCGAGAAGCTATGGGCTTCATCGACCACAATCAGGGAAATCTTCGTCGTTGACAGTAGGAAAGAGCGGATTTCCGGACGTTCCAGTAGTCCCGGAGACACATGAAGCATCTGGAAATGTTTTCGGCGGATGCGTTCCAGTCGCGCTGAAATCGCATAGTCCGAAAGCGCGGCATGAAGCATTTCTGCCGAGATTCCCTGCTTCTTAAGAGACGCTTTTTCTTTCTCCATCCGCTCGGTGAAAGGGGAAATAATCAGTGTGATGCCTGGAAGCTGTACCGCAAGCTGTTGATAACACTGCGAACGCAACTCCCCGATCGGTGGCATCGCAAGCACATCACGACCAGCCAAGATAGACGAAAGGATAAGCGGATAGCCCTGGGCTAACGACATCGACGCAGGATCAGATAAAAACTGATCTGTGAGAGACGTCGACGCGAGCACTGGCGACGATGAATCTGCAGATGATATCGATACAGAAGCTGTAGAAGCTTGTTCCAGAGTAGACATCGACGCAGCAGCTGTAGAAACCTGTTCCAGAGTAAACGTCGACGCAGCAGCTGTAGAAGCCTGTTCTGAAACAGTCATCCGCGCAGAAACTGGCGAAGTTTGCTCTGAAGTAGACGTAGACGTAGAATGAAATGAAGATGGTTGTGATAGATGATATTCAGAATGATATTTGGAAATTGAAGAAATTATTTCGGAAGCTTCTGCGTGATTGGAACCATGCATCTCGAGCTTATCCTTTCTATCTCGGGGTGTAATCGTGTTCATATGCACGGAATAACGCGAGGCATGCAGCTTTACCGTGCTGCCGTCATAATGAACAATATTATTCTAGCATATGATTCTATATTTGTGTATAGTCTACAAACAGACTATACTTTGTGAAGCGTTTGTTATCGGATGCATTACCGATGGTTATGTTTAGTAAAAAGGGAAATTCAAGATAGTAATCGATAATGGACAATCTGTGAACATATGAATTTTACCAGAAAGAAGAACGTGAATATGCTGAGAAATGTATCATTGAAAAGAACCTCATGTTTTCGTTTCGTCTTGCATGATAGCCCCTCGGGCTTCTGTGATCGCTTTAAATTTAGAAACATTGGCAAGATTTCCACTCAGAGGGGTAACAGACGATTTCATTGGGCCGGGGGTGATAACGGTATCCTTGCAGCTCTTGACAGGGCCTGACGGTTGCATGGATGCCGGATGCGTAGGATTCAGGTCATAAAATATACACTTTTTCGAGAACATGCTTTGCGTGTATAGCATTCTAGTAAGCCCGCCCTTTATATATTCGTAAACTATACATTGCCGGTCTTGTTTCAAAATAGTGTCTACTGTTTTTAGGCTATACCGAAGTAATCTTTGCTTAAAATCTACACTAACTGTGCTTTTTCAAAAAAGAATATATAAATTTGTTCTGTGGGCACTTGATACGAGCGTTTTCATAGACACTATTTTTAAAAATGTTCCAGCGTGTATATTTTTTTATCTCTCAGCCAAAATTAGGGTCAAAATGATATATCTTTTTTTCAAAAACCGCTTAAATTTACATAGTGGTTTTGTGAGGCTGCTGATATGCATATTAATTTGTGAGGCTGCCTGTATACATATTGATTTATGAATCTCACCTCACATTAGCAGATTCATTTGGGTGTCTCAAACAAATCACAAATCAATTGGTGCGTCTCCCACATTACATTTCAATCGGTGCGTCTTAGGCAAATCACAGATTAATTTGAGACCCTCGATCACATCAACATAACACATTTCAGAGCTGGCAAATTTGATACTGTTAAACTGTACCCTGAATATTTGACACTGTTAAACTGTCTCCTGAATCTGTCCCGCGCGAAATGTTTTTATTTGCACAAATGGCCAAACAAAATACCGCCTCGCAATGCCGAGAAGTTCGGCTTCAGCGAGACGGTATTTTTTCATTATGTTTCTAATTCATCACCCTCGGATTTCCTTTGCAGAAACAATCCACAAACGTTATTCAGAAATTAGCGGCATCACATTCACGTGTGAATTGCTTTCACAGGAGCGACGTTGAAATTCATGAAGTTGCAATATAAAATTTACGCGCGGATTTCTTTCCGCATGAAGCTGATGTAAGCAAGGGCGAAGCCGATGACGACTTCCATGATCATGGCGACGAGGTGTGGCCAGATCTGAAGCAGGGACTGCCCGAGGCT
>CAKQWR010000065.1 GCA_934279105.1 uncultured Oribacterium sp. | reverse complement strand
TTCGCCTCGACCACCATCGCATCGAGATTTTCAAGATGCGATACGATGTAATCATCGAAGTGTCCCATATCGGTTGCAACCGCCACTCGCTTTTCACCGGCCTCGATACGGTAGCCGACCGGATCCGCTGCGTCATGATCGATGGAAAACGGGATTACGCTAAGGTCGCCGACGGTGGTCACAGCATCCGGAAGGATCGGCTGCAGCAGATCGGTCGCGAAATCGCCCAGCGTCCGGTTCAGTTTCACCTCACGAAGCGTACCAAGCGTACCATAGATTGGGATGTTGTATTTACGAGAAATGGTGCCGACAGCACGGATATGATCGATGTGTTCATGCGTCAGGAAAATCGCCTGTACATCCGAGAGATCGAGGTCCAGCGTATGAAGTCCCTGATTGATGGTCTTCATCGTGACACCCACATCAACGAGGACATGTGTGTGGTCGGTGCCGATGTAGCTGCTGTTCCCACTGGAACCACTTGCGATACTCGTAAATCTCATAAAACTGCTTCTATCCTTCCTTTTGGTTTCAAAACGAATCCGGACATAGTGGGCGCTGCCCACTCAATGCAAATGACAGAACCCGGTGACATGTCCGTGGCCGCTATGACAGCACCTGTCTATCTGCCACGGACATTTCGCCGGAACCTGTTCTTTGCATTCGCAAGCCTTGCGCCCGCTATGCGCCGGATTCGCATCTACGTTTTCTTACTACCCTTTATGCAAATGTTTTCGGATCATCGTCTCTGTCTCTTCCCTGCTGCCGGAGTTATCGATGACGAAATCGGCCATGACAGCGTAGTCATCATCCGCAATCTGTGCATGAATCATCGCACGTGCCTTTTCCTCGGAGTACCCACGGGTTTCCATGAGCCGAGCGATACGTACGGCTTCTTCGGTATAAACAAACCATACTTCGTCGCAGATCTCCACGAAATGGGCGGTCGGAAGCGCGGTTTCAACGACGATATCTGCACCACACTTCCGCGCCGCGCGTACCTCCTCGTCGACATATTTCCATACCGCCGGATGGACGATGCTGTCGACCTGTGACCGCAGCTTCTGTTTTCCGGCACCGTAGATCCTCGATGCGAAGACCGGCAGATCGACGCTGCCGTCGGCCCGCTCGATATCCGCACCGAGCAGCGCCTTCAGCGCCTCAAACACCGGATGGCCATGCACGTAAAACGACTTCGCGATGTCGTCCGTCCGGTACGCTGTAAACTGATATTCCTGCGTGAGTACATCCAGCACACTTGATTTTCCAGCACCTACGCCCCCGATCACACCGATAATCATAGATTTCCTTTCTTACTCTTTTTCAGACATCGCCTTCCAGTCGGTCCAGCGAAGTGCCGCCTCCGGCCAGTCCTTTGCTTTCTTTTCTTCGTTCAGCCAGGCGAGCCCCTCCATTACGCCATCCTCCGAGAATTCAAACTCTCGGAAGGTCTTATACTCATCCGGTGTGAAGTCGAAGCTATACGGCTCCGGCCATACCCAGACACCGAGGGTGAAACGATCCTTCGTCGGGTTCATGATGGTCTCACCGGTCTTTTTATTGACCGGATACTCCGCCTCTCCCGCTTCGATCTTCGCAAGCAGCTCCGTATCCGGCTCGGTGTAAGTCACCTTACTCATACGAAAACGCATCCCCTCCGAGGAGCCGGCGAAGGGCTCCATCTTCAAGAATCCGATGTGCATGATATCCGTTGATTTTAGTTCTTTCATAATTCGTCCTTCGTAATGGTCGTTCAGCCAAGTGCCTCCGTTGCCGGCCCTCCGGGCACATAAGAGGAACGATTAGATTTAGTGTGCAGAGTCCCAGTTCATCCCTACATTCGCGTCTGCGACAAGTTCGACGGCGAGATCAACCGCATGCTGCATCTTATCGATGAGAAGGGATTTTACAGCCTCCTGCTCGGATTCCGGCGCTTCAATCAGAAGCTCATCATGGACCTGCAGGACGATGCGTGCGCTATAACCGCCCTCACGGAGAGCCCAGTTAACATCATTCATCGCTTTCTTCATAATGTCGGCTGCACTGCCCTGAATCGGAGAGTTCATCGCGACACGTTCACTGAAACTGCGACGCATGAAATTCGATGCATTGATATCCGGCACCGGGCGACGACGCCCGAAAATCGTCTTCACATAACCATGTTCGTGCGCAAATGCCACCTCGCCATCAAGGTACTTCTTTACATCCGGATACGCTGCAAAATAACGTTCGATGTATTCCTTTGCCTCGCTCCGGCTGATGCTGAGGCCTTCACTGAGACCGAAAGCCGAAATACCGTAGACGATACCGAAGTTGACCGCCTTTGCATTTCGACGGAGTTCCGGTGTCACCTCCTCGAGCGGCACATGAAACACCTGTGATGCCGTCACGGCATGGATATCACTGGCATCCTTATACGCTGCAATCAGCTTCGCATCGCCTGACAGAGATGCAAGAATGCGCAGTTCGACCTGCGAATAGTCGGCATCGATGAAAACGCATCCCGGTTTCGGTACAAAAACGGTACGGAAACGACGTCCCAGCTCGGTACGAATCGGTATATTCTGCAGGTTCGGATTCGTCGAGGAGATACGGCCGGTCGCGGTCACCATCTGATTGAACTCTCCATGGATACGACCATCTGGCTGAATATAATTCAGAAGGCCCTCCGCATAGGTCGAGTTGAGCTTGCTGAGTGTACGGTAATTCAGGATATCCGCCACGATCTCGTGATCCTCCGCGAGCTTCTCCAGCACATCCGCCGCGGTTGAGTAACCGGATTTTGTCTTCTTGCCGCCCTTCATGCCGAGCTTCACAAACAGAATCTCGCCGAGCTGCTTCGGAGAATTGATATTAAACTCTTCTCCTGCTTCTTCGTAGATTCGCGCCTGCAGCTTTTCGATACCAGCCTTGAGTTCCACACCATAATCAAGAAGCGCCTGCTTATCGACGAGGATACCCGCTCGCTGCATATCATACAGCGTATATACGAGTGGCATCTCAATCTCTTCATAAAGCTTCCGCTCCTCGAGTTCCTCCAGCTTCTCGAAAATTTTCTTCGCACTATGAAGCGCCACGATGGCACTGAACGCCGCCATGGTACACTCCACCTCATCTTTCAGCGTGAATGTTAGCTCTGCATCCGTATGCTCTACACCCGTTTCAAATGGATTCGGCGAATGTGGACGGGCCTTCTGCTCATCACGAAGCTCTTTTTCAGATGGCAGCGTAAGACCCATAAAATCGCGGGCGAGATCTTCATAGTTGTAGCTGTCCTTCAGCGGGTTGATGACATACGCAGCGAGTGCAAGGTCATCAACATGGCTTTCCGGCAGGAAGGCACAGTGATAAAGCGCCTGCTTCAGATTCATGGTGTATAGCTTTACGCCAGCTTTCTGCGCAAGCGCCTTCAGCTCCTCCTGCCAGTCGAATCCATAGAAATGATAGTAGCGATCACCTGCGAGTGCGAAGTACAGCTCGTCCTCGAGAATGGCGAAGCCGGCCTGCCCCTCACGCGCCGCATCACGGAAGGCGATGCGTGCCATATACGGATCGTCAACCTCCTTCAGATTTGAAAGATCCAGTTTCTGCTCCGTCACGAGGTCGAGACTGGACCCATCGAAACGCTTCAGAAGCGACTTCAGTTCGAGACGTTTTACAAACTCGAAGGAGTCTGCATTGAACATATTTTCAACCCGCGCATCATCATAATCAAAGTCGATCGGGGCGTCAATGTTGATGGTCGCAAGGATTTTCGAAAGCTTCGCACTCTCCCACTCATCGATCAGCATCTGTGCTGCCTTCGGCTTCCGTGGCACCTTGAATTCCGGATCCCCGGCAAGTGCCGCCTCGTGTGCGGCTTCGATGGTATGATACTTCGTGATGATCCACTCTGCAGACTTCGGTCCGAGCCCCGGAACACCCGGTATATTATCGGACGTATCGCCCATCAGCGCCTTCAGGTCGATGAACTCAAGTGGCGTTACATTCCACTCCTTCATGACATCATCCGGGTAATAATTGTAAACCGTCGTCACGCCCTTCGCCGTCTTCGGAAGGCAGATTTTGATTTTCTCATCGGCAAGCTGCAGAAGGTCACGGTCACCGGAAACGATCGTTACTTCGACACCTTTCTTCTGACAGCGCTTCGCAATCGTACCAAGAAGATCATCTGCCTCATAGCCCCCCTTCATGAGGAGCGGAATATGCATCGACTGAAGCACCTCCTGCATCAGCGGAATCTGTTCATGCAACTCCGG
The DNA here is from genome assembly GCA_934279105.1 of uncultured Oribacterium sp. Classification (GTDB taxonomy): domain Bacteria; phylum Bacillota; class Clostridia; order Lachnospirales; family Lachnospiraceae; genus Oribacterium. The sequence goes on along the minus strand of CAKQWR010000065.1, from coordinate 5,849 downwards.
TGGCATCGGTTTACGTGTCCCCTTATAGGCCTCGAACATCTTATGGCGGAACGTCGGCTCATGCACATCGAAAGCCACCGCCAGATGATCTGCCTGTTCCTGGTCCAGCACCTTCAGAAGGATATTCAGAAAGCCATACACCGCATTTGTATGAAGCCCCTGCGAATTTGTAAGCTCCGGAATACCATAAAATGCTCGGGACATAATGCTGTGTCCATCGATCAGTAAAATTTTATCAGTCAACTCTATTCTCCTCTAACTATCGAAACCATATGCGAAGCTGCAAAAGAAGCGTCACGAGTACTGCCCAGAAAACAGCCGAGTCTGCGACCATCCGAATAATCTGCAGCGAATGAATACGGAACAGATAAAAACGTGTATCCAAAAGCTGACGTCGGAATGATCCATCGATGTTCAGATTCGAGTCATCCACCGCATCCAGCTTCTGCACACCACTATAGACCATATGTGTGATTCGAAGCTCCTCCATGCATTCATCGCACTCAGAAATATGCTCCATGAACTCCTGAAGCTTCTCATCCGACAGTTTATTATTCAGATAATCATAAATACACTTTCGTGCTTCCAGACAGGTCATAATCGACTTGAAAACCTCGCAATTATATGCTAAATTCTGCAAGTGGGCTGCTGTTCAGCTCACCATTTATACAAATCGTAACACAAACTTAGCCGATGTGGCGGAATGGCAGACGCAAACGACTCAAAATCGTTCGGGAAACCGTGTGGGTTCGACTCCCATCATCGGCAGTGTAGGCCTTTGCATCAAGCAAAGGCCGGAACGTACATGTACCGATCTCTGATCGGTATCTCGCAGGGATCGAGAACGGACCTCACGTCCGGGCTCGACCTTTTTTATTGAAGCATCCTTAGTTTAGAATATCCCCAACGATTAATCAAGAACAGCCATCGTATTCATAGAGCTCCATACTTACATATGCTGCGCATTGCGAGATGATGTCCACATAACGGAATTGCATGAGGATGTGAAAAATCCAAAACAGAGCCCTTAGAGACAGTTGGCGTATCTCTCCTTGGCTTCCCCTGCAACACGACATTTTCATCCGGAAAATGTCGTCGATTGCAGGGGACCTACTGTCTCTTCGGGCTCTGTTTTATGATTTTTCCACCGCAATGCAACTGACGTTGTGAGGACATCATCCACATCGCGCAACACTTCTATGCTTTCTCGTGCTTTACTTAGTTCCGAAGATTCGATCACCGGCATCACCCAGACCCGGACAGATGTATGCATTCTCATTCAGGCAGCGATCGAGGTTTCCGACATAGATCTGTACATCCGGATGTGCTTCTGCAAGACGCTTTACGCCTTCCGGTGCAGCGATGATACAGATAAACTTGATCTTCTTACCACCATGCTTCTTAATCTGGTCGATGGCATCGACTGCAGAGCCACCGGTCGCCAGCATCGGATCGCAAACGACGATCTGACGCTCTTCAATCGGGTTTGGCAGCTTACAGAAATACTCTACCGGCTGATGTGTGGTTTCATCACGGTACATGCCGATATGACCGATCTTGGCACTCGGAACCAGTGCAGTGAGACCGGAGACCATGCCGAGACCAGCGCGAAGAATCGGAACGATGGCAAGCTTACGGCCAGCCAGCATTTCAACATCTGCTGTCTCAATCGGCGTATCAAGCTCGACGGTCTTCGTCGGAAGATCAGACAGTGCCTCGAAGCCCATCAGCATCGCGATTTCTTCGACGAGCTGACGGAACTCGTTCGTTCCGGTGTGCTTATCACGCAGAAGTGAAATCTTATGCGTAAGCAGTGGGTGATTCATGATGTGAACATTTGCTCCAAAATTATTTTCCATGGTAAACTCCTTTAATATATGTTCCGGCCGAAGCCGGTAAAAAACAAATCAGTGCTTCGGGACGATTTCGACCTCGCCCTTTGACTTATAGATGGAATTTGCGTCGACACAGCCACGCACCGAGCTAAGCGGATAGACATTTGTGTTCCGTCCGATCACCGTGCCCGGATTCAGAATGGAGCCGCATCCCACCTCGACATGATCGCTCAGCATCGCACCGAACTTCTTAAGCCCGGTCTCGATATCGCCATCTTCCGCGTGGACGACCACAAGCTTCTTATCCGACTTTACATTTGATGTCAGCGAAGCCGCGCCCATATGCGACTTGTAACCGAGAATTGAATCTCCGACATAATTATAGTGCGGAACCTGTACATTGTCGAAGATCACTACATTTTTCAACTCACAGCTGTTACCAATCACGCAGTGCTTCCCGACCATGATGTTGCCACGGAGGAATGCACACTGCCGTACTTCGGTCTCTGCTCCGATGATAATGTACTCTGCGAGATACGCAGAGTCAAATACCGTCGCCGTTTTATGAACCCAGACATGTGGTTTCACTTCATCATACTCGTCCTTCGGAAGCGTCGGACCGTATGCTGCGATGAAATCGTGAATCTTCGAAAGTGCCTCCCACGGATAGGTGAGACCTTCGAAAATCGCGCCTGCCTCCGTATACTGAAGATCATACATCGCTGCAATCGTTACATCTTGTTTTTTCATAATTCTCTTCTTTCCAGAGAGCTCGATCTGCCTCATAATTTCCCGTAAGGCTCCGGGCTTTCTAAACTAGTCTTCACTTATGTCGTCTCAGAGCGCTCGAATCCTTTCGGTTCTGCTTCGAACGAAGTCCTCAAGCTTCTCCATATACTCTGCTTCGGTGATCGTACCGTCCGCAACCTCTGACAGCCCCATTTCCCAGGAGGCGGTCAGCTTCGGATTCAGCAGATGCGGCACTGAAATTTTCACATAATATGCGATGTACTCACCGAGCTTCGTCGGTGTCAGTACCTGTGTCTTTTTCTGCAGCGCGATATATTTGTTATCCACGAGCTTCGTGAGAATACCCGCACGTGTCGCACTGGTGCCGATGCCGGCACCCTTGATCTGCGCTCGCAGTTCCTCATCTTCGATGAGATTTCCCGCATTCTCCATCGCGAGAATCATCGATCCGGAAGTATAGCGTTTCGGTGGTGCCGTCTCTCCCTCCTTCACGCGGAGCGTCTCAAGCTGCAGTTTCTGTCCCTTCCGCATCTTCAGAAGAGCCTCGCTCAGACTGCGATTATCGCCATCCTCTGCTGCATCTTCTGCACTGCCTTCTGGGCCAATGCTTCCATCCGCACCTGTCATCGCGACGCCGTCAGATCCTGCTGTCGAAGCAGTCATGATCGAAGCGTCAGATGCCGAAACGCCTGCATTGGCTGGACCTCCTGTATTCACAACAGTGTCTGTACCACCCAGTGCTGCGCTTCGGCGCATGTCCGCGACCTTCAGATAGCCTTCCTCTTTCAGTGCTCTGGAGCTCACACTGAACGTTTCGCCCTGACAGTCGATCGCAAGCGCGATGCGTTCATAAATCGCCGGTGGGAAGAAAACGGAAAGGAAACGACGACAGATGAGTTCATATACCTTCTTCGAAAGCGGCTTCAGCGACTGGTATTCGCGCTGCCCCTGCCCGGTCGGAATGATCGCATAATGATCGGCGATCTTCTTGTCATCCACATAGCGCGTTTTTGCGATGGTTTTGAAACTGCCGGATGCCAGGATTTCCTGTGCCTGCGCCGCCACCGGTGCATAGTTCGCGATGCCGCGGATATTCTTTTCGATTTCTTTCGATACAGCCGTTGAGAGTACACGTGCATCGGTACGAGGATAGGTGGTCAGTTTCTTCTCATAGAGCTCCTGTGCGATGGCGAGGGTCTCATCCGGGCTGATCTTAAACATCTTCGCACAGTCATTCTGCAGCTCTGCGAGGTTATAAAGCAGTGGTGGATTCTTCGTTTCCTTCTTCTTCGTAACACCGGTCACGGTTGCCTCACATGGGAACGGCATAAAGCTCTTCATAAATTCAGCGGCACACTCCGGTTTCAGGAATCCTTTCCCGTCATATATTTCCGTCGGATTGTAGCGTGTCGACTGCTCATTCGGCTTCCAGTCTGCTGTCAGTTTCGCCCCCTCTGCAAGTGCGAAATCCCCGAGGATCCGGTAGAAAGTCGTCTTCTGAAAAGCACGAATCTCCTGCTCCCGCTTGACGATCATGCCGAGCACGCAGGTCATCACGCGACCGACGGCCACGGTCATCTTTTCCTCTGGCTTCATACCGAGCTGCTGCTTGATCCGATAACGATACTTCAACGACAGCGCACGGCTGAAGTTGATTCCCATAAGGTAATCTTCTTTCGCACGGCTGAAGGCCGCAGCTGACAGGTGATCATACTCGCTGTCGAGTTTCGCTTCGCGGATACCACGAAGAATTTCTTCGTTCGTCTGCGAATCAATCCATACACGACGGCGCTCCTTCTCCTTCGGCACCTCCGCCATCATATCGACGAGGCGATAAATGTATTCTCCCTCGCGGGCACTATCGGTGCAGATATAGATGGTCTCAACATCCGGACGATTCAGCTGCTTCGACACGACCGCAAACTGCTTCGCTGTATTCTTACTGACTTCGTATTTCCATTCATCCGCCTTCGGAATAAACGGAAGCGTATCGAAGCTCCACTTCTGGTACTTCTCATCGTACGCCGCCGGATAGCTGAGCTGTACGAGGTGACCTACGCACCAGGTCACCACATAATCTTCATTTTCCAGGAATCCGTCTCCGCGCCGGACGTTTTTCATCCCCAGCGCCTGGGCGAACTGCTGCGCCACCGACGGTTTCTCTGCGATAAATAATTTCTTCAATTCGCCTCCCACTGATCCATACGCGAATGCCGGCTTCTTTCTGGAACCGGGGAACGCCATAGGCTACCGCTTCCCTCGCTTCCTTATACGACAGCTGCTTTTCAAAAGCAGCTGTCGCGCGCCGCCCGTGGATGTTCTGTGGGTGCTTCGAAAAGAAGTGTTTCCGCTTACTGAAGCTCCCACTTGAAAATTGTTGTTGTATCATACTCTTCACCGGCCTTTACGATGCTGGTCGGCCACGCCGGCTTATGCAGACAGTCCGGATAGTGCTGTGTCTCGAAGCAGTATGCATGGCGCGGTCCGAAGTGCACACCATTCTTGCCCTCGAAATCACCGCTCATGAAGTTTGCAGTATAGAACTGAAGGCCCTCGAGATCGGTGTATACGGACATCTTGATACCGGATTCCTCCGCATACGCAGAGGCCACAAGACGTACATCACCGTCATAGTCATTGAGCACCCAGTTGTGATCGAAGCCGTGAGCAAACTTCAGCTGGTCAAAATCTGCGTTGATATCGCGTGCGATCACCTTCTCGGTGGTAAAATCCATCGGCGTGCCGGCCACTGGCTCGATACGACCATACGGAATCGAAATTTCGCTGGCTGGTGTATATGTGTCTGCATTGATCCAGACACGCTGATTCATCGCATCACCACTGTCATAACCATTCAGATTAAAATACGCGTGGTTCGTCATGTTAAAGACGGTATCCTGATCCGCCGTCGCCTGATAGTGAATCTCGAGTGTATCATCCTCGGTCAGGGTGTAGGTCACGGCCACCTCCGCGTTTCCAGGGAATCCCTGATCGCCGTCCGGAGAATGCAGAGAGAAAAGCACGTAACTGCCGAGACCGGCATCTGCATAGTCTGCCTCCCAGATGCGCGTGCGCCAGTAATCCGGACCGGAATGCAGATTGTTTGCGCCGTTGTCATTGATGGCAAGTGCATAATGCTTGCCGTTCAGATCGAAGCCTGCCTGACCGATGCGGTTCGCATTCCGGCCGACCGGCTCCCCCATGTGGCCCGGGTTCTCAAGCAGAAGCTCCGCCTGATCGACGCCCAGTACAACATCTCGCATC
>CAKQWR010000064.1 GCA_934279105.1 uncultured Oribacterium sp. | reverse complement strand
TTCAGCGCCTACAGTGACATGGCGATCGGTATGGGCCGCATGCTCGGCTTCCACTACCTCGAGAACTTCAACTATCCTCTCTGTTCTGTCTCTGTCACCGACTTCTGGCGCCGCTGGCACATCTCGCTCAGCACCTGGTTCCGTGATTATGTCTACATCCCGCTCGGCGGCAACCGCCACGGCAAGCTGAAACAGCTCCGGAATATGTTCGTCGTCTGGTTCCTGACCGGCCTCTGGCATGGCGCCGCCTGGAACTTCGTGCTCTGGGGTCTCTACTATGGTGTTCTCCTCGCATTCGAAAAGGACGTCTGGGGCAGCGCTCTCAAAAAACTCCCGCGCATCCTTCAGCACCTTTATGCGATTCTCATCGTCGTTTTCGGCTTCATCATCTTCGTTTTCGACGATATGACAGAGCTCAGCCAGTACATCCGGATCATGTTCGGTATGGCCGGCGTCCCACTCGTGAACCGCACGCTCCTCTGGTATCTCCGAAATAACTTCGCGATCCTCCTTATCGGCTGCATCCTCGCTTTCCCGATCTATCCGTGGCTTCGGGCGAAGCTGCAGAAGCGCATCGTTACCCTCAGCATTGTGCTGACCGCGTTCGGCTACCTCGCGCTCTTCCTGCTCGCGACCGCCTATCTCGTGAACGACACCTACAACCCGTTCCTGTATTTCCGTTTCTAATCGGATATTCGATGGCTTTCCACGCGGGAAGGCCACCGCGATCGTCCTTCGCCCGAAACGCACTCGACGATCATCCATGCACACATAAAGGAGGATCCTATGGATCACAGCGAAACGCACTCCACTTCTCCAGTCATCCGCCTGCGGCGTAAGGCCAATGTTTTCACCGTCGGTGTCATCACCGCCCTCGTGCTCTGCCTCAGCGTATGGTGCCTCGTAGCTCCGAAGCAGAGCTTCTCCGAAAACGAGAACCGCACCCTCGCCGCATGGCCGAGCTACAGCTTCACCGCACTGAAGGACGGCTCCTACATGAGTGGTATCCAGAGCTACCTCTCCGACCACTTCCCACTTCGAGATCAGTTCATGACCCTGAAGACGAAGTTTGAAATTCTGAGCGGCAAGGAAGAAATCAACAACATCTACCTCGCGAAGGATGGCTACTACATCGAAGCCTATAAGGCGCCGAAGCAGCAGAAAAAGATCATCACACAGTTCCAGAAGCTACAGGATGCCATCACGACCGACGCGAAACAGAACGTTCGCGTCATGCTCGTACCGACTGCCATCAGCACGTACACCGAAAAGCTTCCGAACTGTGCGCCGGACCGTGGCGTACTTCGCCAGGTCGATACCATGAACGACATCTACGCGGCGCTGCCGAAGATGCAGAAGGTCGACGTCTGGAGTGCACTGCAGGATGCAGCGGCACAGGAAGCAGAGAACCTCACACAAGCTGTGGGCAATGCAGACAGGGCGCAGTCGCTGACCGACACGGGTGATGCAGACGCCGCGCAGTCGGTGGCAGATGCGGGTGATTCCGGCAGCGATATTTCGGATGCGGCCGGCCTTTACTACCACACGGACCACCACTGGACGACCCGCGGGGCCTACATCGGCTATCAGGCATACTGCGCTGCCACCGGGTTCTCCCCGATCCCGGAGGAAAACTTCCAGACAGAGTGCGTGACGACCGATTTCCACGGCACGATTTTCTCGAAGCTCCACGACAGCACGGTCCCAGGGGATGCGATTACGATCTATGAGAATCCGGCGAATGAGCTGACCGTGAGCTACCCGGATACCGGTGAGGTAACGGACACACTGTATAACCGCGACTACCTCGCGCAGAAGGACAAGTACTCGATGTTCCTGAACAACCTGCACCCGCTCGTCGAAATCACGAACGCGACCGCCGATTCAGACCGCCAGCTTGCTCTCATCAAGGACAGCTACGCAAACTCCATACTGCCGTTCCTCGTAAATCACTACCAGAAAATTTACGTGTTTGACACCCGCTACTACCGCTTCGGACCATCCTCGTTCATCAACGAGCATCCGGAGGTGACGGACGTGCTGCTCCTCTACAACATGAACACCATCGACACCGACCTCGGCATCGGCGGCATCTTCTAAAATCCACAGCCGCTCAGCCGGAGCCTCCTCTCGTCAGAGCACACCAAAGGACCGGCAACCGAAGCACAGTACTCCGAGGCCGGAAAAATCTAAAATCGGCTCCGAAGAACCAGTAGGTCCTCCGCAAACGACGGAGTTTGCCGATCCTCATGGGTTCTGGCGGAAGGTGCGTCATCTGAAAGTGCCCTATCCGAGCTGAACCTGACGTTTTTCTTACTCTTATGGTCGAATCGCCGTGGGTGCTTGCTTTCAGCTTCATTTCAGCATATAGTGTATCTGTGCTTCTTCCCGATGCGTATGCGGGTAGGTATGCACAGATTTTTTCACGAAAAATGCGCAGTTCACTGCGCTTAAAAGATGAAGAACAGCGGGATTTTCACTGCGTGGGCGGTGAGCATCGTCGCCATCGAAGGAAGGGATTATTTATGAAGAAGAGTTTCAAGAAATATGCAGCTGCACTTCTGACGGCTGCGATGGTATCCTCTGCCAGCTTTTCTGCGCTGGCGGAAGTAGGTCCGATGGCCGGCCCGACGGTTCCGAAGAGCACGAGCGGTACGTTAAACAGCGGTGCACCACAGGCGACGACACCGGCCGCAGGGACAGCCGCGACCGAAGCACAGACCACTGCGAATGGCCTTCCTCTGCAGGAGGATCAGCGAATCCTCGATTTCTATCAGGATTCTGTCATCCTCGGTGATTCCGTAGCAGACGGCTTTAAGCTGTTCGCACAGGGCAACAAGGCAAATCCGCTCATGGGTGAGCTTCAGTTCCTGACCGCTTCCCGTTATAACCTGATCAACGCACTGATTCCGGAGGAGCAGGATAAGACGATTGCACACCCGATCTACAAGGGGCAGTTCCTGAATGTATGGAACTCAATCAAGCTGATGAACGCAAAGCATGTCTATATGTTCTTCGGTTTCAATGACCTCGGCGACCGCACTGATAAGATCGTAAACCGTTATGTACAGCTCATCGATACGATCAAGGCCGTGAATCCGGATGTGGATTTCACGATCATCAGCACGACCTATATCTATCCGGGTTACACGAAGAGCTTCCAAGGTGTAAAGAGCTGGGCCTTCGATAATCCGACCGTACGTAAACTGAACACCGAGATGCAGAAGCTCGCACAGCAGAACGGCTGGGGCTACATGAACATCGCCGATGCACTTTCCGATGGCAAGGGCAACCTCAATCCGGACTTCTGCACGGATAAGATGATTCATCAGAACGCCGCTGCCTATGTCGTATGGGCACAGTGCTTCCGTGAATATGCTGCAAGCCAGAACTACACGCACGCAGGCAACGCCGACACAGCTGCTGCAGCACAGTAATTTCGGATGCCGGACGAAACGTGACCACATCATAATTTCATATCGAGCGACAGTGTAAAGCGCCGGTCCATGACGATCCCTCGGAGGGAGCATTGGCCGGCGCTATTTTCGTATTCGATTTCAACTGTCGTTTCATGCCATCCTGAAAAAACGGACTCGAAGAACATGGGCATCCGATTCTTATTTTATCCCTTGACGCCACCCATAGTGATACCACCGACGATGTACTTCGAGAGGATGAGGTACACGATGATGACCGGGAAGATCGAGAAGGCGATCATGACATAGACCTGGCCCATGTCGAACTTCAGGAAGTCAGCGGATCGAAGCTGTGCGATCAGGATCGGAAGCGTCTTCTTCGTGTCGGTATGGAGAATCAGTGCCGGCTGGAAGTAGTTATTCCAGCTGGTGACGAAGGTGAAGATCGCCTGCACAGCGATGGCCGGTTTCATCAGCGGAAGTACGATGGTGTTGAAGATCCGGAACTCGCCGGCGCCATCGATGCGGGCAGCTTCGACGAGGGACATCGGAAGGACGGAATCCATATACTGCTTCATGTAGAAGAAGGTGACCGGTGCTGCAATGGATGGCACGATCAGCGGGATGAAGCTGTCCATCAGCTTCAGCTTCGTCATGAACTGGATGAAACCGAGGGCCGTCACCTGCGTCGGGATCATCATGATCATCAGGATGAAGGTGAACATGAACTTCTTCAGTCGGAAGTTATACGCGTGGATTGCATAGGCGGTCATCGTCGAAAAATAGGTGCAGAGCACCGCACTGCAGCCGGCGACGAAGAAGCTGTTGCCCATGCCGCGAATCACCGGAAGGGTGCCCTTCAGCAGATTTTTCCAGTTCGTCACGAGGTAGCTGCTTGGGATCGGTGTGAAGCCGCGGGTCAGCTCTGCATTCGAGCGCGTTGCATTGATAAACAGGATGTAGAACCAGATGAGGCACAGGAAGGACAGGATGATCAGGACGAGATACGCGATCCATCGTCTGGCATGGATATTCAGTCCATGGCTTTGCTTCGTTTCTGTCATATCACTGCCTCCTTAGTTGACTTCGCTGCTGGCGGAAGTCTTATAGACGATCATACTCAGCACACCCGTGATGATGAAGAGGAGTACGGAAAGGGCACCGCCCATGCCGAAGTTCTTACTGTAGAGATGCTTGTTGAGCCACATGATCATGGTCATCGTATTTCGTGCCGGATCACCGGTTCCGTTCGTCAGGATCTGCGGAACATCGAACATCTGGATACCACCGATGAGGGAGGTGATGAGCACGTACACGAGAATCGGGCGAAGCAGCGGAAGCGTGATCCGGAAGAAAATCTGGGTCGAGGTCGCGCCATCGACCTGTGCCGCTTCGAAGAGGGACTGATCGATGCCCAGCATGCCGGCCATCAGGAGGATGGTCGTGTTACCGAACCACATGATATAGTTCATGGCACCGACGAGGGATCTCGCTGCCGTCGTGTTGCTCAGGAATGTAAACGGTTTGCTGATGATACCGAGCTGCATCAAAATCGAATTGACCGGTCCGGAATCCGAGAACAGGGTGAAGAACAGCATCGCAAATGCACTCGCCATGATCAGATTTGGAAGGTAGATGACCGTCTTAAAGAAGCGTTGCCCGCGAAGGCGGAGCGACGGGTCCGTGAACCAGGCACCGAGCAGGAGCGAGGTGATGATCTGCGGCACGAAACCGATGATCCACATAATCATGGTGTTGCCGGCATACTTCCAGAGATCCGCATTTGACAGAATCTTTATATAGTTAGCGAAACCGATAAAATTCGGTCCGATCTGCTTGAGGCCCGAGCGATAGTTCTCGAAGAAACTGTTATAAATCGTCGTCACAAGCGGCACGAACTGAAACAGAAGATATACCACCATAAATGGGATCAGGAAATAGTACCCCCAGCGGTTGTACTGTACAACCTTACTCTGTTTTTTCTTCATGATCTCCATCCTTTCTGGATTTCGGAGGTAAAAATGCCCACCCGGCCTCTCTACCGGGCGGGCATCTGTGTTGATTAGTGGGAAAGCTCCGGATACTTCTCCTCCACCGCTGTGTAGAAGAGATTCAATGCATCCTCGTAGGAAGCATTGCCATCGAAGTAGTTCTTCATTGCATTCTGGAACTCCTCGTTGCAGCCCTGATCGTAATTGGTCATGTTGGAAAGATCGATCTTATCTGCACCTGCACAGAAGAGCGCGAGCGGATTCTGTCCGCCAAGTACCTGGAATGCGAAAGAATCATCCTTTGCAGCTGCTTCCATCGCCGGCTTGTTGTTTACGAAGTCGTTATCCTTCTTTACGATGTCGGTCATGATCTGTTCGTTGGTGGTGAGCTGTCTCATAATATCCGCAACCAGTGTCGGGTTATCGGTTCCCTTCGCTGCACAGATCCATGTGCCGCCCCAGTAGAAGCCCTGCGGTCCTTCCACAGCACCCCAGCCGCCCTGGTTTGCGATGGAGCCATCGGTATCTGCTGCCATCGAGAAGTTGATGAGCCATGCCGGTCCGAAGTAGCAGAATACCTTGCCATCCGGATAGAATCCCTTGCTCCAGTCATCCGACCAGAGCTCATAGGTATGGGTTTCGCCGGCGTCTACCAGTGCCTTCGAATCATCTACCCAGTGCTTAATGTTGTCGTCGATGGAAATCTTGCCATCCGTTACCCACGGAGTGGTAACATTATTCGAATATACACGGTAAGAGTCATTGACCGAAGAGGTTACGGTGTAACCGCCATCCTTCAGCTTCTTCGCAGTCTCGTTAAATGCATCCCAGTCCTTTACGGCTTCCTGAACATCTGCCGGATCATCGGAGCCGAGAACATCCTTCGCCGCCTGACGGTTGTAGATAAGCACGCCCGGGCAGCCCTGCCATGAAACACCACGGAGATTGCCATCGCCATCGGTGACAACGTCCTTCGTATACTGATACTGGTTCTTCAGCTCATCATCGGTAAGTCCGAGATCCTTCACCGGAACGGTCACCTCGACGTCCGAATCCACATACTTCTTTGCGTAATCCGCCTCCACGAGGAAGAGGTCGACCTTACTGTCGGCAGACGCACTCTCGTTCTCCGGAAGAACGGTATCGAGGTTGTTCTGATATGCATTATCATCGGACGGTGTGATGGTCCACTTCACCGTAACATCACCGATCTTACCGGTCGTACCATCCACGACCTCATAGCCTGGATAGTGGTCCGTGAGTCTCGACTTAAACTCCTCGTTCCAGCACTGGATGTTGAGGACCTTTCCCTCATCGGAAGCAGCCTCTGTCGCCGCCTCACTTGCGGCCTCTGTCGCTGCTGCGGTCTCTGCCTTCGTCTCTGCAGGTGCAGCTGTCGTCGCTGCAGGCTGTGATGAACCACAAGCGGCCAGTGATGCAGCCGTCATGGTTGCTACAGTTGTTACGCTCAGCCAACGTCTTACATTCTTTCTCATGATTGAGTCCTCCCTCAAAAAAGATTTCCACTATGCAAAGTATCGTTCGATACCTCATGCTTTATGCTTCTTTACGAAGATCCTTCACGCTATGTCCGATCAGGAGCTTTCCCCTCACGTTGATCTGCTCCGGTGTACAGCTTTCCTTATCTTCGATTTCCTCCACCAGCTTCCGTGCGGACTGATGTCCGATATCCACAGAATCCTGATAGTAGGTCGTCAGCTTCGGACGAAGCACCTGTGAAAGATGGATGCCATCATACCCTGTGATGCTGATGTCCTCCGGTATCCGAAGTCCCATCTTCTCAAGTTCGGTCAGCGCACCAAGTGCAGCATAGTCATCCGGACACATCAAGATGGTCGGTGGCTCCGGAAGAGACATCAGCTCACGAACCGACTCTGCCGTTTTCTTCGTATCATGGAAGGCCCCCGCCTTCTCATAGAAAGGATTCAGCTCGACACCATACTCCTTCAGCGCTCTCCGAAAACCGTTCAGTCGCTTCTTCGTCACCATCGTCATCTCGCCATGAATCAGGCCGATTCTCCGGTGCCCCATCTCGAGAACATATTTCGTAAGCTCATACTGTCCATCGATGTTGTCGGACAGAACTGCACTTTTATCGTTAAACGGATAATCGATTGTCACGGTCGGAATCTCGCTGTTTACGAGCTCCACGACCTGTGGAGATGTAAAATCTACACTTGCAATCAGCACACCGTCACAGTTTCTGTAACGCGCATGCTCCAGAAAGCTGGCCTTCGTACCGGCGATGGTGTCCGAAATAAAGGTCACATCATACCCGAGTTTCTCGAAGGTTTCCTTCGCACTGTTCAGGATCGCGGCGAAATATTCATGCGTGAGTCCACTGTTCGTTTCATCTACGAAAAGAACGCCGACATTATGAGAACGGTTGGTTTTCAGCTGTCTGGCTGCTATATTTGGAAGGTAGTGCATTTCTTTCGCCACTTCCCGGATCCGCTCTGCAGTCTGTGGATTGATATCCGTATATCCATTCAGAGCCTTACTGACGGTCGCCGTCGAAACGCCCAGCGCTTTCGAAATATCTTTAATCGTTACCATGGTGTAAACTTTCTTTCCTTTCTCAGATATTTCGGAATTGTGATTCCGAAATCCTTTTCGTATTTTTATTCTAAATCGTTTTCAAAAGCTTGTAAACAGATAGTATTTCACATATATTCCACCATTAAATTGTGCGAAACATACATTTCGTTCACGCTTTTGCCACATCTATTTACAAATTTTGCCTTTGAAAATATAATTATAAGTAGCGAAAACGTATTCGTAAATTCGTTCGTTTTTATGTTTGTTTTATACCATTCAGGGAACAATCATAGAAACGCTTTCATACATATTTCAAAGCATGGGATTCTTCAGATTTCTCAGAAGGAGGTTTTTATGAAATTCGGTTATTTCGATGACGAGAAGCGGGAATATGTGATCACGACTCCGAAAACACCACTCCCATGGATCAACTATTTAGGATCAGACGATTTCTTCAGCCTGATCTCCAACACGGCCGGCGGATACTCCTTCTACAAGGATGCGAAGCTCCTCCGCATCACCCGGTATCGTTATAACAACTGTCCTCTCGATCAGGGCGGTCGCTACTACTATATCAAGGATGGGGACAGCATCTGGAACCCGGGCTGGCAGCCGACACAGACGCCACTCGATGCATACGAATGTCATCACGGTCTCGGATATACGGTGATCAGTGCAACGAAAAAGCAGCTCGAAGCGACCCTCGAGGCCTTCGTGCCGATCGGCGATGCCTGTGAGATCAACCGCATCACGCTGCGAAATGAGAGTGTTGCGGTCAAAAACATCGACCTCTTCAGCTTCGTCGAGTTCTGTCTCTGGAATGCGCAGGATGACCAGACAAACTTCCAGCGGAATTTCTCCACCGGCGAGGTCGAGGTCATCGGCAGCACCATCTATCACAAGACCGAATACCGTGAGCGGCGGAATCACTACGCCATATTTTCTGTAAACAAGCCGATCGTCGGCTTCGATACGAGTCGCGATGCCTTCGTCGGCGTCTACAACGGTTTTCATAATCCGGAGGCCGTGCTTGTCGGTCAGAGTCGGAATTCCATCGCCCATGGCTGGCAGCCGGTCGGCTCCCATCATCTGAAGGTCGAGCTCGCGCCGGGTGCCTCCGAGAGCTTCATCTTCGTTCTCGGCTACTGTGAAAATCCGATCGAGGAGAAGTGGGAAGCCACAAATATCATCAATAAAAAGCCGGCGCTCGCACTGCTCACGAAATATCAGACCGATGCGCAGGTGGACGCGGCACTTGCAGAACTGAAATCCTACTGGGATGGCCTGCTCGGAAACTATCAGGTAACAAGCAGTGACGAGAAGCTGAATCGTGTCGTCAATATCTGGAATCAGTATCAGTGCATGGTCACCTTCAACATGTCCCGCTCCGCTTCTTATTTCGAGAGTGGCATGGGCCGCGGCATGGGCTTCCGCGACAGCTGTCAGGATCTGCTCGGTTTCGTCCATCTGATTCCGGCTCGCGCACGTGAACGTATCCTCGATATCGCGAACACACAGCTTCCGGACGGCTCCTGCTATCATCAGTATCAGCCGCTGACGAAGAAGGGCAATGCTGACATCGGTGGTGGCTTCAACGATGATCCACTCTGGCTGATTGCCTGCACACATGCATATCTCGCGGAAACCGGTGATTTCTCGATTCTCGACGAGGCCTGTGCCTGGGATTCCGATTTCAGCGATACGAAACCGCTTATGGAGCATCTCCGTAGAAGCTTCCGCTTCACCGTCACACACAAGGGACCGCATCAACTTCCGCTGATCGGGCGTGCCGACTGGAATGACTGCCTGAATCTGAATTGTTTTTCTGAGGAACCGGGAGAAAGTTTCCAGACCACGGGTCCATCCGAAGGTCCGGTGGCGGAGTCTGTATTCATCGCCGGGATGTTTGTGAAGTATGGAAATGAATATGCTGATATCTGCCGCCACATCGGTTTAAACGAAGAAGCAAGTGCCGTTGAAAAAGAAGTGGCGGCCATGATTGAAGCAGTCGAGACCGCCGGATGGGATGGTGCATGGTTCATCCGCGCCTTCGATGCGTACTCGAACCCGATCGGCTCCCATGTTTGCGAGGAAGGCCAGATCTATATCGAGCCACAGGGCATGTGCGTCATGGCAGGCATCGGTGTCGACGATGGAAAAGCAGCGATGGCACTCCGTTCCGTCGAAAAACGCCTCGAATACACGTATGGCATCATCCTGAACCAGCCAGCCTATACACGTTATCACGTGGAGCTCGGCGAAATCTCCTCCTATCCACCTGGATATAAGGAGA
>CAKQWR010000063.1 GCA_934279105.1 uncultured Oribacterium sp. | reverse complement strand
GACGAGACTGTCGTTTCTACTGAGGCTTAATTAATTGATAACGCCAGCATTCGACAATTTCATAAATTGCAGAATGCTGGCTTTTCTTGTTTTTACAGGAGTCAGTGGGGCTCCTATCAAATAAACATCCAGGAGGATAAAAAGATGGCAATTACAGCAGCTCAGGTTAAAGAGTTAAGAGATATTACCGGTGCAGGTATGATGGCTTGTAAGAAGGCACTCGCTGCTACCGATGGTGACATGGATAAGGCCGTAGAGTTCCTTAGAGAGCAGGGCCTTGCAGGCGCTGAGAAGAAGGCCGGCAGAATCGCAGCTGAGGGTGTTTCCTTCGCAAAGGTTTCTGAGGACATGCACACTGGTGTTGTTGTTGAGGTTAACGCTGAGACTGACTTCGTAGCGAAGAACGCTAAGTTCCAGGCTTATGTTGATCAGGTTTGTGATCAGGCTCTTACAACAACCGCTACCGACATCGATGCTTTCCTTGCTGAGAAGTGGAACCTCGATGAGACCAGAACCGTTGCTGAGCAGCTTTCCGAGGAGATTTCCATCATCGGTGAGAACATGCACATTCGTCGTTTCTCAAAGCTTGTTGAGAATGAGGGCCTTGTTTCCAGCTATATCCACGCTGGTGGTCGTATCGGTGTTATCCTTCAGGTGAAGTCTGATGTTGTGAACGATGCTGTTGCCGAGATGGCAAAGAACATCGCTATGCAGATTGCAGCACTTAACCCGAAGTACACCACTCGTGCAGAGGTTGACCAGGAGTATCTTGCTCACGAGACTGAGATCCTTACAGAGGCTGCTAAGAACGAGAAGCCAAACGCACCGGAGAAGGTTCTCAATGGTATGGTACAGGGTCGTCTCAACAAGGAGCTGAAGGAGATCTGCCTCGTAGATCAGACCTACGTAAGAGCAGAGGATGGCAAGCAGAGCGTTCAGCAGTATGTTGATTCTGTTGCAAAGGCTCAGGGCGCTAAGATCCAGCTTGTAACCTTCGTACGTTATGAGACTGGTGAGGGCCTCGAAAAGAAGAACGAGGACTTCGCTGCAGAGGTTGCTGCACAGCAGGCAGCTGCAAAGAAGAACTAATCTTCGAACAAACCATAAAGTTCATACGAGAGCTTCGGGATTTCCCGAAGCTCTTTTGTATGTGCACGTTGCAGCGTATATTTCTTCCATGATTCCGCTTAAGTGATTCGTAAATTGACCTTCGATGCCTGCGTGCGCTAAAATATTTCCAAATAAACATTCGGAGCGTGGTATGATTAGAAACTATAAAATGATTGTAAGCTATGATGGTTCCCGTTATTACGGCTGGGAGCATCAGCCGAACACTGATATGACGATTCAGGGGAAACTGGAACAGGTGCTGACCCGCATGGTATATGGCGAACAGTATAGGGTGAAGGACATGGCATCCTTTCCGATTACGGTCATCGGCGCCGGTCGTACGGATGCCGGTGTCCATGCCCGCGCAATGACTGCAAACGTCCTTCTCGAAACGGATAAAACGGAAGATGAAATCAAACGCTATATGAATCAGTACCTTCCGGAAGATATCAGTATTAACGAGCTGAAGCTGTGCGCGGATCGTTTCCATAGCCGTTTTAAAGCCTCCGGAAAAACCTATCGATACAGCTGCTGGTTTAGTGATCAGAAGCCGGTCTTCGAGCGGAAATATGTATCCGTTCTGCAGACGCATCCGGACATCGAGGCGATGCAGAAAGCGGCAGATTATCTCATCGGAGAGCATGATTATAAGTGCTTCTGCGGAAACAGTAAGATGAAAAAATCTACTGTACGAAAAATCGATACTGTCGAAATCACAGAGAATGGGCCATACATCCGTTTCTATTTTCACGGAACGGGCTTTTTACAGAATCAGATTCGTATCATGACCGGAACACTTCTCGAAGTCGGACTAGGTAAACGAAAACCGGAATCTGTGAAAGAAGCCATCGAATCAAGAGATCGGAAGAACGCCGGTGTCACGATGGAAGCGAAGGGGCTCTGTCTTATGAAGGTCGATTATGATTAACGGAGGATATACGTATGAATAGATTTCAACATCTGATCATTTCGTTTATTACAGCTGTCGCCCTTGTAATGGGCTGCTGTTTCACTGCATTTGCAGAATTCGGGCCGGGTGCGATCATCGATACCACTGCGCCGGTTTCCACTGTGAAAGGCAGTGAAGATGCGAAGGCAGAAGCATTGGCCGGCACACTGACTGCACAGATTACGGATCAGATTATTCTGGTCGTCGATCATAATCTCGCACTTTACAACAAGCAGCCAGACGGAAGCTGGAAGAAAGTGATGGAGACCTACTGCGGATATGGTCGTAACGGACTGAAGGCCTGGAACGAGCGTCAGGAGGGAGACCAGACGACACCGGTTGGTTCCTTCCCAATCCTGCATGCATTCGGTATCAATGCGAATCCAGGCACCCAGATGAGCTGGCGCGATGTCACACCATATTCTTACTGGTCCGCTGAAGAAACAGGCTACAATACCTGGGTGGAGAGCATGACACCGATTCGTGGTGAGCATCTCAGCGAGTATACAATCTGCTACAAATATGCGATGGCAATCGGTTTCAATATGAATCCAACCGTGTATAAGCGTGGTTCAGCGATTTTCCTCCACTGCAAGAATCCGGCAGAATGGGGTTCGGCAGGCTGCGTATCGGTTGAAGAAGCAGATATGATTGCGCTTCTACAGCTGTGTCATAACGGCTGCTATATGATGATTGTACCGAACGAGGCATCGATTGCAAATTTTTAAACAGTCAGCACTGTGATGGCTGAAATTTCGGAGGCGTAAAAAGATGATAGAAGAGAAGACAGAATACCAGAAAGGACTGGTTTGTGAAGGCGGCGCGATGCGCGGTATGTTCACCGCAGGCGTGCTGGACGTATTTCTCGAAGAAGGAATCACATTTGACGGAATGGTCGGTGTATCGGCCGGTGCCACCTTCGGTTGCAATTTCAAATCTCGTCAGCTGGGACGCGCGATTCGCTATAATAAACGATTTGCGAGAGACAAACGCTACTGCAGTCTTGAGTCGCTGCTGAAGACAGGAAATCTTTACAATGCCGAATTCTGTTACTATACGCTTCCGGAAAAGCTTGATCTTTTCGACTGGGAAACGTTTCTAAAGAATCCGATGAAATTTTATATCGTCGCGACGGATGTTCATACCGGACGTCCGGTCTACCACGAGTGCAAGACTTCTGAACCGGAAGAGATGGAGTGGTATCGTGCAAGTGCATCTATGCCACTTGTTTCGACACCGGTAAAAATACAGGGACAGACCTATCTCGACGGCGGAATAAGTAACGCCATTCCTCTTCGTTTTATGGAGCACATCGGTTACAACCGTAACGTCGTCATCCTGACACAGGACCGAAACTATCAAAAAAAAACACAGGCAGGTATGCAGGCTTTCCAGAAGCTCCGGAAGCAGTACCCGCTGTGCTATGAGGCGATGAAGAACCGTCATCTTATGTATAACGAAGAGCTTGCAGATATACACGCAAAGGAAGCCGCTGGGCAGATACTGGTAATTCAGCCGCCGGAGCCGCTGGGCATTCATCGTGTAGAGCATGACCCGGAAGAGCTTGAGCGCGTATATCAGATCGGCCGCACGGAGGCGCAAAAACGACTTGAAGAAGTTCGCGTATTTCTGCGTGAGCCGAAGATAGAAACAAATTAACGTCACGAAAGGATCTCTATGAATTTTTATTTCGCTCCGATGGAAGGCGTCACCGGTTACTGTTTCCGGACGGCATACGATGCTGCCTTTCCAGGACTCGACCGCTTTTATACACCGTTTCTGTCGGCGAATGACACGTTTCAGTTCACCCATCGAGAGGAACGTGATGTCGCCCCGGAACATAATCCGGGCATGCGCGTCGTCCCGCAGATCATTACAAACAATGCAGAGATGTTTGTCTGGGCGATCAAAAAGATGGCCGAGCTTGGGTATACCGAAGTGAATCTCAATGCCGGCTGTCCGAGTGGCACAGTCGTTGCGAAAGGAAAAGGTGCCGGTCTCTTACGTGATCCGGACCGTCTCGATGATTTTCTGGAGAATACGTTTGCGCTCCTGGAAAAGGAAGGCATCTGCTACGATACTGCGACAGCACCGGACATTCCCATTTTCAGCAGTGATATGGCTTCGGAAACGGTACATCACGATACGACAAACGTGAAAATGCATGTATGTATTTCCATAAAAACTCGCATCGGTGGATGGGAACCGGACGAAGCCGGCGAACTGATTCGCATTTATAATCGATATCCTCTGAAAGATCTGATCGTCCACCCACGTGTCCAGAAGCAGGTCTACCGCGGCGATGTTCATCTTGATGTTTTTCAGAAGTTTGTAGAAGAATGCAGACACCATCTTGTGTATAACGGGGATATCGTTACCGTTTCGGATTATGAACGTATCACAAAGATGTTTCCATCCATCGACAGTATCATGATTGGGCGCGGTCTTTTGACGAATCCGGCGCTGGTACGTGAAATCAAAGACGGTGCCCCGGCAACCCTTGATGAACTCAAAGCCTTTCATGAGCAGCTGCTCGAAAACTACCAGACAGAAATGCAGAATGAGCGAAACACTCTTTTCAAGATGAAAGAGTACTGGAACTGGCTCAGCCAGTCCTTTGAGGATGGAGAGCGTTATATGAAAGAAATTCGAAAAGCGGATACGATCGTACGGTATCGTTCTGCAGTACGAAATCTCATGGCGAGTTGTCGCTTAAAGGAGCATCTATGATCATCGAATATCCATCTTATTATGAGAAATTCCGTTGCATCGGCGGAAGCTGCCCGGATACCTGCTGTGCCGGTTGGGAAGTCGATGTCGACGAAGACTCGAGTGTATTCTATCGCTCAGTCGAAGGTTCTTTCGGCGATACGCTTCGCGAACATATAAAAGAGGAGGATGGCGACTGCTTCTTTCCGCTTACCGGTGAAGGAAAGTGTCCTTTTCTCCGAAACGATCAGCTCTGCGAAATGTATATTCAGCTCGGTGAAGAAAGTCTCTGCCAGACCTGCACGGAATATCCTCGTTACTTTATGGACATCGGTAATTATGAACAGATCGACATGAGCTTAAGTTGCATGGAACTCGGACGTATTTTCTTTACGGAGTGTAATAAAATCGAGTATATCCGATCAGAAAATGATATTCCGGGCGATGAGATTACGGAAGATGAGCAGGAAACCCTGATTGAAGTACTGGCACTTCGAAATCAGTGCATCGACCTGCTTCAGGAAAGCACAGGCTCTTTCCTCGAAAAAATGAAAGCGGTTCGTGCACTCGTCGCGGTAGCGCAGGAGCTGGATTCGAAGGAAGCAGACGCCGAGCGAAGCTATCTGAAGGAAGATTTTCCGGCGCTTATCGAAATCATGAAGCACTTTGATTCACTGCGCTCGGAGTGGGATCTGCTCCTTGAAAAATATGAAGCGCAGTGTGAGGATCCGCATTTTCTTGATGCGCTCCCTGCATTCATGACGAACTACGCTGCACAACTCGATGCGTGGTTCAGTAAACTCGGCGTTTATTTTATCTATCGATACTTTATCGATACCTGTCTCGATGGCGATATCGAAATCGAGCTCTGCCTCGTGCATCGCAGCCTCATGATGATTCTCTTCATGCTGTACAGTCGCTGGACAGAGCAACAGGCACTGGATGTTTCGGACATCATTGACGTCGCCCACCTTTTCTCGAAAGAAGTGGAGCATGACGAAGGAAATATCGACATCATAAAGTCGAAGTAATCGGCAGGGTGAGGTATCCCCTTGCAAATAAGAGTGGAGTTTAGGTGAACATGGCAAATGAATATATAGATCAGGAAGTAGAGATGCATCCACAGACAGACGCCCTGTCGGTCAATGCTGAGGATAAGGGTGCATCCCTACCATCGATGGAAACCGCAGCAAACGATGAAAATGGCACAGCCGTCAAGCACCAGCGGCGAAAGAGATACAGCGGCAAGTATCCTCGCCGCTTCGAAGAAAAGTATAAGGAGCTGAACCCGGAGAAATATCAGGACGACATCGAGAAGATCATCCAGAAGGGCAAGACCCCGGCAGGTATGCACATCTCGATCATGGTGAAGGAAATCCTCGACGTGCTGAAGATTCAGCCGGGCGAGATCGGCATGGATGCCACCCTCGGCTACGGCGGACACACGGAGAAGATGCTCGAGCAGCTCCATGGACAGGGGCACCTCTACGCGACCGACGTCGATCCGATCGAGTCGGCGAAAACCGAAAAGCGTCTCCGTGAGAAGGGCTACGGGGAGGATATCCTCACCATCCGCCATCTGAATTTCCGGGACATCGACCAGGTCACGGGGAACGGCGACAAATTTGATTTCGTGCTCGCGGATCTCGGCGTCTCCTCCATGCAGATCGATAATCCGGAGCGTGGCTTCAGTTATAAGACCGATGGTCCGCTGGACCTGAGACTCAATCCGGAAGCTGGCGAATCTGCTTCCGAGCGCCTGCGCGCGCTGTCCTATGACGACATGATAAACATGTTCATCGAGAATTCCGATGAGCCGTATGCCGAGCGTATCGCGAGGGAGATCGACCGCGGTCTCCATAAGGGCATGAAGTTTGAAACGACGACTGAGCTTCGGAACACCATCGCGAAGGCCATCGCCTTCCTTCCGGAGAAGGAGCAGAAGGACGCCGTGAAGAAGTCCTGCCAGCGTGTCTTCCAGGCCCTCCGCATCGACGTGAACAGTGAGTTCGAGGTGCTCTATGACTTCCTGGAGAAACTGCCGGACTGCCTGAATCCGGGTGCCCGAGTTGCGATTCTCACCTTCCATAGTGGCGAAGACCGTATCGTAAAGAAGTTTTTTAAAGAGATGCAGAAAGCCGGTATCTACCGTGAAGTATCACGTGATGTGATTCGCCCGGGAAAGGAAGAGTGCTTCATCAACCCTCGTGCACACTCGACGAAGCTTCGCTGGGCGATCAAGTAAGCTTGGCCACGTCTCACCAGATAACAGAAAAGGACGACGACAGGTCTGTAATCAGTTCATTATGAATTCGATACGGAAAACCGAACGATATGTTCCGTACGGAAGGTCTCAAAT
The DNA here is from genome assembly GCA_934279105.1 of uncultured Oribacterium sp. Classification (GTDB taxonomy): domain Bacteria; phylum Bacillota; class Clostridia; order Lachnospirales; family Lachnospiraceae; genus Oribacterium. The sequence continues at coordinate 3,412 of CAKQWR010000063.1, read as the reverse complement.
GAATTGACAAGTAAAAACGACTTTTTTATACTAGTTTCGATTTATTTACATAATAAAATGGTAAATCGGTGCACTGTAGCACCGGATAGCAGGGAATAACAGGGAGTAGTACGATGTTTAAACAGGGTTTTGATAATGATAAGTACCTTAAGATGCAGTCGGAGCATATCCGTGAGCGTATTTCGAAGTTTGGCGGTAAGCTCTATCTCGAGTTCGGCGGCAAGCTGTTCGATGATTACCATGCCTCTCGTGTCCTTCCGGGCTTTCAACCGGACAGTAAGATCCGCATGCTGCGTGAGCTGAAGGATGATGCAGAGGTCGTTATCGTTATCAATGCCGGCGACATCGAGAAAAATAAGGTCCGTGGAGATCTGGGTATCACCTATGACATGGATGTGCTTCGTCTGATTGATGCCTTCCGTGGTTATGGTCTCTTCGTAGGCTCTGTCGTACTGACTCGTTTCGATGGACAGGAGAGTGCGATCGCATATCAGAAAAAGCTGGAGTCTCTCGGCATCAAGGTGTACCGTCATTATCCGATTTCCGGCTACCCAGGTAATGTTCCGCTGATCATCAGCGACGACGGCTTCGGAAAGAATGAGTATATCGAGACGAATCGTTCACTCGTGGTCGTAACCGCTCCGGGTCCTGGTTCCGGAAAGATGGCCGTCTGCCTGAGTCAGCTCTACCATGAGAATAAGCATGGCGTGAAGGCCGGCTATGCGAAGTTCGAAACCTTCCCGATCTGGAACATCCCGCTGAGCCATCCGGTCAACCTCGCTTATGAAGCAGCGACCGCTGACCTCAACGACGTAAACATGATCGACCCGTATCACCTCGAAGCATATGGTAAAACCACCGTTAACTATAATCGTGATGTCGAAGTTTTCCCTGTTCTGAATGCGATGTTCCAGCGCATCTATGGCGAGAGCCCATACAAGTCTCCGACCGACATGGGTGTCAACATGGCTGGATACTGCATCGAAAACGACGAGAACTGCTGCTATGCTTCCCGCCTCGAGATCATCCGTCGCTACTATACGGCACTCTGTGATCTTCGTAAGGGAAACGGCGCACAGTGCATCGTGGATAAGCTCGAGCTTCTGATGGAGAAGGCCAATGTTTCCGTAAATGACCGCCCGGTGATTGCAGCGGCGAAACAGAAGGCTGCTCTGACAGGTGACCCCGCAGCGGCGATCGAACTTCCGAACGGCACCATCATCACCGGAAAGACCTCATCCCTGCTTGGCGCAGTAAGTGCCATGCTGCTGAATGCGCTGAAAGTACTGGGTGGCATCGACGATTCCGTAAACCTCATGTCACCGGAAATCATCGAGCCGATTCAACATCTGAAGACGGCACACCTCGGTAATCACAACCCACGTCTTCACCTCGATGAGATGCTGATCGCACTCACGATCTGTGCGACCCATGATCCGAATGCAGAAACTGCGATGCAGCAGCTGGAGAAGCTGAAGGGATGCGAGGTGCATAGCTCGGTTATCCTTTCAGAAGTAGATGAAAACACCTTCAAGAAGCTCGGTGTGAACGTAACCTGCGAGCCACATTACCAGACGAAAAAGCTGTTCCATAAGTGATGTAAAACCCGGCTCTCTGCCGGGTTTTTCTTTTCCTGTGAGTAGTTATCATGATAGAAACGTATCCTCCTCGGATACGTTCGAAAACATCTTACGTTATGGTACAATATCAAGACTGATATACGAGACGTAAATAATATAGATAGTGATGGTATATAAATGAACAGTAAAAACAGAATGGATGATAAAAACCAAGAAACTACCGATTTTTTCCCGTATATAGATCGAAGTACTTCGTATACTTCAAGCCCTGATCAAATGACGATCGTTCTGGGGGCGGATGTAGCAGAAGGATATCGTATCGAATGGGAGACAGAAGATGATGTCCAGAAGGCGCGAGAGTATAGGTCTCGTACTTATGATTTTACTTCCATGGCACTCGGACTGGAAACACCGCAGCAGCTCGGCGAACGTCTCGCGGCGCAGATCATTACGATGCTGGATACAGCAGGAAAGAAGCCTTCACGCATCGCCTGTGATCTCTATCCGAAATTTCCGACGACCTATGCAGCCGAAGTACTTTCGGAACACTACGATGTCCCGATGATTCGAATGCAGAAATGCCACCGGGAGATTCTGGATGCGGCGGAAGCAGGACGTCATGTGCTCGGCATCTGCCTCGATGACCTAAGCTACGGATCTGACGGAACACTCTGGGGCGGCGAAGTTCTGGACATCCGTGAGGATCGCTTTACGCGTCTCGCATCGATTCATCCTTACCAGCTCATCGGCACGAACATGGAGCTTCATAGTTCCACTCCATGGCAGACGGCTGTTTCGATGCTCTATGATCTGGCGCGGATATCACATAACGAAGACGAAGCCATCCGTGATTTCGTCGCGAAGCAGGAGGCATCTGAAAAGGTTCACCACCTTGATCTCTGCAGTCTGAACGATGCCCGTGCACAGTATATCGCACAGGATCGAAATAAAAACACCACGCGTTCCACCGCTGCGAGCGGACTCTTCGATGCGGTGGTTGCTATTCTCGGTTTACAGCGTGTCAGCACGCCTACGGGAAGAACATCAATGGAAGCATTGGCGGAAGCTGCAGAGGTTTTCGGACTGAAATGTGAAAAGCGAAAGAACGAAATCTCGACACTTTACAGAAAACTGGAGAAATTGATTTCTGCCGCCGAAGAGATGGACGATCCGACGCTCGAACCGGGCGATCTATGGGAGGATACCGATGATGGTGCATTCAGCGAAGAAGGTGCCGATGATAACCAGGACATCCTTCATACCGAGCAGTTGATTCAGCTCCTCGCAGATGAGCGTATCCGCTACCTGTCTGCGTACGGAAAGCGAAATTACGACCGTCCGCTGAATTTGAAAAAGCCGGATACAGGTGACAGCGATGAGAATAGTCAGATGCTGGCCTGGTTCTTCCTTGATGCGCTTGCGACGATCCTCCGATCATACTGTGAAGAAAAGAAAGCGAAGGAAGGATATGACGGAATTCCGATCGTACTCGCCGGGCATTTTCTAAAGTCCGAGAGTATTCGAAATCATTTGGAAACGAAAATGATGCTTTCCGAATGATAAAATCTTCATTTTGTGGGAGCTTCATCCCAGCACCTCATCGGCCGGCACACGCATGTATTCCAAAAAACTTAAGGTAGCACGAGGCCGGTGAGTATGGTAGAATACTTCAGATAGAAGTGTGGGTGATCGTGATCTCAGATGTTGCAGTGTACGCCCGCAGCACTATAAAAAGGAGATATTATGGCAGAGAAGAATAGAAGAGTCATGCTGAAGCTGTCCGGTGAGGCACTGGCAGGTGAGAAGCATTTCGGCTTTGATGATGATACGAT
>CAKQWR010000062.1 GCA_934279105.1 uncultured Oribacterium sp. | reverse complement strand
ATGACGACCCTGCCGTTTGCGCTGATCGGTTCCTTCTTCCTGCTGTGGATCGTGGATGCGACGATTTCCATGCCGTCCCTCCTCGGCTTCCTGATGCTGATCGGTACCGTCGTAAATAACGGTATCCTCTATGTCGATACCGTGAACCAGTATCGTATGGCGATGCCGCTGCAGCGTGCCCTCATCGAGGCCGGTGCGACCCGACTTCGTCCGATTCTGATGACGACGCTCACGACCGTTATTTCCATGGTTCCGATGGCCATGGGTATCGGCGACAACGGACAGATGATGCAGGGCCTCGCGCTCGTTGATGTCGGTGGTCTCACCGCGTCGACCATCCTCGCACTCCTGATGCTGCCGACCTACTATGCGGTTATGGATAAGCGGAAGAGAAACGTCGAGCGGGATGTTCCGGAGGCCGGCTATATGGATGGTCGTGATCCGGCAGCGTACTATCAGAAGAAGGCGGCATCCGAGTGGGAGCGTTATGGTACCCCGGACGATGACCCGACGCCGATCGAAGATTCGGACATGACCGACGGATTTCCGGATTAAGTAGTGTTAGCGGATACTAACTTATGATAAAATAGCCACGAAAACTTGTGGGCGGGTGCTGCAGTCGCGGCACCTGTGTTGGCAGAAAATGGCGACGGATTGCGAGATTCGTCGAAGAGGAGAGTTCAATGAAGAAAAACAGAAAGCGGGTGACCGTCCTGACGCTCATGCTTACCATGGCGATGTCTGGACAGGCGCTCGCCGTGACAGGGGCGACGATCGATTATGCGCCGGCACAGACCTCCTATGAGCGGGAGCGGACGGCCGAGCAGTGGGCGACGCTTCGCGACAATGTAATTACCTGGGATGAGCTGCAGGATCTCGTACATGAGTACAATCCGACGGTGTCGGCTCTGTGGCTGAATTACCGGAACAATCAGGACAGCGGTACCTATGACCTCGATTATGACGATGTGCTCGACGCCATCGAGGATACTTATGAGAATGCGCTCGGAAAGAGTGATATCGCGGATGCGGCAGCGGAGATGAATCGAAGCACCGCACTCGCGAACATCGATAAAACCATTCAGAATTCCGACCGTCAGGTCGTGGAGCTTACGAATCAGAAGAGTGAGCGCAGCATGACGGAAGCCATCAAACAGCAGATCATCGGAATCTACACCGCAGAGCTTACGAAGGAGCTGAATCAGCTGACCGCCGCGTACAAGGAAACACAGGTCGGCGTCGCTGAGCGGAAGCTGCAGGTCGGTGCCGGCACGGAGCTTGATGTGCTGAGTGCGCAGAAGGCGGCGAAGGACGCACAGGCCGCTTTTCAGAGTGCGACCTCGGATGCGACGAAGGCACGGCAGACCGTCCTCGTAAACCTCGGCTGGAACTATGACGCGACACCGGAGATCTGTGCGGTGCCGGAGGTGACAGAGGAGATGATCGCAGCGATCAATCTCACGCAGGATACACAGACCGCACTTCAGAACAACTACCAGCTTCGCATCGATCAGCGGAAGCTCTCGCTTGCGGAGAGCGACGGAACGAGAAATACGACGCAGATTACCGTGACGAATGACGAGAATCAGGTGCAGTCGAACATGACGGTGCGCTACAACGCCCTCATAAATGCCCAGAACGAGCTTCGGAAGGCAGAGCTCAACCTGCAGAATATGCAGACGACGCTCGCACGTGTGACGAGAAGCTATGCAGTGGGAGCGGCCAGTGCGCGGGAGCTCGAGACGGCGCAGTATAACGCCTCCTCCGCGGAATATACCGTGAAGCTTGATCAGTATGCGCTGCAGAGTGCGTACTTTACCTATCTTGCCGGCCGGGATGGCCTCGCAGGTGCCGGCATGGCAGCGTAAATCGTGGGAGATGTCCGATCGGCTGTGTGAAGCTGTCCCGCCGCATGTCGGATAGAACCTGCGCGGAAGCGCAGCAGCGCCTGCCGGGACCACGATGCGATCGGATAGAACAGGAGATAACGATGAAAAATAGAAAATGCATAACGGCGCTTCTGATCCTGACGCTGGGCGCCTATGGTTGCGGATCACCTGCATTGGCCGCTACAACGACCATCAGCCATCCGCTCTATGGCTCAAATCACACGCTGACCGGACAGGATACGTCGGGACGACCGGACGGGATGGACGACGCCACCTGGAACGCACTCATGGACGATGTCATCGAATACAGCGAGATTCCGAATCTCGTGGAGTATCGAAGCATCATCGGGCGGACGCAGACGGCGATGATCGATGCCAATGCTGGCGGACTGGTGCAGATGTCGGATGCTTGGTCGAGTGCGATCGGGGATCTGAGAGACACCATCTCGGATCTTCGGGAGAAGGCGGCGGACAGTACGAGTGCCGAGGAGAAACAGGCACTGCTTCTGCAGGTACAGATCCTCGAAGGCACCATCGGCTCCGGGAGCAGCGGCATGGCGGGCAGCCGGAACCAGACGAATAGCGGCATTTCCACGCTGGTAACGAAGCTGAAGCAGGGACTGCATCCGACGAAGGTGGCCCTGATTTCCGGCATGAACAGTGCCTTTGTCGGCTACCAGAGCCTCGTGGAGCTGCGGGCGATGTATCAGGATCAAGTGGAGATGTATCAGGGAATGCTGGACCGCACCGTGCGGCAGCAGGCGCTTGGTTCAGCGACGGCCCTCGATGTGCAGCTGGCGCAGATGAACCTCGATGGCGCGAAGCTGAGCCTTTCTGATACGGATGAAAAGCTTCGTTCCGTGAAGGATGCCATCGCGTTGACAATGGGCTGGAATGCAGCAGATACAGCGAAGGTGACGATCGGCACCCTGCCGGTTTATGATGCAAATTATATGGCGAGTCGAAATCTGGAGACGGATATCGCAGAGGCACGGCTTCACAATGTGGCCTATGGCAGTGCGATGGGCACGGTCGATAAGAACATCACCGGCTATACGACGACGGATATCAGCCGGCGTTCGGCGGAGCAGGATCTGAACATCACGATGACGGATCTTTATCAGAAGGCGGTACAGGCGGGAACAAATAACGAATCCGCCCAGCTCGGTCTTCAGATCGCAGATCGGCAGAAGGCCTCGGCAGAGCGTATGCTCGCCGCCGGCATGATGAGCCTTACGGATTATAAGGGAGCGCAGGTGCAGTATATCGCCTCGAAAATGCAGGCAGATATGTCCGCTATCAATGCTTCCGCCGCGGTGCTGAGCTATCAGTCCGCACTGCAGGGCATCCTGTAAGCGGACGGCCGGTGGATGCGGAGAATTTTATCCGTCGCCGTACTCCGCACCGCAGGGTGTCTGGCAGGCGGATGGCAGGTCGGAATCTTGATAGACACCAGGTCGCTCAGAGGCGTCTTCCGCTGAATTTTATATAAAAAATAAAAATGAACGATGTACAAAATTTTTCCTCTTTCTATGCTAGTATGAGAATCGTCAGAAAGCTTGAAACTGCGTATGTAAGGAGAATTTTGTACATCGTTTTTTCTAGTCTGTCTGTCGACATGAAATATAGTCGACGGGCAGACCATAGTCTACAGGATGACTATATTCAAAAGAAAAACGCTATGCTATACTTCGGACAGAGAAAAAGGAGTGCGCATACTCCTTGACAGTGTCGTGATTTAAGCTTAGAATACAGGAATAAAAGAACATACGTTTTTATGGAGGATAAACATGGCAGCGAAGACCAGTAAGGCACCGGTTGATTATAATCAGGATCATGATCAGAAATTAAAGGCCCTCGATGTGGCTCTGACACAGATTGAAAAGAATTTTGGTAAGGGCTCGATCATGAAGCTCGGTGAGTCTGCAGCGAATTTAAATATCGAGACGGTACCGACCGGATCCCTCTCACTGGACATCGCACTGGGTGCCGGTGGTTATCCGAAGGGAAGAATCATCGAGATCTACGGACCGGAGTCGTCCGGTAAGACGACCCTCGCACTGCATGCGGTTGCAGAGGTACAGAAGCGTGGCGGTATCGCCGGCTTCATCGATGCAGAGCATGCACTCGATCCGAGATATGCACAGAATATCGGCGTAGACATCGATAACCTCTACATTTCCCAGCCGGATTCCGGTGAGCAGGCACTCGAGATTGCGGAGACCATGGTGCGTTCCGGTGCCATCGACATCCTCGTTGTGGATTCGGTTGCAGCACTGGTTCCGAAGGCGGAGATCGATGGTGAGATGGGCGACAGCCACGTAGGTCTGCAGGCACGACTGATGTCACAGGCACTTCGTAAGCTGACGGCCGTCATCGCGAAGTCGAACTGCATCCTGATTTTCATCAACCAGCTTCGTGAGAAGGTCGGCGTGATGTTCGGAAATCCGGAGACGACGACCGGTGGACGTGCACTGAAGTTCTATGCTTCCGTTCGACTGGACATCCGTCGTGTGGAAACCCTGAAGCAGAACGGTGACGCTGCCGGTAACCGTGTACGTGTAAAGGTCGTAAAGAACAAGATCGCCCCGCCGTTTAAGCAGGCAGAGTTCGATGTTATGTTCGGTGAGGGTATTTCGAAGGCCGGTGATGTACTGGATCTCGCGGTAAATGAAAACATCGTGGAGAAGTCCGGTGCGTGGTTCGCCTATAACGGCGAGAAGATCGGTCAGGGCCGTGAGAATGCGAAGGAGTACCTGCGTCAGAACCCGGCCATCATGGCAGAACTCGAAGGACTGGTACGTGAGAAGTATGGCCTGCCGAAGGATGAATTTGAAGAGGCAGAGGCTGCGAAGCTGATGCAGGCGACCGATACGGACGACGAAGATCAGCTGTAAGAAGTATGGGGGGGAATGTGAAACACAGAAGCTTCCCAATGCAGATATAGTAAACAAAGCCGGAAAATCCTTATGGGATCATCCGGCTTTACGTATCTCTATAAGAAAGAACAGAAGAGAAAAAGGGCGCATCGAGGATTCGCACAGATGGAAGATAGAACGATGTTGTTCCTAACACAGGGATGGTACATGGTCTCATCCGATCAGGAAAGGAAGAGGAGTGAAAAGTCTGGAAGATTTTCAGAAAGAACATGGCGCTTCAGCACGTTATGTGCTGGATCCGGATCAGTTGAGTGAGCGGGAGAAGCTCGTCAACCGCTGTAAGGAGCGTTGCCTCTATCTCATCGAGCATTCCGAGAAAAGTGAATCCCGACTTCGGGAGAAGCTGCGGAAATCCGGAAAATACACAGAGGATATCCTCGATGATGCGATGAAGATGCTGAAGGAGTATGGTTATATCGATGATCGCCGTTTTGCAGAACAGCTGATTAAAACCTATGCCGGACAGAAGTCGATGCGGGAAATCGAGCAGAAGCTCTATCAGCGTGGTGTCGGGCAGGCGGAGATTCGTGCAGCGATGGAGGCTTTTCGAGAGGATGATGCGCGTGCCGGAAGTGCGGAACTTGAAGCTGTACAGCGGGCGATTCGGAAAAAGTGCAGAGATACAGAAGCACTGAGTGTAGAGGAGAAACGAAAACTGTATGCGGCGCTTCTCCGAAAAGGCTTCAGCTATGAGCTCGTGACACGCGCACTTGCGCTCGATGCGGAGGATGGAATGTAAGCTTTTATGCTTTCGTCTTGACAGAGAACATCCGGAAGTGTAAAAAACGGGGTGAATACCAGCAGGGGGATGTTCCCATATTCTTTGGTGAGGTTGTACGGAAAGACGATGAGTAGATTGGAAAAAACAGAATCCGATATGGAAGAAGAACTGGAGAAAGACGTAAGGTATGGAAAACCGGTCGTCGTGGCCGGCATCGTACTGATCGTGATGGAGCTCTGGAAGCAGTTGACGCTTTGGCTCGTGGTAGAGGGGGGACAGTATAATGTCTGGTACTTCCCGTTTCAGCTCTGTTCCCTGCCGATGTATCTTGCACTTATATATGGCATACTGCAAAACCGCACAGGTCGACGAGTCTGTACGGTTAAACGTGCACTTCTGACCTTTCTGCAGGATTATGGTTTTCTTGGTGGAGCGCTGGCGCTGATTGTGCACGAGGGACTCATGCATCCGGGGCATCCGCTGCTGACAGCACATGGCTTTATCTGGCACATCGTGATGCTGCTGACAGCACTTTATATACATCGTATGGGACTGGCCGATATGAGTCTTCGCGGCTTTCGACGGACCCTGCCGATCTTCGGACTGGCAGCGGTAACTGCAGAGTGCATCAATGTCACGCTCCATTCTTACGGGGACTGTGATATGTTCTACATATCGCCATATCATCTGAGCTCCCAGCCGGTATTCCGTTCCATCGATGCCGCCATCGGACGTCCGGCAGGTATTCTGTTGTATCTCGCTTCGGTCGTCTTCGGTGCGTTCCTTCTACATCTGCTGTTTTCTCTACGGAAATATAGACAGGATCAGTCGTGCAAAATCTAATTGCATGCGGATAGGTCTTGTGCTAAGATACCGATTCGTGACGAAATTTGGCCGGAGGGTATCATGGCAGATAAATATGATTGCTTGAAATTAGAGAACCAGCTTTGCTTCCCGCTTTATGCATGTGCGAAGGAGGTCGTACGGCACTATAAGCCGTTCCTCGACAAACTGGATCTTACCTATACCCAGTACATCGTGATGATGGTGTTATGGGAGAAGAAAGTTGTCAATGTAAAAACGCTCGGAGAAAATCTGTACCTCGACTCCGGAACATTGACCCCGTTACTGAAGCGCCTTGAGACGAAAGGACTGATCAAGCGGGAGCGTTCTCGTAGAGATGAGCGTGCGCTGAATGTGTCCATCACCGAGAAGGGAGAAGAGCTGCGCGAGGCTGCACTTGGCATCCCGGAAGAAATCAACGAGTGTATGCAGCTTCAGAAGGAAGAAATTCATACACTGTATACCCTCCTTTATAAGACACTGGATCGGGTAGAAGCCTCGATTGCCTAAAAGAAATGAACTTCGGTGCAGGGAAATCCTTTATCCCCGAAAAAATAATAATTTTAGAGATGGAGAGCCTGGAAAAATTACCGGAAAGCCGGACGGCTTAAAGAAATTCGCTGTTTGCAGATCCCTGCAGACAGCTTTTTTATACATTTTTTATCCTGCATGCATGATGAACACACATTTTTCAGGCTGCTGAATCATCGAAAAATATACGCTTTTGGACGATAATCCACGCTTATGAGGATGCGTTATATGCTGTATTATAGAGCATTCCTTCTGGTTGACATGGTTGTTATATTTATATAAAATTAAATGGTTGAGTTAATGTATATTGAAAATAAGTTCCAATATAACGTGTATTATAAATAGAATTGGTTTGGGCCGGGACGGGCAGATTGCCGTTTTGACTCGTTCACATATCTGTTTGTACATTAACAACATAATAGTGAAGGAGGTACACAAAGTGACCATCGTTATCGTAGTGGCAGTGGCCGTTGTGGTAGGCCTCATTATGTTCTTCGCTGGAAGCAACAAGGCAAAGAGTGACTTCGAAAAAACAGTCGGCTCCGCTGAGAAAAAATCCAGAGAGATCATTGATGATGCGATCAGAACAGCAGAGAATAAGAAGCGTGAGGCTCTTCTCGAAACAAAGGAAGAGGCATTAAAGGCGAAAAACGACCTCGATAAGGAAATCAAGGACCGTCGTAAGGAAGTATCTGATCTCGAGCACCGTATGCTGAAGAGAGAAGAAGCATCCGAAAAGAAGGCAGCTTCGCTGGATCAGAAGGAGCAGGAGCTCCGGATGCAGCAGGAGCGGATGCAGAAGAAAGAAATCGAAATCGATGAGCTGCATAATCAGAAGGTGACCGAGCTGGAGCGTGTTTCCGGTCTCACCAGAGATCAGGCGAAATCCGAGCTTCTGAAGTCTCTCGAAGAGGACACGAAGCATGATTATGCGAAGATGATTCGTGAGTATGATAACCAGGCGAAGGAAGAGGCAGAGAAGAATGCCCGCAACTATATCGTAGATGCGATTCAGCGTTGCGCCGCAGACCAGGTGACGGAGTCTACAGTTTCCGTCGTTCAGCTCCCGAATGATGATATGAAGGGACGTATCATCGGCCGTGAGGGCCGTAATATCCGTACACTGGAGCAGCTGACCGGCGTAGAGCTGATCGTGGATGATACTCCGGAGGCGGTTGTTCTTTCCGGATTCGATCCGGTACGTCGTGAGGTTGCCAGAATCGCGCTTGAGAAGCTGATCGTGGATGGACGTATCCATCCGGCCAGAATCGAAGAAGTCGTAGAGAAGGCACAGAAGGAAGTTGACGAAACCATCCGTGAGGAAGGTGAAGCTGCCGTTCTTGAGGTCGGTGTCCATGGTCTGAACCCGGAGCTCGTAAAGCTTCTCGGCCGTATGAAGTTCCGTACATCCTATGGCCAGAATGCACTGCGCCATTCCGTCGAGGTTGCACAGATTTCCGGTCTGCTTGCAGAGGAACTCGGACTCGATGTACGTATGGCGAAGAGAGCTGGCTTACTGCATGATATCGGAAAAGCCATCGACCATGATATGGAAGGTACACACGTTCAGCTGGGCGTGGACCTCTGTAAGAAGTATCATGAGCCGGAGCTGGTGATCAACACCGTTGCTTCTCACCATGGCGGTACCGAGCCGACATCGCTGATTGCCTGCCTTGTAGCCGCAGCCGATGCCATTTCCGCTGCCCGTCCAGGTGCACGTCGTAAGTCCCTCGAGACCTACACGAACCGTCTGAAGGAACTCGAAGACATCACAAACTCCTACAAGGGAGTAGAGAAATCCTTCGCTGTTCAGGCTGGTCGTGAAGTACGTATCATGGTTGTTCCGGATCAGGTATCCGATGACGACATGACGATCATGGCACACGACATCGCGAAGCAGATCCAGGATCAGATGCAGTATCCTGGTGTCATCAAGGTCAATGTGATTCGTGAGTCCCGCGCCGTAGACTACGCAAAGTAAATAAAAAAGATAGCAGAATCCCCTGTAGAGCCGAAACGCTCTGCAGGGGATTTTTAGTTTCAAATAGGAAGATGCTCTGAAATGAGGAGACCCCGGCGAAGCCGAAACTCCACCGGGGCAATTATGAAAAATCTATCAATTGGAGAAAAATACCAAAAATCATGATGTACGACTTGATGTGTTCGTCAAGCTTTTCGTACATTGTTAATATAGTATCGAAATATGAATAAATTATGAACAAACGGTGAAAGTTTTTATTTTTTGAATTATTTCTGCTGACAAAATGCCGACATTTTAGGAGACTTCGGCCGGCACCGCAGTTCGTGAGGGGGAGGGGGTCCGGTAGCGGAAGCACAATACTTCGCGTCCGGAAAAATCTAAGCCGGCATCCCTAAGCGGCACTAGGCCCTCGCCAATCGCTGAGGTTTTCTTGATGAAAACTCAGCGTTGTCGAGGGTGCTAAGGAAAATATATCCAAGTGCCGCTAAGTGCGTCCGGCTTGATTTTTCACGTCCTCTCCGTATGGCTTCCGCTACCGGACCTCCTCCCCCTCACGAAACTGCGCGTCGATGAACCGAAGAGGCGTGCCCATGTCCCTTTTCGAGTACCTGGATTGAGTTGCTGTCGCATTTGTGGTAACGTATAAAAAGTAAAAATGGCTTTCATTGTGAGGAGAATACATGCCGAAAACGAAAACTCTGATTCCACATAATACGGAGCGCGAAGTACTGGTCACGGGTCATCGTAACCCGGATACCGACTCCATCTGCGCTGCGATTGCCTATGCCAGACTCAAGAATGCCATCACAGGCAGTAACAACTATATTCCATGCCGTGCGGGTGAGCCATCTCGCGAGACTTCCTTCGTCCTCGATTACTTCGAGGTGCCGGAGCCACGTCTGATTACCACTGTAAAAACCCAGGTTTCCGACATTGAATACCGTCAGACCCCGGGCGTAAATAAGAACATGTCGCTGAAGAAAGCATGGACACTCATGAACGAGGGCAATGTTGTCACCCTTCCGGTGGTCACGAAGCGAAACGCGCTCGAAGGCGTCATCACCATCGGCGATATCGCGAAGTCCTATTTCAATGTTTACGATTCGCAGATCATCTCGAAGGCACATACCCAGTTCTCTAACATTCAGGAGACGCTGGAAGCGACGGTCGTCACCGGTGATGTGAAGCGCTTCTGTACCGAAGGAAAGGTACTTATCGCAGCTGCAAACCCGGAGATGATGTCTTATTATATCGAAAAGCATGACATCGTCCTGCTCGGAAACCGAGCAGAGAACCAGCTCTCCGCGATGGACAATGGTGCGGACTGCATCATCATCTGTGAAGGTGCGGATGTTTCTCCAACCATCAAGGCTCTGGCAGAGCAGAATGGTATGATCATCATGGTTACCAGCTACGACGCCTATACTGCGGCGCGTCTCATTAACCAGTCGATGCCGATCAACTACTTCATGACCCAGGACGATATGATTACCTTCACCGAAGATGACTTCGTGGATGATATCCATGACATCATGGCGAACAAACGTCACCGTGACTTCCCGGTACTCAGTAAGGACGGTACCTACCTCGGCATGATTTCCCGTCGAAATCTCCTCGGAAATCACGGCAAGCAGGTCATCCTCGTGGATCACAACGAAGCCGG
>CAKQWR010000061.1 GCA_934279105.1 uncultured Oribacterium sp. | reverse complement strand
CTGAAGGACCTCACCCAGGAGCAGGTCGGCGAACCGATGCACTACGCCCTCCTGAAGGGCATCGTCTGGGACGGCCCGGACGCAGGTACCCAGTCATAATATTTCGTCAGATGAAACGGAGCTGTTCGCACGAGATAGTGCGGCAGCTCTTTTGCATATTCACGAGTAAATCGATGCGCAGAAATTGCATGATAATGAAATTTTCACGCATTTTCGTTCAAATCCTAAGAAATTTATAACATCCTGGTTATAGGTTTTTTAGAAAAATAGAGTATACTCCCTAGTATGATTAAAGATAACCAGCGTTTTTTAAATAATTTACATGTTCTGCTCGACGTCCTTCTGATCTGCGCATCCTATGCGCTTGCGTGGCTCCTGACGATCGTTGCACCGATTTTCCCTGCGGGCCATGGCGTTCTGCCACCGGAGGTTTATTTTGCTGCACTCATTCCGATCGTGCCGGCGTATCTCCTGCTCTACTGGGCATTCCACCTCTACGAGCCGAAGCGGACCCACTCGAAGCGGGCCGAGCTCTGGCATATCTGTCAGGCCAATGCTGTGGGTCTCATGCTGCTGACCTCCATCCTCTTCGCTTTTCGTCGATCAGGCTACTTCGGCAACTTCTCGACCCGTATGCTCGTGGCCTTCTCGCTCATCGATATCACCCTGACGACCATCGAGCGTTTCGGCATCCGCTTCATCCTGTCGCGCCTTCGCCGAAAAGGCTTTAACCAGAAGCATGTTATGCTGGTCGGATTCTCGGACGCCTCGGATCAGTTCATCGATGCCTGCCGCCGGAATCCGGACTGGGGCTACCACGTCTACGGTGTCGTCGACGATATCGCTGAAGTCGGCGAGAGCTATAAGGGCATCAAGGTCGTGGGCCGTATCTCGGAGCTCGAGCACATCCTTTCCCAGAACACCATCGATGAAATCGCCATCACCCTGCCGCTCGCAGCCTATGCGAAGCTCGACGGCATCGTGCATGTCTGTGAGAAATCCGGCGTACACACGAAGTTCATCCCGGATTACAACAACATCATTCATTCGAAGCCGGTGACGGAAGACATGGATGGCCTTCCTGTCATCAATATCCGAAACGTCCCGCTTACGGATCCGGTGAAGGCCACCGCGAAACGCGCCGTCGATATCTTCGGTGCTCTCGTCGGCATCGTCCTCTTCAGCCCGGTGATGCTCGTCATCGCGATCCTCATCAAGCTGACCTCCCCGGGACCGCTCATCTTCAAGCAGGAGCGTGTCGGACTGCATAATAAACCATTTATGATGTATAAGTTCCGCTCCATGGTGCAGCAGACCGAAGCCGACGAAAAGAAGGGCTGGACCGTACCGGGTGATCCGCGTGTCACACGTGTCGGCCGCTTCATCCGGAAGACCTCGATCGACGAGCTTCCACAGTTCTTCAATGTTCTCGCCGGGCAGATGTCACTCATCGGACCACGTCCGGAGCGCACCCAGTTCGTCGAGATGTTTAAGGAAGAAATTCCTCGCTATATGATCAAGCATCAGGTTCGCCCGGGCATGACCGGCTGGGCGCAGGTCAACGGACTCCGCGGCGATACCTCGATCTATGAGCGTGTGAAGTATGACATCTGGTACATCGAAAACTGGACCATGTCCCTCGATGTGAAGATCCTTTTTCTCACCATTTTTAAAGGTTTCGTAAATAAAAATGCATACTAAAGTGAAAAGCGTGGGCGTATAGTAAGACATATATGCCCGCGCTTTTATCCGCTGCAGATGGAAGGAATTGCCGAACATCTGCAAGTATGGTAAAATCGTCTAAGTTTTTTTGAAAAGAAACTGCATTCCGCAGTATGAGGATGAACGAATGGCACTTGATAGTGGCAAGGAAACGCGCCGCCCGCACTCGCAGGCTGAGGCAGATGCCGAACAGCGCGCACTCGAAGATAGAATCGTAAATGATAAACAGATGGCCGGGAAATTCATGGATCGCGCCATGAACCCGCAGCGGCCGCAGGTATCCGGTGATGCAGAGCAGACACCACGGCGCAGTAATCCGTACCTCGCCGCGATGGAAGAGGAGCGCCGGGCAACCGCAAACGGCAGTGCTCGTCCGTCGAGTCCGAACGGCAGCACCACTGCAAATGGTGCTCGGACTACCAACACGCCAAGCGGCAACTATGGCACAGGTTTAGACGGCCGTGAGGGTACGCGCCCTTCATCCGGTGCGACTGACCCGCATGCGACCGGAGCTGCCCGTCGCACGAGCTCGGCTTCGAACGGACCGCGTCGTACGGTTCCGATATCGAAGCAGGAAGCGCAGCCGGATGTGCGTAAACTGAACAGCATCGGCGAAGGCCAGACAGACGCGGATTTCGAGCGCCGCATGCGTGCGAAGAAGAAAAAAGCCCGTCGCACCCGTATCATCACGATGGTGCTCGTCGAAATCGTGACCCTCGCATGCATCTTCGCATACGGCTTCGTCTACCGCTACATGCACATGACGGCCGATGTCGCCTTCGATGTCAGCAAGGTGCGAAATGATAACATCGACATCTCCCAGAAGCAGAAGATGTCCGGCTACTGGACCGTCGCTGTCTTCGGTGTCGACTCTCGTAACGGCGATGTCGGCAAGGGTGCGAATGCCGATGTGCAGATCATCGCAAACGTCGACATGGGCACCGGCGATATTTCCCTCGTCTCGGTCTATCGTGACACCTATCTGAACCTCGGAAACGGCTCCCGTTATTCGAAGAGTAACGCGGCATATGCCGAGGGCGGACCAGAGCAGGCTGTGGCGATGCTGAATAAGAACCTCGACCTCGATATCGAGAACTACGTGACCTTCAACTGGAAGGCCGTTGCGGATGTCATCGACCTTCTCGGAGGCGTCGACATCGATGTCTCGAAGGCCGCTTTCTACTATATGAATGCCTACATTCATGAAACCTGTATCAAGTCCGGCATCAGTGCGAAGAATCCGGCGGCCATGTATATCAAGCAGGCCGGCCCGCAGCACCTGAATGGTGTTCAGGCCGTCGCGTATGCCCGACTCCGTTACATGGACAGCGATTTCGAGCGTACGAAGCGCCAGCGTGAAGTCATATCGCAGTGCCTCGATCGTGCGAAGAAAACGGATCTGGCAACCCTCACGAAGATTATCGATACCGTACTGCCGCAGGTGGCGTTCAATATCGATACCGCGGACATCATCGAGCTGGCGAAGGGTATCTCCCGCTACAATATCAAGCAGTCCGTCGGCTTCCCGAAGGATCTGAAAGACCAGATGATGGGCAAGAAGGGTGCCTGCGTTATCCCGGCGACCCTCGAGTCAAACGTATCCTGGCTGCACAGCGTTCTCTTTAATGATGAGAATTACAGCGTTTCTGAGGCCGTACGCAAGTACTCGCAGAAGATTTCGGACGATTCCGGTTACTATGCCAATATGAAGGAAACGGACGAAACGAAGGATAAGAAGTTCACGAAGTCCGGTGAAGACGAGATCGAGAAGAGCACGTCCGAGACAGATAAGGATGGCAATGTCATCAAGAAGCCGAAGACGGATAAAAACGGCTATCTGATCCGGGGCACCGATGCGGATGGTAACTACATCTACGAAACCGACGCCGACGGCAACAAGATCAAGGCGAACACCGAAACCACGAAGTCGGAGGAAACCAAGGAAACGAAGGAATCCGAGACCGATGCCGATGGCAATGTCATCAAGGTGCCGAAGACAGATAAGAACGGCTATCTCATCAAGGGTGTCGACGCCGATGGCAAGTACATCTACGAGACCGACGCCGACGGCAATAAGATCAAGGCGAACACCGAGACGAAGAAGTCCGACGAAACGAAGGAAACCAGCGAAGGCGAAACCAGAGAATCCGAGACCAAAGAAGGCGAAATCATCGAAGAGCCGACGAAGGAAAGCTCGAAGGACGAAACGAAGGAGAGCAAGAAGGACACCCCGAAGGAAACCGTCGAAGAGCCGGGCAAGACACCGGAAAGCAACTACGATGGCCCAGGCGGCAGCTCGAACTCGAATAAGAACCATAATTCGAACGGCGGTCCTGGCTCCGGTGAAGGCCCAGGTGGTAACCACTCCTCCGAGGTCATCCCGGGCGGCCCAGGCTCCGACAGCGGTGACCTGATCGACGGACCGATGTAAAATATGTAGAACTTGTAGATTTCAGCGCGAATTGACCGGATGGGCGATTTGCGCTGAAATTATTCATAAAGAAAAGGAGCTTCTCGATGAATAATCAGAAGAAAAAAGAAACCACCGTGACTGCGGGCACTAAGACAGAGAAGATTCAGCAGACCTTCGGGAAAATCACCGGAACACTGATGACGATCTATGTACTCTTTTATCTTTGCGCCTTCCCGCTGATGACACGAGATAAGTACTTTGATATCCTCGACTTCCGATTCAAACTCTACTGGCTTCCTACCTTCATATTAGGAATCCTTTTTCTGGTTTTAGGGATTATTTATCTGATGGCAGATAAGCTTTACAACGGAAGTACTCTCACAAAGCAACTGAAGGAAAATATGAAGTGGAGTGTGCTGAAAGAGAAGCTTACGAAGACGGATATCTGTTTCATCGCCCTCATCTTCATCATGGCACTGTCTACTGCACTGGCAGATTATAAGTACGAAGCCCTTTGGGGAAGTCGCGGCCGTTTTAACGGACTTGTTCTCTGGCTCATGTTCTTCATCGCGTACTGGCTTGTGACGAGATTTTATCATTTTAAGAAGTGGCACATCTATGCGTATCTTGTCGCCGCCTGTCTTCCGGAGCTGTGGGGGATTACTGACTTCTTCTTACTGGATATCTTCGGATTTCATGCGGAGGTGGAAGAAGGATATCTCTATACTTTTGCGTCTAGTGTAGGAAATATCAATACATATACAAATATGGTATCCCTACATCTTGGTGCTTCGGTTGCGCTTTTTGTGCTATCAAAATGTGAGTGGGAAACCATCATGACATTTGCTGCTGTTTTGATTGCTTCCTTTGCGAGCGTGATGGGAATCAGCGATAATGCTTTTCTGGCGGCAGGCGGGATTTTCGCATTCCTTCCATTCGTTGCATGGATATCGAGACGAAATATCACACGCTACTTTGTTGCGCTCAGCATGTTTGCAACGAGTGTCGTGATTACTGCGAAACTAACGATACATCATTTAACAATGGCGATAGCGGATGGTGGTAGTGTTCTGGTGACACTTGGACAAACGAAAGAATTTTTAGTACTGACTGTTTTGCTTTGGATTGTTACCTTCGTACTGGCGGTGGCTTTTCGTAAAGAAAATCGAGAGAAAGAAGAGAAAGCTACTCACATAGCACGACGAATCTGGGTGGGACTCTTCGTAGTAGCTGTACTGGCAGTTTCAGGTATACTGATGGATGCAAATGCTGGAAGGCATCCTGAGATTTGGAATAAATACAGAAATGTGTTGATTTTCAGTGACACTTGGGGGACAGGAAGAGGCGTGAACTGGCGGATTGCCTGCAAGTATTTCACACAAAAGGCAAGTATTCTGCATAAACTAATCGGTTATGGACCGGATACATACTACATCATCACCATGGATAATTTTAAACAGGCGATGAAAGATGCGGGATATGGAATATTTGATTCTGCGCATAATGAGTATATAGAATATCTTCTGACTATAGGAATCCTTGGTACACTGGCTTATATCGGCTTGCTGGTAAACAGTCTTCGACAGATGCTTCGAAAATCAGAGAATGTATATGCCATTACAGTTGGCTTTGCAGTTCTAGCGTATGCTGTGCAGGCAGTTGTAAACATCGCAATACCGATTACTACCCCAATATTGATGATGCTACTCTATATAGGGATTAACATCTCAAAATAAAAAAGTACTTGCTTTCCTGCGGAAAGTGGGTATAATTCCATTCATAGGCAATTATTAAGATTTGTTTAAGAAGTGCAAAAGACAGTCTTTAATATTTCTGTAAGAAATAGTAAACGCTCTGTTATGTACATTCCTCTCGAATCGAAGTAAGATAGCCACGTACATGATGAGAGAGTACAAAAAGTACTTCCTTAAAGCCTATCAGGTAAGAAAAGGACTTGCATGGTATGACGCTTAGAGGTATAATCTCACCGTAACTGAGCCATAAGGCTCGAAAAGAAAAAAGGAGAGTGCATTTATTATGAAGAAGCAGACAAAGATTGTAGCAACACTTTCTACTGCAGCACTTCTTGCTCTTGGTTTTTCAGCAGTATCCATGGCAGCTGGTTGGGATAACTCAACAGGCGCTTGGAGATACCTGAACAACGATGGAACAGAAGTTGTTGACGAGTGGAAGTCCGCAAACGGAAATTGGTTCTATCTTGACAGCGACGGAGTTATGGCTACCGATAAGCTGATCGAGGATGAGTCTGGTTCCAAGACCAAGTACTATTATGTTGACCAGTACGGCGCTATGGTTAAGAACACCTGGAAGGCTGTAGCTATGGACGATGATGATAACACTGATCTTGACGCTGAGTACTGGTGGTACTACTTCGGAAACGATGGTAAGGCTTACACCACTGACTCCGACAAGGCTCTTTCTAAGTCCAAGGTTAAGACCATCAACGGTTATAAGTATGCTTTCGATTCCGAGGGTCACATGCTTTATGGCTGGACTGATGCTGACAACCACACTCAGAACGATGATGACAAGCAGCTTTGGGAGGACGCTAAGTACTACTTCAATGGCTGGAATGATGGTCACGCTCAGACTGGTTGGGCTCAGATCAACGTAGAGAAGGAAGACGGCGATACTGAGGATTACTGGTTCTACTTCAACGGCGATGGCGAGAAGCAGGCTAACAAGCGTAAGAAGATTAATGGCCAGTACTATGTATTTGCTAAGGATGGTCACATGATTGATTCTTGGACTATCGAGGGCACAAACGCTTCTGGTAGCAAGGTATGGAGTGGTGACCTCACTTCTAAGTCTGATGCATCTAAGATTTCCTACGTAAATGGCGATGGTGCTCAGAGAAAGAACAAGTGGATCTGGGCTATCCCTGCAGAGGATTGGATTCAGTCTGACTATGATGATGACGAGTACAGCTGGTTCTACGCTGGTAAGGACGGCAAGCTTGTTACCAATCAGGTAAAGAAGATCAACGGTAAGAAGTATGCATTCGATGCTGAGGGCCGTATGCAGACTGACTTTGTAGTTGTTGAGAACGACAAGGTTGTTGGTCAGTATGGTCACGATAAGTACGATAGAGACGAGTGGATCGATAAGGCTCTTACTGACATCTACTACTTCTCATCTGATGAGGAGAAGGATGGCGCGATGAAGACTGGTTACCAGAACATCGAGCTGAACGATGATACCTTCCAGTTCTACTTCCAGAAGAACGGTGAGGCTAAGACTCAGTACGATTCTAAGATCAAGAAGTTCACTATCGCAGGTCTTGTACTTAAGCCAACTGCTGATGATGATAACAACTACGCAGCTGTAACTGCTGATGCAGACAAGGTTCCGAGTGCTATCACTACTAAGTTTGACGAGATGACTAACGGTAAGTACCTCGTAAATAAGCAGGGTACACTTGTTAAGGGCAAGACTGTTAAGGATGAGAATGATCAGTACTTCTTAACCGATAGCGAGGGTAAGATTATCAACAGCGCTAAGGATAAGGATGACTACGACAAGATGAAGGACAACAACACTTGGAAGATTGCTGACTAATTTTAGTTCAAAATTCTTAAAAGGTTAAATCCTGAAGTTTAAATCCTTGAGACCCCTGAGGAGAAATCCTCGGGGGTCTTTTTGTTATATGCATGTTCTGCTTGGAAAATCGTGAAGTATTCATGAACTTCTACTGAAGGTACTTTGCTTTTGAAGGAAATGATGATAATATAGGCAACGTTATTGCTGGAAATTAATGGTGATAATCATGCCCCGATTTGAATGAAATTTGAGCTGGATATGGCATCGATTATGAATCAGGAGAAGAAGATGAGAAGTATAAATAAATGTCTAGTGATTGGTGCAGTAATGTTTACAGCGCTTTCGCTTATTTCATGTAAGCCGACATATGAAGCTCCGGTAGATGATCCGATTATGACGACTGCTCCGGCGGATGCACCGTATGATTTTGATTTTGATCAATTAAATGATGATGTCATCGATTCGTTCTCAAAAACGCATGTGATCTTCCCGTTTGTGAAGTCTATGGAAATCAGTGGTGATAACAGTACACTGAATATTTCGGTGGATATCGATATTCAGCCAGGAGTAGCTGATGATGCTGTAAAAATTCTTCTTTCGGATGTTACGAAGAAGATTGCGGATAATGCTTACATTCAGGACTTCCGTTTAAAGAAGGCAGATGATACTCAGTTTGGTTCTGTTTTTGATATTTATAGCTATACATATAAGGTGACCTGCGGGGATGATGTCGTGTTTGATGAGACGATTCAGCCGGGTGATGAAATTCCGTTAGATCCATGCATGGATGGAAATACGATTATGGAAGCGCTGAAAGAGCAGGAGAATGCAGAAGAATCCGAGACAGAATCCAGTGCTTCGAATGGTTGATGATAATTTGATTAAGATATTGGTTTTGGTTTTATACAGGTTAACATAGGTTACATCGGTAAAAAGTCTTTCTTGGGATACGAAGAAAGACTTTTTTATTGTTCTATGGTAGAATTATAAACATTATGTATTCTGTACTATTTGTGTAAAGGTTGATGCTACGATGATTTCTGTTCTGATGAGTGTATATGAAAAAGAAAATCCAGAGTTTCTTAAGAAAGCCCTGGATAGTATATATGCGCAGTCGATGAAGCCGGATGAGATTGTTCTGGTTGAGGATGGAAAGTTGACGGAGGCACTGGAGGCGGTGATATCGGACTATCCGAGACTACGGATCCTAAAGCTGGAGGAAAATCAGCAGCTCGGGCGAGCACTGGAGGCAGGACTGAAGGTGTGCCGATATGAACTTGTCGCCCGCATGGATTCGGATGATATTATGATGCCGAAACGCCTCGAGAGACAGTACCGGTATATGATAGAAAACCCGCATCTTGCTGCTTGTGGTGGCGAGATTGCAGAGTTCATAGATGAGGATAAGATGCTCAGAGAGAAGTCTATGCCGATTTCTCCGGATGCTGTGTATATGTATGGGAAACTGAGAAATCCGATGAATCATATGACGGTGATGTTTCGTAAGTCAGCGATTGAAGCGGTAGGTGGGTATCGACACTTTCCGGGCCTGGAAGACTATGATTTATGGATTCGCCTTATCATGAATGGATATAAATTATCGAACTTACCGGAAGTTCTAGTAAAGGCACGTATCGGAGAGGGGTTCGCAAAACGGCGCGGTGGATGGAAGTATTTTAAGACATACCATAAGCTTCGAAGGGAACAGTATAAACTCGGTTACCTGAGTTTGTATGAGTATAAGGTAGCATGCATAGCAACCTTTGTGATGACCATGATGCCAGCGAGATGGAGAGATAGAGCATATGCAGAACTGCGGAAGTGAAAAATTACTGACGATTGTGGTGCCATCCTACAATGCGTCGAAATACCTGGATTTTAACTTACAGTCCTTTCTGAAACCATCGGCACCAGAGAAACTTGAAGTGATTGTGGTGGATGATGGTTCGACGGATGATACGGCACGTATCGCGGATGCGTATCATGAACAGTATCCGGATATCGTGAAAGTCGTGCATAAAGAAAATGGTGGTCATGGTTCTGGCATAAATGCGGGACTTGCCGTTGCCACTGGTCTATACTTTAAGGTCGTAGATGCAGACGACTGGGTGGATCACGACGCGCTGAAAAGGTTGCTGGAGTTTATAGAATCCTGTGAAGAACATCCGGATGTCATCTACAACAACTATTACTGGTGCATTACCGACGAAGCGAAAACACCGGATGAGTATGAGAAGAAGGTGGAATTTGCAGAGGCGTTTTCCAGTGTAGAGTATCATCGAGTGTACGATTTCGAGAGTATCGCGGATAAGTGCTATATCAAGATGCACAACATGACGATTCGTACGGAGATTCTGAAGGAACATCATCTTCATATCGATGAGCACTGCTTTTATGTAGACATGGAGTACATCCTATACCCGATGCCGTTTGTAGAAACGATTGCTTTCCTGCCGAAGTTTCTCTATCAGTACCAGATCGGACGGCAGGGCCAGAGTATGGATCCTGCGAAGATGCAGCGGAATGCAGCACAGTATGATCATGTACTGGAGTCGATTTACGCATATTATGATGAGTACTGCAGGGCTATCAATCAACCAAATAAAAAGAAGTATATCAATCGACTGATTTCTCGTTTCTATGCGAGTCGAGTAAAGATTCTTCTGAGTATGCCGGATGCAGGTGAACGGAAGAATGAATTCCTGATGATGGAGCAGAGACTGAGGAACGATTATCGAGGCATTTATGATGCAAATGTGAATTCGGCGGTCCGTGCACTGAGAAAGAGCAGGTATACGCTTTATGGAGTTGCGGTGATGGCGATGAAGAGAAAATTGAAGACGCAATAGTTAAGAAAAAATAATGGGAAAGCCTTATGAAGATTTTAACATTTGTAATTCCGGCCTATAACAGTGAAAAGTTTTTAGATAAATGTATCAAAAGCATGTTGCATCCGGAACATCTGAGTGAAATTGAAATCATCGTGGTCAATGATGGTTCTACAGATAGGA
>CAKQWR010000060.1 GCA_934279105.1 uncultured Oribacterium sp. | reverse complement strand
TGCATCCACACCAGCTTCGAGAGCCTTTCTGGCCTCGACGCCATACTTAATTTCCTTAGCCATAGCTTTATCCTCCTAGATTACTTCTCGATCACTGCCAGAATATCGTTCTGCTTTACGACTGTATACTTATGTCCGTCAACCTCGACCTCAGATCCCGCATACTTCGAGAAGAGAACGTGATCGCCGACCTGCACCTGCATGGTGATGTCCTTACCATCGACCACTCCACCAGGACCGACGGCTACAACGAGTGCCTGACCCGGCTTTTCCTTATCATTCTGACCTGGAAGAACGATACCGCTTGCAGTGGTCTCCTCCATCTTCTCCTTCTCAAGTACGACTCTGTCAAATAATGGAACCAGCTTCATTTGATTGACCTCCTTAATATCTGCTTTCAGCCCTTCGGCTTTTCGCCTCCCGGCGATGCTGTTTATATAAAGCCCGGCACGCGTCCGGCTTTCTTTTCTAACAACAAAACGTATTATAGAACGGACTATTAGCAACGTCAAGCGTTGAGTGCTAACAATTCACAAATTTCACATTTCCTTCACAAAAGAACCTCGCGACACGCTGATGACGAAATCGATTACATTTTACAAACGTCCCTTTCTCCGAAGCGCGATGTAAAAAGCGATGCAGAGCAGGGCACTGAGAAGGGAACCGGCAGGCGCAGCGAGACCCATCGCATAGAGCGTGTCTGGGAAGTACTTCGTGGCGAGCCATGCACCCGGGATGCGAACGAGAATCACGGAGCAGAGATTATGAAGAAAGCTGAGGATGGAGCGTCCGGAGGCGCTGAAGAAGCCGGAGAATGGAAAATGAATGCCGGCGACCACGCAGTCCAGCACGTAGGTGCACATGTACTGTACCGCCAGCAGCTGCACGACCGGATCCTTCGTAAACAGCGCGAAGAATGGTGCAGAGATGAACTGAAACAGAATCGCGAACAGGAGTCCGATCCCACTGGCGATGCCGACGCCGTATTTGAGCGTCTGCCGCGCACGCACCGGATCTCCGGCACCGATGGACTGCGCCGCAATCGTCGACACAGTCGATAGCATGCTGGACGGCACCAGGAAAAGGAAACTGATCGTCTTTTCGACGATCCCGACCGCGGCCGAAATATCGACGCCGCGGCGGTTTGCAATCACCGTGATGATCAGAAACGAAATCTGAATGAATCCGTCCTGACACGCAATCGGGAGGCCGATACTGAGGATCTGCCGCAACATCGCCGCGTCAAACCAGATGCTTCGATCCGCGCGCGTCATTTTACGAAAAGACATCGTCTTCCGGATGCCGATGAGCGCGAATGCCACAGATGCCGCCTGTGCCACCACCGTCGCGAGCGCTGCACCCGCTGCGCCCAGCTGCATCGGCCCCATCAGCAGGAGGTCGAGCAGGATGTTGAGAGCGCACGCTACTGCGATGAAGATCATCGGGCTGCGACTGTCGCCCATACCACGGAAAATCGAGCTCAGAACGTTATAGGCGACGATGAACGGGATGCCGGCGAAGCAGATGCGAAGATATGCGAGGGCGCCGGAAACGGCTTCCGGAGGTGTCGATAGTACACGTATAATCGGCTGCACGAATCCGAGCAGGGCCAATGTTGCCAGCGCAGCCATCATCACGAAGAGGGTGATGGTGTTTCCGATGGCGCGTCGGATGCCGGCATCATCTTCTGCACCGACGAAACGTCCGATCATCACCGTCGTGCCCATGGCGAGACCGACGATCATGACGGTCACCATATGCATGACCTGTGAACCGATCGACACCGCCGAGATGACATCGGCGCCGTTGAACTGGCCCGCGATGAGAAGATCGGCGAGGCCATAGAGCGTCTGCAGAAAATAGCTGAGAAGATATGGAAGTGAAAACCGTATCATATTATGGAAGAGATCGCCCTTCGCGAGATTATGTTGAGCCATGGGAAGTCCTCGTTTTATCATAAATATAGAAAAACCGACAGCCGAAGCTGCCGGTTTTATTTTAGTGAATTTTAGAAGATTTGGAAACTAGAACACACTTATAGCTGGTATAATTACGCGAGGCAACTGTAGCCCATCAGGAAGTCATCAACTTCGCTTGCGCAGGCGCGGCCTTCGGCGATGGCCCAGACGACGAGGGACTGTCCGCGATGCATGTCGCCCGCCGTGAAGACCTTCGCAGCATTCGACGTAACCATCGAAGTTCCCGCTGCAGCCACAGAAGACGAGGTCTGCACAGCACCTGACTTTCCAGAAGCGCTGCTCTTCTCTCTGTCCTTACTTTCGCAGCTGCAAGCTGCGCTTTCGGTACGGTAGTGCTCCGCCTCCGTCTTTACGACATGGCGCTCGGTGAGTGCGACACCGAAGGCATCTGCAACATAGCTTTCACAGCCCGTGAAGCCGGCAGCGATGATGAGCAGATCACATGGGAGCTTCTGTTCTGAGCCCTCGATGAGTACCATCTGACGGTTTTCAAACTTCACCTTCGAGGTAATCACCGCCTTGATGGAACCGTCCTTCTTCGTCTCGATGGCCTTAATCGTCGTCTCATAGACGCGCGGGTCATGGCCGAATACACGGATGGCTTCCTGCTGGCCGTAATCGACCTTCAGAACCTTCGGCCATTCCGGCCATGGATTCGAGGCTGCGCGCTCGACCGGAGGCTCCGGCATCATCTCAATCTGGGCCACCGACTTCGCCCCCTGACGAATCGCCGTACCGCAGCAGTCATTTCCGGTATCGCCACCACCGACGATGACGACGTGCTTGCCCTTCGCATGAATAATGCCGAAGGCATGCTCGCCCTGCTCGTGAAGGGCCTTCGTCTGGCTCGTCAGATAGTCGACCGCATAGTAGATGCCGTGTGCCTGATCGATGAACGGGACGTTCAGGCCACGTGCCTGCTTCGCACCACATGCCAGAACAACCGCATCGTAGTCCCGAAGGATCGATGCCGCCGTCACCGCCGCATCCTGTCCCCGAAGCTTTCCTGTGGAGGTCAATGTCTCCCGTCCGATGTCCACACCTGTCCGGAAGATGACACCTTCCGCTTCCATCAGCGCACGGCGGCGACGAATGACAGATTTGTCAAGCTTCATGTTCGGGATACCATACATAAGAAGACCGCCGATTTCATCCGAACGCTCGAAGACGGTAACGCTGTGGCCACGATGGTTCAGCTGATCCGCGACGGCAAGGCCTGCCGGACCTGCACCGATGACCGCCACACGCTTACCGGAACGCACCTCCGGAATTCGCGGCTTCATATAGCCATCACGAAAGGCTGTTTCGATGATGTAGAGCTCGTTGTCGTGCGTCGTCACCGGCGCATCATCGAGCCCCTCGACGCAGGCTTTCTCGCAGAGTGCCGGACATACACGCCCCGTAAACTCCGGGAAGTTGTTCGTCTTCAAGAGACGACTCAGTGCATGGGCGACGTGTCCGTTGTAGACCTCATCGTTCCATTCCGGGCAGAGATTATGGAGCGGGCACCCCGTGTACATACCCGACAGCTTCATGCCGGACTGGCAGAACGGGACGCCGCAGTTCATACAGCGCGCGCCCTGCTTCCGACGCTTCTCCTCCGTGAGGGGGATATGAAATTCTTTAAAGTTTTTGATACGCTCCTCTACCGGAACGTCTTTATTATCCTCTCTCGCATAATCGAGAAATCCTGTTACCTTACCCATGAAAAAACTCCCTCTATCTCTATATTTTACAAACCCGGAACTGGCCCTGAGCTTGAGCTTGTAAGGCTCAAGCTCAGCCCTTCGGGCACAGAACAAGTTCTGTGGGATGTTCGTTCCGGAGTCTGCTTTATGCAGACTCCTACACTGCCCTAAAGTCGGGCTATCGATGCCCGACTTTAGCCCTTTGGGAGCAGAGCATAGCTCTGCTGGATATCGTTCCGGAGTTTGCCTGATGCAAACTCCTACACTGCAAACAAAGACTTAAATGCTTCCAGCTCCGCATTTTCATGGGAGATGCCCTGCTCTTCGAAGTGGCTGACAGCGGTCAGTACCTTCTGATAGTCGTTCGGCACGATTTTCTTGAAGCTCGGAAGGAACATGTCGAAGTTCCGGAGAATCTCCGTACCGAGCTCTGACTTCGTTTCCTTCACATAATCCGCAAGGATATCCTTCAGCTCCTGGATGTCATACTTCTCCGTCACCTCCAGAAGAGACACCATGTCCTTGTTGAGCTTTAAATAGAGTGAGTGATCCATATCGAGGACGTAGGCGATACCACCGGACATACCGGCTGCGAAGTTCTTACCGGTCGGTCCGAGGATGACGGCACGTCCACCGGTCATGTATTCGAGGCCATGATCACCACAGCCCTCTGCTACCGCCGTCGCACCGGAATTACGAACGCAGAAACGTTCACCGGCGATGCCACTTACATAGCACGTACCAGCCGTCGCACCATAGAGGGCCACATTTCCGACGATGATATTTTCACTTGCACGGAACGGACTTCCCTCCGGTGGAACAACGACGAGCTTGCCGCCACTGAGGCCTTTACCGAAACCATCGTTGGCATCACCATGGAGACGAATCGTGAGTCCCTTCGGAATAAAGGCACCGAACGACTGACCGCCGCCACCATATGCCTCCACCACGAAGGTATCATCCGGAAGCGTATCGCCCTCTGGCGTCATACCGAAATGATCGGTGATTTCCGAACCGAGGATGGTGCCGAAGGTCCGGTTCGTACTGGACACCTCCACCTTCTCCTCATGATGCTGTCCGCTTGCGATGGACGATGCAAATTTCTTCAGCAGTACCGACTCATCGAGGGTCTTCTCGAGATGGAAATCATACACTTGCTTCGGATCGAAGTGACGCTCCGACTCCGGGATACCCGCATAGCGCGGATCCAGAATCGCAGAGAGATCCACCTCTGCCGAGCGCGTGGTGACATGCGCGGCCGAAGCATTGACCGTCAGACAGTCCGTACGACCGATCATCTCATCCACCGTACGGAAGCCAAGCGTTGCCATGTACTCCCGCATCTCCTGTGCGATGAAGCGCATGAAATTCATAACATACTCCGGCTTACCGGTGAAGCGCTTGCGGAGCACATCGTTCTGTGTGGCAACACCGAACGGGCAGGTGTCCTTGTTGCAGACACGCATCATCATGCAGCCGAGGCAGACGAGCGCAGTGGTAGCGAAGCCATATTCTTCTGCGCCAAGCAGAGCGGCGATGACGACATCACGTCCGGTCATCAGCTTACCATCGGTCTCAAGCTTTACGCGATTACGAAGGCCGTTTTCAATCAGTGCATGGTGGGCTTCGGTGATGCCGAGCTCCCATGGAAGTCCTGCATGATGAATCGAGGTCATCGGTGCTGCACCGGTACCACCATCATAGCCGGACACGAGGATAACCTGAGCACCGGCCTTCGCAACACCACTGGCGATGGTTCCGACACCGTTTTCCGAAACCAGCTTTACCGCGATGGCTGCACGACGATTCGCGTTTTTCAGATCATAAATCAGCTGCGCCAGGTCCTCGATACTGTAGATATCGTGGTGAGGTGGCGGGGAAATGAGGGACACACCCGGGGTCGAAAAACGGGTCTTCGCGATCCACGGATAGACCTTCTTCCCCGGCAGATGTCCGCCCTCACCCGGCTTCGCGCCCTGCGCCATCTTGATCTGAATCTCGACCGCAGAGTTGAGGTACGCACTGGTCACACCGAAACGACCGGACGCAACCTGCTTGATGGCGGAATTCCGCTCGGTGCCGAAACGATCCGGGTGCTCACCACCCTCACCGGTGTTGGACTTGCCGCCGAGGCGGTTCATCGCGATGGCCATCGCCTCATGCGCTTCCTGCGAAATCGAACCATAGGACATCGCACCGGTCTTGAAACGCTTCACGATGGACGATACCGGCTCGACCTCCTCGATCGGCACCGGCTGATTCTTCGGCGCAAACTTCAGAAGTCCACGCAGTGTATGCGGCCGACGCTCGTCATCGATGCGCGCCGTGTACTCCTTAAATTTCTTATAATCGCCCTCATCACTCCGAACCGAGCGCTGAAGTGTAATGATCGTCTCCGGATCATAGAGATGATCCTCGGCGCCCCGACCCGAACGAAGCTGATGGAATCCAACAGAATCCAGTGCGGTATCAAGGCTTAATCCCATCGGATCAAACGCATGGTCATGCCGCCAGGTTACGCCGTCGGCGATATCCTGGATGCCGATACCTCCAACCCTCGACACGGTACCGGTGAAGTACTTTTCCACCAGCTCCTTGCTGAGACCGATGGCCTCAAAGATTTTCGCCGACTGGTAGGACTGAATCGTCGAAATACCCATCTTCGCCGCAATCTTTACGATGCCATTCAGAACCGCCTTGTTATAGTCCTCGATGGCGGTATGGTAGTCCTTGTCGAGGATACCGATGTCGATCATCTCGGCGATGCACTCATGGGCGAGGTACGGATTGATCGCACGGGCACCGAAGCCGAGGATGGTTGCAAACTGATGTACATCACGTGGTTCAGCCGACTCGAGGATCAGAGAAACCGCCGTCCGCTTCTTCGTCTGTACGAGGTGCTGCTCTACGGAGCTTACAGCAAGCAGGGATGGAATCGGCACATGGTTTTCATCGACCCCACGATCACTCAGGATAATGATGTTGTAACCGCGCTGGTATGCACGATCGACTGAAATATTGAGCTGCTCAAGCGCCTTCTCGAGGGATGTGTTCTTATAGTAGAGAAGCGAGATCACCTCGGTCCGGAAGCCCGGCTGATCGAGATCCTTGATTTTCATGAGTTCAACGCCCGTGAGGATCGGGTTCTCCACCTCAAGCACACGGCAGTTGTCAGCCTGATCCTGCAGCAGATTACCATCAGAGCCGATGTATACCGTTGTATCGGTGACAATCTTCTCACGGAGTGAGTCGATCGGCGGATTCGTAACCTGTGCGAACAGCTGCTTGAAGTAGTTAAACAAAAGCTGGTGCTGCTTGCTGAGCACGGCGAGCGGAATATCATGACCCATCGATGCCGTCTGCTCGATGCCGTTCTGCGCCATCGGCAGAATCACAGACTTCACGTCCTCGTAGCTGTACCCAAAAACCTTATAGAGACGGTCACGCATCTCCTGCGTATGCGTCGGAATCTTCCGGTTCGGAATCTTCAGGTCCTCGATATGAAGAAGGTTTCGATCGAGCCACTCACCATACGGCTCGCGCGCCGCATAGGCCTCCTTGCACTCCTCGTCCGCGATGATGCGCTGTGCCTTCGTGTCGACAAGCAGCATACGCCCCGGCTGAAGTCTGGACTTCTGCACGATGTGCTTCGGATCAATGTCGAGGACGCCGACCTCGGATGACAGAATCAGACGGTTGTCGTCCGTGATGTAGTAACGAGACGGACGAAGGCCGTTACGGTCGAGGGTCGCACCAACCACATCACCATCGGAAAACAGGATCGCCGCCGGTCCATCCCACGGTTCCATCATGGTCGCGTAATAATGATAAAAATCCTTCTTGTTCTGGTCCATGAAGCGGTTGTGCTTCCAAGGCTCCGGGATGGTCATCATCATCGCAAGCGGCAGATCGATGCCGTTCATATAAAGAAACTCGAGGGTATTGTCGAGCATTGCGGAATCCGATCCACTACGCTCCACAACCGGGAAGATCTTCTCCACGTCCTTCTCAAGCAACGGGCTCGACATGGTTTCCTCGCGGGCCAGCATTCGATCAATGTTTCCACGGATGGTGTTGATCTCACCATTGTGAGCGATCATACGATATGGATGCGCACGATCCCAGCTCGGTGTGGTGTTCGTCGAGAAACGGGAATGCACGATGGCGATGGCTGTCCGGTAGTCCGGATCACGCAGGTCATCATAGAAGGCACGGAGCTGCTTAACGAGAAACATACCCTTATATACGATGGTCCGGGAGCTCAGAGAACAGATATAGGTATCCTCTGAGGACTGCTCGAACTCACGGCGAAGTACATATAAACGCCGATCAAAATCAATTCCTCTCTCTGCGTCCTGTGGACGCTCGATGAAGCACTGCAGGATATGCGGCATGCAGTCGACCGCTACCTGGCCGAGAATCTCCGGATGTACCGGCACCTCGCGCCAGCCGAGAAAGCGAAGTCCGTTTTTCTCGGTGATCACCTCGAACATGCGCTTCGCGAAGGTTCGCTTCAGCTGATCCTCCGGAAAGAAAAACATGCCGACACCATAGTCGCGCTCGTCACGAAGCTGGATTCCCTGCTGCAGCGCCACCTTCTTAAAGAAGCGGTGACTAATCTGCAGAAGGATACCGACACCATCACCAACCTTACCGCTTGCGTCCTTGCCGGCGCGGTGTTCGAGCTTTTCCACGATATGCAGTGCATCGTCCAGAACCTGTGTATCCTGATGGCCGTCGATGTTTACGACACTGCCGATACCGCAGGCATCCTGGGTGAGTTCATTCATGTCCTCGATGGACTGGGGACGCCAGAGTGTATTATGTCCCCTGTACTGCTCTGGCACAGTAAAGGTGTTCTGATTTTGATAAGTATTCATATATACTCCACTAATTTTTGGTACGAAGAAATCGGACAGAGAGGGGACAGCTCACTTAGTTCAAAGTACAGAACCCAGTGCTGTGTTCGTGACGCCCTTGTCAGAACAAGTTCTGACCGTTCGTCGCGTACACAGCGCTGGAACCTGTTCTTTGAATGCGCAATTATGTCCCCTCCCTGCTCCGATTTCTTCTACCGATAGATTTTCTTTAGAAAAATTTAATGGGGTCAGACCCCATAAACTTCCGGGAAGTGATAGAAGCAATGGGGTCACCCATGTAGATTAACGAAGTGAGAACAGGAGCTTCGAGTAGGTCGGGTACGGGAGGTAGGTCTCCGGAATCATTTCTTCTGCAGCGTCGACTGGGGCACGGAGAGCATCCATGTCGGCGAGGACGGTGTCATGATATGCGGTCGCAAGTGCGAGGCTATCCGTAATCTTCTGGGTCTCCGCAAGGTCCTTCTCGAGCTTTTCTACAGCGAGGCCGATGGCTTCAGATGCTGCGTCAAGCTTCTTCAGGATACTGGTTTCGAGTGTACACTTCGCACCTTCGAGTACCTGCTTCTTCTGGATCGCCGTATCCGTCAAGGCCGTCTCATACGCCATCAGACCGTCGGTGAAATCCTTCTTTACCATCTCAAGCATAGTGAGTGCTTCGATGCGGATGGTCTTCGAATAGTTCTCAAGGTAGATTTCATAACGAGAATCGATTTCGAGCTCGGTGAAGACATGGTGCTTTTCAAAGAGTTCCTTGTTCTTCTTTGCCTTGAACTGTGGCATCGCTTCCGGAAGAGACTTGAGATTATAATGTCCTCTCTTTTCTGCTTCAGCAACCCACTCATCGGTGTACCCGTTGCCGTTGAAGATGATTCTTCTATGCTTCTTGAGGAGCTTCTTCACGAGCTTCATCGCCTCTTCCTCGAGATCCTTTTTATCGACACCTTCGAGCTTTGCACTGATCTGGTCCAGCGCCTCTGCTACAGCCGTGTTCAATACGATGTTCGGGTCTGCGACAGAAAGTGAAGAACCAGGCATACGGAACTCGAACTTGTTGCCGGTGAAGGCGAAAGGTGAGGTACGGTTACGGTCGGTGTTGTCCTGTACGAAGTGTGGCAGAACATGTGCACCGGTCTCGAGCTGCTTCGAATCAGAGGAAGTGAAATCCTCACCGTTCTCGATGGACTCCAGAACCTTCTCCAGCTCATCTCCTACATAGATGGAAACGATGGCTGGTGGTGCTTCATTTGCGCCGAGGCGGTGATCATTGCCCGCCGTTGCGACGGATACACGCATCAGGTCTGCATAATCATCCACAGCACTGACGATGCCCATAAGGAACAGAAGGAACTGAAGGTTCTTGCCCGGGGTCTTACCAGGATCCAGAAGGTTCTCACCCTCCGAGGTAATCATGGACCAGTTGTTGTGCTTACCGGAGCCGTTGATGCCCTCGAATGGCTTCTCATGCAGGAGGCATGCGTAGTTATGCTTGTCGGCTACCTTCTTCATCATCTCCATCGTGAGCTGGTTGTGATCGACGGCGATATTCGCGGTCTCAAAGACAGGTGCCAGCTCGTGCTGTGCCGGTGCAACCTCGTTATGCTTCGTCTTCGCCGGAACGCCAAGCTTCCAAAGCTCCTGATCGAGATCATGCATGAACTCGGATACCTTCGGCTTCAGAACACCGAAGTAATGATCTTCCATCTCCTGGCCCTTCGGTGCCGGAGCACCGATCAGGGTACGTCCGGTGAGCATGAGGTCCTCACGCTCGGTATACAGATCCTTATCAATCAGGAAGTACTCCTGCTCAGAACCGACGGTCGTATCAACGCGACTGACCTTCTCTTTGCCGAGAATGTGAAGGAGCTTCGTTGCAGAATCGCTCAATGCCTCCATCGAGCGAAGCAGCGGTGTCTTCTTATCGAGAGACTCGCCGGAGTAAGAACAGAATGCAGTCGGAATATACAGGGTGCCGTCCTTGATGAAAGCTGGGGAACTCGGGTCCCATGCGGTATACCCACGTGCCTCGAACGTGGCACGGAGACCGCCGCTTGGGAAGGAGGAGGCATCCGGCTCGCCCTTCACGAGCTCCTTGCCAGAGAACTCCATGATAACACCGCCATTCTCGGTCGGGGAAATGAAGCTATCATGCTTCTCTGCCGTCAGACCGGTCATCGGCTGGAACCAGTGGGTAAAGTGTGTCGCACCGAGCTCCAGTGCCCACTCCTTCATCGTTGCGGCGACGGTATTCGCCACGTCCAGCTCCAGATGGGATCCGTTCTGGATAGTCT
>CAKQWR010000059.1 GCA_934279105.1 uncultured Oribacterium sp. | reverse complement strand
AAACTCTGTCGTTTGCGGAGGCCCTACTGGTTCTTAGGGGCCGATTTTAGATTTTTCCAGTCTCATAGTACTGCGCTTCCGATCGCTGCCCTCCGGTCCTCTGTCGGTTAAAACATGCTTCACAGACTTGCCCTCCGCATTGCGATATAGAGGCAGATTGTTTTCGTTTATAGACAATAGGGTTATGGAAAATTTTACAAGTAGTTATTGAAACTATGTGCATGAGGGTGTATGATATGGTCAATGCTTTCAAAGGAGAGATTATACTATGCATTCTTATATACTCAGCTGTTGTTCGACGGCAGATATGCCGGAGTCGTGGTATCAGGATAGAGAGGTCAATGTCTGCTACTTCCATTTACGTGTTGGAAATGATGAGTACCTTGATGATTTCGGGCACTCGATTTCCACGAGTGAGGTATTCCGACGTATGGTAGCAGGTGAACGCTCCCAGACTTCACAGGTGAATGTTGAAGAATACATCGAGCGCTTCCGTCCATATCTTGAAGATGGAAAGGATATACTGCATGTCACTCTTTCGAGCGGAATTTCCGGAACGCTGAATTCTGCACGAATTGCGGCAGAGGATCTTCGCGAGGAATATCCTGACCGGAAAATCTATATCGTGGATTCGCTCTGTGCATCTTCCGGATATGGACTTCTGATGGATAAGCTCTGTGATTTACGCGATCAGGGAATGGACATCGATGCGCTTCGCGACTATGCAGAAACGGCTAAGCATACGGTTCAGCATATGGTCCTGACGACGAATCTGAAGTTCCTTATTATGGGAGGACGTGTATCGAAAGCTTCGGGTGCGATCGGTACGATTCTCAACATCTGTCCGCTGATCGAGGTGGTAAAGGATGGCTCTCTTAAAGTGAAGGAGAAGCTTCGCGGTAAGCGGAAAGCCATCGCACGCGTCGAAGAGAAGATGGAGGAACTTGCAGAAGGTGGACTTGATTATGCTGATAAGTGCTTCATCGGAAATTCGGAGTGTGAGGAAGATGCGGAAAAGCTGCGTGAGATGATCGAGTCGCGTTTTGCGAATCTGAAAGGCAAAATAAAAATTTATCCAATCGGGTCCACGATTGGGTGCCATACCGGCCCGGGAACATTGACATGTTTCTTTTTCGGAAAGGTAAGGACAGATTAACTCTATGGAGGGCTGCTTTTAAAGTGGTCCTCCTTTTCTGATTTGAGTCAGGCGCTATTTCTCTATTTTATGCCTGCTATAGTATGTTCATTTGGTGTTGACTTTCATCGACCAGGGTGTTAGTCTCCGCTTAAAAGACGTATGTCTTAATTTATGATGCCTCGATGGATGAAATAGAAATCTCCATAGGCAGATGATGGAGTAAATATATGATTAATGTTGCAATTGTAAGCCCGGATCATTCACTGGAACCTGTAGAGAAGGTAATCGCGGAGCATGATTTCGGCTGTCAGTTTTTTCAGTATATATATCGTAAGATGAGTGATATCGATGCAATCTACCAGGATGTGAAGGGAAAGTGCGATGTTATTTTCTTTTCAGGTGAGCTGGGGTATCACTATATCAAGAATAAGTTTCCGGATAATCGTATTCCATGCACATTTACGGCATATGAGCCGATCGATGTACTGTCGATACTTCTGCAGTTCCAGATCGATCATCCTGAGACGCCACTGAATCGCGTATTCTGTGATTTCTTAACGACGACGAATCATTATATGGAAGTGTCACAATATGTGAAGAAAGAGAACTGCCCATATTTCTTTGAGGATACGCACTATGATTATCGTCACATCACAGCGTATGCGAAAAAGCTATGGGATGAAGGGAAAATTGACTTTATTCTTTCGCGTTCCATCAACAATCTGACACGTCTTGACGAGCTTCATATTCCTTATGTAGCGGTCTTTCCGTCTGAGGATATGATCGTGAAGTCGATCCGTTCAGCGCTGAACGAGCTTCGCCTGGATTCGATTAATCTGAAGGACGAGCTCAGCATCCTGATGCGGCTTCCGTTTGATGAGGACGTTGAGCAGGAGGAGCAGGAGTATCGAGAAGCGACGGTCTATAAGCTTTTGGCTGATTACCGGAAGGCAAATCATCTCCACTTCAGTATCTCGCAGGGATTCAATCAGTTTGAGATTCATGTACAGGTACCGGCCGGCATGCCACAGCTGGATACGATACGAGCTTTATTACTGCTTCTGAAGAAGGAACTGAATTTTCCGTTCCGCATCGGCGCCGGTGTGAGTCCGTCCTATGAGCGCTCTCGCTATTTCGCGGAGCATGCTCTTATGGAGGCTGATCGTTATGGTCGAAACGATGCCTTTTTTATGGACGAAGAAGATAAGATTACCGGACCTCTGAGTGCTGACAATCAGCTGATGTATAACTATTCGAATGAAAAAGCACTTGCCTTTGCACGAGAGAATGGTATCAATGAGACCAACATTCTGAAGCTGATCAGTATTTTCGAGCAGGATGAAGAGCAGGTGATCAGCTCACATGCGCTGTCCGAAAAACTCGGAATCACGATGCGCTCGGCCAGTCGAATTCTTGCGAAGCTCTATGACCTTGATATGGTACGCTTCCGTGAGAGTAATCCGGATGACAGAACACCTAGACAGGGCCGTCCTTCTCACTACTATCACTTTAATCAGATGGCCTTCAAGGACGCGTTGCTGTGAGGATAGTCATGAAAAAAGCGCGATGATCTGCTTCATGCAGGGACCCCGTAGGGCCAACAGAAACGCAGTACTACGAGGTCAGAAAAATCATAAAATTGGTCCCAAAGAACCAGTAGGTCCTCCGCAATCGACTGAGTTTCCTGGATGGAAACTCAGTGTTGCGGAGGAATCCAGGGAAAGATACTCCAACTGGTTCTAAGGGACCAATTTTGATTTTTTGACGACCTCTTCGTATGGTTTCTGTTGCCCCTACGGGGTCCCTGCATGAACCTGAAACACGACGCTTGTATCAGATGGCACGATGCCCCTCCAAGCGAACACTCGTTTTACATATAGATTTTAGGGCGCGATTAGAGTATAATAGTTGAGTTAAATTTAGAAACTATGACTAAGAGAGGAAACATGGGCAGACCAAAGGGCAGTAAGAACAAACCGAAGACATCGACAGGCGCGAAGGGTCGTTCTACAAATAAAGTACAGGAATATGATGCACCCCTGATGGGAGATGAGGCAGCGATTATTGTTACATTTGCGGTCTCGCTCTTTCTGTTCCTTTCAAATCTGGGCCTTTGTGGTCCGATTGGTGCGGCATTGAAAGCAGTACAGCTCGGACTGTTTGGTATGATCGGCTATATCTTTCCTATTGTACTAAGCTTTGTAGTTGCCTTTATCCTGTCAAATATTGATAATCCTCATGCAGCACTTCGGATGACGTCTGCGCTGTTTATGCTGGTATTTCTGTCGGCGCTTCTGCAGCTTTTTACAGCTGGTGGTGTACAGGATTGTACACTGATGGACTTCTATACCGAGGGTGCAGAGCTTGGCATCGGCGGTGGCATCGTTGGCGGTGCACTTGCTATGGTGCTTTACAGCATTGCAGGTACCGTTGGTGCCACGCTGATTCTGCTCGTGTCCTGCTTTATATGTCTCGTATATACAACAGGAAAACCGCTGGCCAGAATCATTGCGAAGCATTCAGCGGAAGCCGCTTCACATGCGCGTGCACGTGCGCGTGAAGATTTTTCACAGGTCGCTGCCTCGGCTCGTATCCATCGGGAGGAGCGTCGCCTTGCTCGTGAAGAGGAACTGAGAGCACGGAAGGCGGGTGTGGATATGCAGGCAATCGACCTCTCGGCACATCAGCCGCTGTCTGAAATGAGTTGTGAAACAGTGAAGACGAGCGCGGAGATGCCGGATGCGATGACGCATGATCCTGTGCAGACGAGCACTACACAGGATGTACTGTCGGATGATTTCTTTTCTATTCCGTCCGTCGATACGGCCCCTTCATACGAGACTTCATCTGCGGCAGCAGACGCTTCGACTTCCTCTACCGTGACGGACGCGAAGCTGAACGTAGAACCGACGATTACAGGTATGGGAGCTATACTGGGCCCGGACGAAAATGCATCAAATACAGTTGAACTTCCACTGAATGTGCGTCATACGCCGGTAATGAGAGATGATTCTATGTCGATGGCGACTGGCTCGGTGAGCGGACATGCTGTGGCAGAGGACGCTGCGAATACCAGAGCAGAGGATACCGTTTCGCCGAAGCTGACCGCAGAGGCGCAGAGAACCGCAGCGCTTCGTGTTCAGACAGTAGAAGATGAGCTTCCGATTACCGGAGGCAGCCTTTGGGATGCAGGGAATTTTTCGGAAGTTCATACAGAGGATGATGTTCCTACGGCTTCCGTTGTTTCCGATGATGAAGATGCATCAACGCATCAGATGAGCGCGGACGAAACGGAAATGCAGGCATATGCTGGTGATCAGGAAGTGAGCGTTTCTAAAAATGGCACCGTGACCATCGGACGAGGGGACATGGAGCAGGGAACCCGTCGAATCGTTACATCAAGTGGTCAGGTGATTGATGCGGATGTTGAGCCGGTGAAAAAGAAAATCGAATCTCAGCTGGAACGTGAGAAAAAGGAAAATATCCCGACGGAAGCAGATAACGCAAAGCTTCAGCAGGAGATTCTTGAGAAGAAAAAGGTACAGAAACCATATGTGATTCCGCCGCTCCATCTGTTGCTGAAGCCATCTCGACAGGATTTCGATACCCGAGAGGAGATTCGCCAGAATGCACTGACACTTCAGGAAACACTGAAAAGTTTCGGCGTCAATGTCACAATTACGAACATTTCCATCGGACCGGCCGTAACGCGGTATGAACTGCAGCCGGAAATCGGCGTAAAGGTATCGAAGATCGTTTCGCTGACAAATGACATTAAGATGCGTCTGGCAGCAGCAGACATTCGTATCGAAGCACCAATCCCGGGCAAGTCCGCGGTCGGTATCGAGGTGCCGAACAAACATGGTGCCACCGTTTTCTTAGGCGATGTGCTCAGTAGCCCTGAATTTCAGGGGGCGAAATCGAAACTGGCATTCGGTGTCGGTAAAGACATCGCTGGAAAGACCATCGTGACCGATATTGCGAAGATGCCGCACCTCCTGATTGCCGGTGCTACCGGCTCTGGTAAGTCGGTCTGCATCAATACACTCATCATGTCACTCCTTTTTAAGTATAAGCCGGAGGATGTGCGCATGATCATGATTGATCCGAAGGTGGTAGAGCTTTCGGTATATAACGGTATTCCGCATCTTCTGATTCCGGTGGTGACGGACCCGAAGAAGGCGGCATCCGCTCTTAACTGGGCGGTTGCCGAGATGACAGATCGATATAAGAAATTCGCAGAAAGCGGTTCACGTGATCTGAAGGGCTATAATGAGAAAATTATAGCGGTTCGGAATGATCCGGAGATTCCTGAAGATCAGAAACCGGAAAAATTGCCGCAGATCGTCATCATCATCGATGAGCTTGCCGACCTTATGATGGTATCGAGTCAGGAAGTCGAAGATGCCATCTGCCGAATTGCGCAGCTGGCACGTGCTGCCGGTATGCATCTTGTGATTGCAACGCAGCGACCGACGGTCGACGTCATTACAGGTCTTATCAAGGCCAATGTTCCGAGCCGTATCGCATTTGCTGTCTCGTCCGGTACCGATAGCCGTACCATCATTGATATGAATGGCGCAGAGAAGCTGCTTGGAAAGGGCGATATGCTCTTCTTCCCACAGGGTATACCGAAGCCGGTACGTGTGCAGGGTGCATTTGTTTCGGATCAGGAGGTATCCGATGTCGTTGATTTCATTAAAAAGGAGATGGGCGAGGTCGAATACAGTGAACGCATTCAGCAACAGGTCCAGTCCGGTAGCAGCGGTGAGAGCAGCATCGCCGGTGGAGGAAATCAGGATGAGCTCTTCGTTGAAGCCGGACAGCTGATCATCGAAACAGAGAAGGCGTCGATTGGCATGCTTCAGCGAAAGTTCCGTATCGGATTTAAC
Organism: uncultured Oribacterium sp.; assembly: GCA_934279105.1. Taxonomy (GTDB): domain Bacteria; phylum Bacillota; class Clostridia; order Lachnospirales; family Lachnospiraceae; genus Oribacterium. The sequence goes on along the minus strand of CAKQWR010000059.1, from coordinate 4,985 downwards.
CGTGCGGCACGTATCATGGATCAGCTCGCCGATGCAGGCGTGGTTGGTCCGGAGGAGGGCACGAAGCCACGTAAGATCATCATGACACTTGCAGAATTTGATGAGCTGATTGCCAACGGATAATTCGTAAACGAAATATGTCTTTACATGGGAAGCCGGCGTGCATAAAGTTTACGTTACATCGTTTCACAGGTTTTCGTAATACGTTTTCAAGGGGAATCACCCTGGAAATAAATCATCACTAAAGAAGCTATAAGAGAAAGAGGTAAGAGATGAAGTCTGATATTGAGATTGCACAGGAATCTACGATGAATCGCATCACAGACGTAGCGGCTGCGTATGGTATCGAGGCGGATGAACTCGAGCAGTACGGCAAGTACAAGGCGAAGCTAAGCGACGATCTCTGGTATAAAATCAAGGATCGTCCGAACGGAAAGCTTGTACTGGTTACCGCCATCAATCCGACACCTGCCGGAGAAGGTAAGACCACAACATCGATAGGTCTTGCAGATGCACTGAATCTGATTGGAAAGAAAACAGTGGTTGCACTTCGTGAGCCGTCCCTCGGCCCTTGCTTCGGCATCAAGGGTGGTGCGGCAGGCGGCGGTTATGCCCAGGTCGTTCCGATGGAGGATCTGAATCTTCACTTCACAGGAGATTTCCATGCGATCACGAGTGCGAATAATCTGCTTGCCGCCCTTCTCGATAACCATATCAAGCAGGGAAACGAGCTTCGTATCGATCTGAAGGCGATTAACTGGAAGCGTTGTGTCGATATGAATGATCGTCAGCTTCGTAACATCGTGATCGGTCTCGGCGGAAAGGCCGATGGCGTTGTCCGTGAGGATCATTTTGTCATCACGGTAGCGTCTGAAATCATGGCGATACTCTGCCTGGCGGATGACATGGATGATCTGAAAAAACGTCTCGCACGTATCATCGTGGCGTATGATGTTGATGGTAAGCCGGTAACGGCAGAGGATCTTCAGGCTGTCGGATCGATGGCAGCTCTTTTGAAGGACGCCATCAAGCCAAATATCGTCCAGACACTCGAGCACAATATGGCGCTTGTACATGGCGGTCCGTTCGCTAATATCGCACATGGCTGTAATTCTGTACAGGCTACTCGTTTTGCACTGAAGCTCGGAGACATCGCGGTTACCGAGGCTGGTTTCGGTGCCGATCTTGGTGCGGAGAAATTTTTCGATATCAAGTGTCAGATGGCCGGCTTCCAGCCGGATGCAGTGGTACTCGTTGCCACAGTACGCGCACTCAAATACAACGGTGGTATCCCGAAGACAGAACTTGCAGCGGAAAATCTTGATGCACTTGCAAAGGGAATCGTGAACCTCGAGAAGCATATCGAGAATCTGCAGACCTATGGTATTCCGGTTGTCGTAGCAATCAATCAGTTTGCAAGCGATACCGAAGCAGAGCTTCAGTTCATAGAGAATTTCTGCCGTGAACGTGGTGCGGATTTCGCGCTCTCCAAGGTGCATGGCGAAGGTGGAAAGGGTGGCGTCGAGCTTGCAAAGACACTGCTTGAAACGCTTGAGAAAAAGGAGGCTCATTTTAATCCGGTACAGAAGCTGAGCGATAGCCTTTATGAAAAGATCGAAGCAGTCGCGACGAAGATTTATGGTGCAGATGGTGTAAACTACGAGCCGAAGGCGCGCAAGGCGCTGGATAAGCTGACAGAGCTTGGCTTCGGTAACGTTCCTGTCTGCATGGCGAAGACACAGTATAGTCTTAGCGATGACGCGAAGAAGCTTGGACGTCCGAGCGGTTTCCGTATCACGGTACGTGATGCATATGTATCGGCAGGTGCAGGCTTTGTGGTCTGTCTCACCGGCGATATCATGACTATGCCTGGACTTCCGAAGAAGCCGGCTGCGTTTGGCATCGATGTAAACAACGGACAGATTACGGGACTTTTCTAAAAAAGTCGATACCTCGGGCGGATGCTTCTTCAGAGCGCCGCCCGTAGGTGTTTCATTTTCTATTATTTAAATTTAACGAAAAGAGACGAATCATGGCAAAGTTTGTAGACTGGCTTAGTAACATAGCGTATGAGTGCGTGCATGGCGATGCTTCTGATGTGGATGTCCAGGAAGTCGTGTTTGATTCCAGAAAAGCGGTTGAAGGAACCGTGTTCAACGCGATGAAGGGCGCTAATGTCGATGCACATCGTTTTATTCCGAGCGTCATAGAGCAGGGCTGTAAAGCCATCGTGATAGAAGAAAATCCAACGGACTTCGGACTCGATCTGTCAAGTGTGCCGGGGGATGTAGCCATCGTGCGCGTAGAGAATGCACGTGCTTCACTGGCAGAACTCAGCGCGGCACGTTTTGCTTATCCGAGTAAAGAGATGACGGTCATTGCCATCACTGGAACGAAGGGGAAAACGACGACCGCCCACATGATTCAGCAGATTCTGGAAGATGCCGGCGAGCGCGTCGGATGCATCGGTACGACCGGCGTAGAGTATTGCGGCAAGCATCTGCCAACGAAAAACACAACACCGGAATCGTATGATCTCCAGCATTATTTCCGTATGATGCGGGATGCGGGCTGTGATTATGTAGTGATGGAGGCCTCCAGTCAGGCCTTTAAACTGCATCGTGTTGATGCAATCACCTTTGACTATGGTATCTTCACAAACATCGAGCCGGATCATATCGGGCCGAATGAGCATGCGGATTTCGAGGAATATAAGTATTATAAGAGCTGTATTTTCAAACAGTCACGCGTAGGCCTCATCAATATGGATGCAGATTTTGCAGATGAACTTCTGGCAGGCGCACCATGCAAGATGTTTACTTATGCCGTCGATCGTCCTGCGGATTTCATGGCGGATCATATCGAGCACGTGAATCGTCCGGATTTTGTCGGCATCCGTTTCGAAGTGAGCGGTCATACGGAGCTCGAGATTCAGATGGATCTCCCTGGTAAGTACAATGTCTACAACGCGATGGCGGCGATTTCAGTACTGTCACTGATCGGCATTTCCCATCGTGCCATCATGAATGCCTTCCGGCGTGTACATGTGGATGGACGAACACAGATTGTTTTTAAGAACAAAAAGATGTCCGTGCTCGTCGACTATGCTCATAATGAAATGGCGATGGAGAATCTTTTGAGTACCCTTCGTGAGCTTCAGCCGAAGCGCCTCGTGGTTGTTTTCGGATGTGGTGGTAATCGTGCAAAAGATCGCCGATATGGCATGGGAAAGGCAGCCGCCGAATTTGCTGACCTCAGTATTCTTACGGCAGATAATTCACGAGATGAGGAGACCACGGATATTATTGCGGACATCAAGTCCACCTTGGTCCCGGCTGGTGGTAAATATGTTGAAATTCCGGATCGACGCGAAGCCATCGAGTATGCGATGACCCACGCCGAAAAGGGTGATATGATTGCGGTCATCGGTAAGGGACATGAGGACTATCAGGAAGTAAAGGGTGTGCGCACACATTTCCTCGATCGTGAGGTTATACTGGAAACAGCTGAAAAGTACCACCTTTCATAGACTAGTTGAGTTGAATGGAGAAAAACATGAACACAGCGGATAAAAGTTTCGGATTTACGGATGATGGCATCGAGGAAATCGTGCTTGATTCACGAAAAAAAATGCAGAATGCACTTTTTGTGCCGATCATCGGCGAGCGAAGTGATGGACATGATTACATCGATATGGCCATCGCAAATGGAGCCGTTGCGGTGCTGAGTTCACGTCCGATCGAAGAAATGCAGGCGAAGTATCCGAATGTCCGCTTTTATCAGGTGCAGGATACAACGAAGGCGCTTCAGGAAATCGGTCTGATGGAGCGGCGGAAGTTCCATGGAATCGTGATCGGTGTGACCGGATCGGTTGGAAAAACGACGACACGCAGCATGATTGCGACCGCCATTTCGGCAGGAAAACACGTTTTTCAGACAGCAGGAAACGCAAATTCGCAGGTGGGTGTTCCGATCACGATGTTTCAGATGGCCAGATCCGGAGCAGAAGCGGCCGTCATCGAACTCGGTATGTCAGAGCCTGGTGAGATGACCAGAATTGCGCAGATTGCCTGTGTTGATATGGCGGTGATGACGAATATCGGCATCGCGCATATCGAACAGCTGAAAACGCAGGAGAATATTCTTCGCGAGAAGCTCCATATCCTCGATGGTATGGCAGACGGAGGTTCGCTCTACCTTAACATGAATGATGCCATCCTTTCGAAGGTGACGATAGATGAGATTCATCATTTCGGCATCGCGGAAGATAAGACGATGAATCTAAGGACCTATGCGATTACAGATTATGATCTTCATCTGATGGTGAAGGGAAACCATATGCTTCAGAATGCCTCCGCAGCGATGCATATCGCAGAAGCGCTGGGAGTCGATTCGACAGCGGCGAAGCATGCACTTGAAAACTTTTCGGGCCTTGCAGGCCGCGGAGCAACTTTCCGTACGAAGGAAAATGTCCTCATCATCGATGATGCGTATAACGCTTCTCCGGCATCCATGAAGGCAGGGCTTGAAGCGCTTGCTTCATTAGAGGGAAAACGCCATATCGCGGTGCTGGCTGATATGCTGGAGCTGGGTGAGAAGACTCTGGACTATCATCGAGAAGTTGGAAACTATCTTGCAACGCTTCCGATCGATGAGGTGTTTCTGTATGGTGAGCGTGCAGCAGCCATCGGTGAAGGAATTCGGAACGCAGTCGCGGAATCGCATAAGCCGATTGGAGACGACGTGGCACGAAATATGCCGACGATCGAATACTTCATGGATATCGATGAACTTCGCAATACGATTCATGCCATCGCCCGTAGCGGAGATGTGATTCTCTTTAAGGGCTCAAACAGCATGAAGCTTGCGGACATCGTACGTGATTTTAAGCAGGAACAGTGCTGATGTTTGCAGAAATCATCATAGATATTACAAATGAAGCATTGGATCGTGCCTATACCTACCATATTCCGGAAGGCATGGAC
>CAKQWR010000058.1 GCA_934279105.1 uncultured Oribacterium sp. | reverse complement strand
TCGAACCCACGTGCCCTTGCGGACAAACGGTTTTCAAGACCGCCTCGTTATGACCACTTCGATACCTCTGCACTTTTCACGCGCTCTTTACGAGCGACTTAGATATAATATCGATAAGTATCCTTCTTGTCAACTGTTTTCTGAATTTTTTTAAAGAGCGGCCCGATGATCGATTTCATCATCTATACATTGAGACGCTCTTTAAGGAAATATACGATATATAGTCTTAGCATTTGCTTGAGAAACAGGCTCTATCTACGCTCATTTCTTTTCGATAGGTAATACTCCGCAATCTTTACGTCCTCTGGAGTTGTAACCTTTATATTTTCATAACTTCCGGAGATAATCTTTACACGCTGTCCGGCGAAAGACTCAACGACCATAGCATCATCTGTGATTGGAACCATAAGATGTCCTCTCGCCTCTTGATCAATCATCGCTGCATATGCCTTATAGATGAGCGAGAAATCGAAACTCTGTGGAGTCTGCATCAGCCATACGGCACTACGCTCCGGAGTTTCCTTTACGAAATGATCTGCATCGAGAATTTTGATCGTATCCTTCACCGGCATCCCGATTACGGCTGCATGGTATTTCTCTGCATAATGTAAGGCATCGTCGATGATGGCTTCTGTCAGCATCGGCCGTGCGCAGTCGTGAATCATAATCAGTGGATCCGGTGCCTCTTCCTGAGACATACTTCTATCCGAGGAAGTGGTATCTGTTTTTTCGAGTTCCGCGACTTTTTTCAGTCCCTCGAAGACAGAATGATAGCGTTCTTTTCCTCCCACTACGATTGCAGAGAGCTTATGAAGTGCACAGGCACCGCCGCTACGTGTCAGCTCTTCCATATGGGGGATATCTTCTTCACCGGTTGTCAGAATGATGCCGTCGACAGCCTCATGACGATCGAAGCAAGATGCACTCCAGCTAAAGAGTGGCCTGCCGAGAATTTCCATAAACTGCTTTTTCGTTTTACTATGCATTCGGCGGCCACTACCGGCTGCCAGCACGATCGCATATACTTTTCTTCCGTTATACATCTCTCTACTCCATTATCGCTCACCAAGCTTCAGGTTCGGGCAGGCGTTCAGGTCCAGGCCGTCACGACGACCATGCAGATATTCATAGTATCCTGCGCAGCCGATCATGGCAGCATTGTCCGTGCAGAGTACCGGGCTCGGACGATAAAATGCGATGCCGTTTTTCTTACAGGCATCTTCCATCCGCGCACGAATATGACTGTTCGATGCGACACCACCGGCGATGGCGAGCTTCTGGTAGCCACGCTCCTTACAGAGCATAATGGCACGAGAAACCAGCGAATCCGTCACCGCTTCCTGGAAAGAAGCGCAGAGATCCGGTACATCGATCGGCGTATTCATCATTTTCGCTTTGTTGATGTAGTTGAGGACAGACGATTTGATACCAGAGAAGGTAAAATCGTATGGATTGTCCGTAACGGTGCCACGCGGGAAAGAAATGGCATGCGGATTACCGGTTTTGGAGGCCTTATCCACCTTCGGTCCACCCGGATAGCCGAGTCCGACTGCGCGCGCCACCTTGTCGAAGGCTTCACCGGCTGCATCGTCACGTGACCGACCGACGATCTCGAACTTACCATAATCCTGTACAACGACGAGGTGTGTATGTCCGCCAGATACAATCAGGCAGGCAAATGGCGGTTCGAGGTCCTTATTTTCGATATAGTTCGCACTGACGTGGCCCTCGATATGGTGCACACCGATCAGTGGCTTCTTCAGCGCATAGGCGAGAGCCTTCGCTTCCGCTACGCCGACAAGTAGCGCACCGACGAGGCCAGGACCGTAGGTCACGGCAATGGCATCGATATCATCGAAGGTACAGTGCGCCTCCTTCAGTGCAAGTGCGATGACATCGTCGATTTTTTCGAGGTGCTTGCGGGAAGCAATCTCTGGTACGACGCCGCCGTACTCTGTGTGGATCGCAATCTGTGATGAAATAATATTTGAAAGAACCTCCCGACCGTTGCGAACGACCGCAGCGGCGGTCTCGTCACAGCTCGATTCGATTCCCAGGATTGTAATATCTGCCATAGTTACTCCAGATTGATATACTAACTGTGTTCATACTGCTTCTGCCCGGTTTCTGCGGACGCAGTCCTTGCTTCAATGATGCATCTCGTACCGATTTATCGATACCTCATGCTTACATCCGGTTACTTCTCTCCGTTTTCCTCATCATCGAAAACGAGATCCTTCGTCCATCCATCACGCGCAAATTTCACCGGCCAGATCTTCGTGATCTCCTCGCGATAGATATCCGGTTTCATCTCGCTCGGAGAATAGTGTGTAAACCACATCTCCTTCGGCTTCGCTTCTGCACCGATGTGCGCAGCTTCGACCATCATCATATGCTTGTATTTTTTTGCATTGTCCAGCTTTTCATACTCACCGTACATGCCCTCGCAGATGAAGAGATCAGCATCGGTCGCCATCTCTGTAATCATCGGTGTCGGACGTGTGTCGGTGCAGTAGGTAACGCGCAGGCCGCGACGCGCAGCCCCCATCACCATATCCGGTGTATAGATCTGTCCGTTTTCCTCGACGGTTTCACCATGCTGAAGACGATTCCAGCAACGTACCGGGATGCTCTGTGCCTGTGCGCGCTGTGCATCGAACTTTCCGAGTCGGCGGATGCTGACACGATAACCATAGCAGGTGATTTTGTGGTTCACCTTAAAGGCGTCCAGCACAAACGGACCGAACTCAAGCTGCTCGATCGGTTCGGAAAGTTCGTGGTAAATGATCTCAAACGGAAGCTCCGGTGCGACGACGCGGAGGCCATCAACCACTCTCTTGAGCCCCTTCGGGCCGACCATGTGCAGCGGCTCGGTGCGCTCTGCATTGCCCATCGAAAGAAGCATCCCCGGTAAGCCGGAAATGTGATCCGCATGGTAATGAGTGAAGCAGATCACATCAATCGGTTTCGGCGACCAGGCCTTTTCCTTCATCGCAATCTGCGTACCCTCTCCGCAGTCAATCAGCATATTGCTGCCATTGCAGCGAAGCATGAGGCTCGTAAGCCATCGATTCGGAAGCGGCATCATTCCGCCGGTTCCGAGTAAACAAATATCAAGCATAATATCATTCCTTCATCATGATGATGGCATCCTCTGTCGGACCCTGATAGTAGTTTTTTCGTACGTAAGAATCCACAAATCCCTTCTTACGGTACAGTGCCTTCGCAGGCTCATTGTGTGCACGAACCTCCAGGAAGATGCGATCGGCGCCCTGGTTTGTGGCCAGACACAGCATTTCATCCATTAAACGTTCGCCCGCACCCGTCCGTCGACATGTCGGAGCCACACATATGTTTTCAACCTCTGCTTCCGGCGCAATGATACGAAGCACCGCATAGCCGACGATGCCAATGCCGCCGACCTCTGTATCCTGCACTTCGCCTGTTTGCATCGGCTTCGGAAGGCGGTCGATGGCATCTGCGGATGAGTTGACTATGTTCGCAGCATCCCAAACAGCTGTCGTCCGGTGAATCACCAGTGGAAAATCACATTTTGACGTGATGGCGGACTCAAAATCATCGGCATGCCATGCCATCTGACCGAAGGCTTCCCGCTCGAGGCGAAGAACCTCCGGAATATCCTCCAGGCACATGGCTTCGATTGTGTAGCAGTTTTCTTTCATCACATGATTCTTTCGTATTTAAAATCGGGATACAAGCTGCCCATTTCCGGGGATATATGATGCCCTGAGCTAAGCAGTAAATCGATACAGCGGAAACGTCCTGTAAATCTCTGTAGATTACAGATTCTCCGGGACAGAGTTATCCTCATAGCCCGGACCGGCATCGATTTTATAATTTCTGGCCGCGAGACGGTCTTCACTCTCCGCTTTTTTGAGTAGCGTCGGATCTTCGTGCGTAATATCATATTCCCTAAGCCCGGCGGCTTCACGTTCACGCTCTGCCTGTGGTTTACGGATGTAGCTGAGATGGAAATCCTTTCCATGTACAGCCTGGCCTTTCGTCAGTAGCTCTGCGCCCAGCATCGCAATCGAGGATGCACGCTGAAGAAGGTTGCTTGGGCCGGCGAAACGGTACGGGACCTCGAGATGCTCCTCCAGATACGCACGATATACCGGCACAGCATCGCCTAAAAAGAGATGTCTGCCAGGTATAGCATTGATTTTTGTGACGAGCTCCTCGAGACCGATGGCTTCTTCCTCGCCGATCAGCTGTCCATCGAGGTACATCGCCGTATAGACCTGACTACGGCGCGCATCCATGATGGGGTGCACGTAAAGAGGGGCGTTTGTGTCTGTATATGATCCTGCGATATCCCGTACATTCATAGCAAGTCCCTCGAGGGTACTCACCTCGAGGAGAGGGATATCATAACCGAGCGCCAGCCCCTTTGCAGTCGCCGCGCCGATGCGAAGACCGGTAAAAGAGCCTGGTCCTGCGCTGACGGCGATGGCATCCAGTTCGTCCACCTGATGCCCGGTACGCGAAAAAATCTCAGCCACCATAGGTAAAAGTGTCTGAGAGTGGGTAAGCCCGATATTGCTTGAATATTCTGAAAGGACAACACCGTCTGCATATAAAGCGACGCTGGCGGTATGTCCGGCTGAATCAATTCCTAAAATCAACATAGTTTTATCCAATTATTTAATACTCGATCCGACGATAGTCGAAGCCCTTCGTCAGATCCTTCCGGATGCGCACCCAGCGGGCCTCCTTCGGAAGAAGCTCCTCGATCTGCCCCGGCCACTCGATGATGCTGACGCCCTGACCATAGAAATAGTCTTCGTATCCGATCTCTTCCATTTCGGATGGATCCCCGATACGATACACATCAAAATGATATAGTGGAAGTCGTCCACCTTCATATTCTTTCACGATATTAAAGGTCGGTGAATTGACATAATCGTCGATACCGAGGCCCGCGGCGAAGCCCTGGGTGAAGACCGTCTTGCCTACACCCAGGTCACCGTCCAGACAGATGATCTCGCCCGGAATGGCCTCGCTGCCAAGCTTCTGTCCGAATGCGAAGGTTTCCTCCGCTGAATTACTTTCAAAAATCATTAATCTTCTTCCTTCTCGGTACGAATGAAATGGAAGACTCTGCGCCCGGTCTTCTCCTCAAACTCGCGGACATTCTGCAGGAAATCGCCTTCAAACATGACATCGGTAATGAAAGCGAACTCATCGGTACGGCCGCCCAGTGCAATCGGAACCAGCTTCGAGCTGTCCTCAAGGAAGAGCTCACGAAGATCCTTCTTGATGGCATCCGGTGTGCCCTCTACACGAACAAAGTATGCGAACGCGTTCGAACTCATCGGCTCGATCTGAAGCATCTTTTCCGTCCAACCGATGCCCTGGAAATCGTGCTGATGACGAACGGCGGCGATGATATCGGATACAACCGCACTTGCGGTCGGCATCTTACCGGCACCCATACCATAAAGCATGGTTGTGCCGAGGCAGTTTCCGACGATGCGGATACCATTGTATACACCATCGACGCTGTAAAGCGGATCTGACTTCGGAATCATCATCGGGACAACATAGGCGAAGTACTTATCCTCTACCTGCTGTACGGAGCCGAGGAGCTTGATCGTCATACCAAGTTCACGAGCATAGAGGAAATCCAGCTTCGAAATCGCACGGATACCCTCGGTATAGATATCTTCATGGCGGCAACGGTTGCCGGACGCCATGCTAAGGAGAATCGCCGTCTTACGGGAGGTATCGAAACCATCGATATCTGAAGACGGATCACGCTCTGCATAACCGAGGCGCTGTGCCTCCACGAGGGTCTCCTCGAAGTCGGCACCCTTTTCGCGCATCTTCGTCAGAATGAAGTTGGTGGTGCCGTTCATGATACCGGTGATCTCTGTCAGATTTTCGCCGGCATAGTTATGGTAAATCGTACGGATGACCGGAATTCCGCCACCTACGGAAGCTTCGAAATAGAAATTGCAGTGATGCTCGCGAGCGATGCTGATCAGCTTCGAGCCAACCGCATCAACAAGTGCCTTGTTCGAAGTTACGCAGTGCTTTCCCTTCTCGAGGCAGGCCTTTACGAACTCGTAGGCAGGATGAATGCCGCCCATGGTCTCTACTACGAGTGCAACTTCCGGATCATTCTCGATGATTGAAAAATCGGAGATCAGTTTGTCATTATCCACACCGATATCGGTACGGAGATCCAGCACATACTTGAGTTCGACCGGCTCGCCCACCTTCTTTTCAATCTGATCCTTGTTGATGCGCAGAACCTCTGCGACACCGGAACCGATCGTGCCATAGCCTAAAATCGCAATTTTCATAATTTTCCCCTTCTGTTTGAAGCTGTTTCGAAACAATGGATCTTGTGGTTTTCACAGGTGCTGCCTAGCCTGGCATACTCTCCTGCGCAAGAATCTTGACATATTGAATATTCGGCAATGCTTCGATTTCGTGAATCATTGCGTTGATATCCGAGGTATCTTCCCGAACTTCGACGGATAACGTCAGTGTGGCGATTCCATTGATCGGAATCGACTGATGGATGGTGAGGATATTGGCCTTATATTCGGAAACCTTCGAGCATATCTTCGCCAGATTTCCGAGAACATCCATCATCTGAACGATGATCGTGATGGTCTTACCCTTTGCATTATCATAGAAAGGGAAGATGTCTTCCTTGTATTTATAAAAGGAACTGCGGGAAATGTCTACTCTTTCCGTCGCGTCTGCCACGGAAAGCCCTTTTTCTGTTTCGAGAAGGCGTTTTACCTCTACTACCTTTTTCAGAACCTCGGGCAGTGCCTTGGTCCGGACAACGAAATAATCCGACTGATCACTCATGGTTTCTTCCGTGGCCTCCCTCTCCTGCATTATTCACTGATCTTACTTCACCGTTACCGGATCAATCATCTCCCTGTACACGACGATCCGGACAACCGAGCTGCATCCACTTGAGATAAGCCGTGATGAAGCGGTCGATATCACCATCCAGAACCGCATCGGTGTTGGAACTCTGCTCACCGGAGCGAAGGTCCTTGACCATACGATATGGCTGAAGAACATACGAACGGATCTGGGAACCCCAGCCGTTGTCCTTAACCTCGCCACGGATGCCTGCCAGCATAGCTTCCTGCTCTTCCTTTTCCTTCAGATAGAGTCTCGCCTTCAGCATCTGCATCGCCTTGTTTCGGTTCTGAAGCTGTGAACGCTCCTCCTGACACGCAACGACGATACCGGTTGGGATATGAATCAGTCGAACAGCGGATGAGGTTTTGTTGATATGCTGTCCGCCGGCTCCGGATGCACGGAACACTTCCATCTTGATATCCTCTGGACGCACCTCGATGTCGATCTCGGTCTCGATATCCGGCATCACATCGCAGGATACGAAGGACGTCTGACGCTTCGCCTGAGCGTTGAATGGAGAAATACGTACCAGACGGTGAACACCGGCCTCGGAACGCAGATAGCCGTACGCGTACTCGCCATCAATTTCGATGGTCACGGACTTAATGCCGGCTTCATCACCTTCCAGGAAATCCAGTACCTTGATGGTGAAGCCATGACGCTCTGCCCAACGAGTGTACATACGATACAGCATACCCGCCCAGTCGTTGGACTCGGTACCACCGGCACCGGCATTCAGACGAAGGATGGCATTCATATTATCATATTCACCGGAGAGAAGGAGCTTCGTGGACATCTGGTCAAGTCGCTCCATGAAATCATCCAGCATTTCCTTTACTTCATCAACGGAATCCTGGTCCTCTTCTTCCTCTGCCATTTCAATCAGTGCGCCGATGTCATCATAAGCCTGCACCAGCTCTTCATAGCTTTTCACCTCGTCCTTCAGTCGACGATCCTCGGTGGAGTACTGATTGGCTTTTTCGGGATCGGTCCAGAAATCCGGCTCTTCCATCATACGATCGAGCTCTGCGATCCGCTTTTTCTTGTTGTCGAGATCGAGGGAAGCCCCCAGATCCTTCAGTGGCTGTTCTTTCTGTCCAAGCTCATACTTGTACTGGTCTAACTCTACGATCATTTGTTTTCCTTTACATACTATGTTTACATCGTAACGGCTGCTCTGTTTTCCCCTGCGGCGTGCATTTCGCCTGCGCACAGACATAAAACAGATATTGAGTATACAAAAGGCCGCGAAGAATCCATTATGGTCCGCGGCCTTCACCTGCCGAAGCAGGAAAATTTACTTAGTTTTTGCCGGCGTTATCAAGCATTGCATCCTGTGCCTTCTCTGCCTGTGCTTCCGAAACCTTCTGATTCATCATCTTCTGGTATTCGTCACGGCCATGGCACTGCTTATACTTCTTGCCGGATCCACAAGGACACGGATCATTCGGATAGATCTTGCGGATGGAGCGCTTCTGTGGTGCCTGTGCGAGGGTGGTGTCACGATTGGTGCCGGTCACCTGTGCCTGCTGCTCACGCTCTACCTTCTGCTCTACCTGAATGTGATACAGGATACGTACGGTATCTTCCTTGATGGCACGTGTCATATCGCCAAACATCTGATAGCCCTGGATCTTATACTCTACGAGCGGATCCTTCTGGCCGTATGCCTGAAGGCCGATACCGTCACGGATGATATCCATATCATCGATGTGGTTCATCCACTTCTGGTCGATCACACGAAGAAGGATGACACGCTCTACCTCACGGAGCTGCTCCGGATTCGGGAAGGAGGCTTCCTTCTGCTCATAGAGCTTGATCGCCTCTTCCTTCAGGAGCTGCTTGAACTCGTTCTTCGTCATCGAGTTGAACTGCTCTTCGGTGAGCTGCAGCTTCGGAAGCGGGATGATGCTCATCAGGGTATCATTGAGACCACTGAGATCCCAGTCCTTCGCTGTCGCATCTTCCGGAACATTGGCATCGACGTAATTTTCGATGATGTCCTGGATGAAGTTGATGATGGTCGGGCGAAGATCATCACCGTTCAGAACCTTTTCACGCTCTGCATAAATGACATCTCTCTGCTCGTTGTTGACCTCGTCATACTTCAGAAGGTTTTCACGGATACCGTAGTTGTTCAGCTCGATCTTCTCCTGTGCCTTCTCAATCGCATTCGAAAGCATCTTATGGTGAATCTGCTCGCCCTCCGGAACGCCCAGTGCCTCAAACATGTTCATGAGACGCTCGGAACCGAAGAGACGCATCAGGTCATCCTCCAGAGAAATGAAGAACTGGGACTGACCCGGGTCCCCCTGACGTCCGGCACGACCACGCAGCTGGTTATCGATTCGTCTGGACTCATGGCGCTCTGTACCGATGATGTGAAGACCACCTGCAGCGAGTGCTTCCGGATCCAGCTTGATATCCGTACCACGGCCGGCCATGTTGGTTGCGATGGTAACGGCACCATGCTGACCTGCATCGGCGACGATCGCCGCCTCGAGCTCATGGAACTTTGCATTCAGGACGTTATGCTTGATGCCGCGGCGCTTCAGCATGCCGCTGATCAGCTCGGAAGTATCGATGTTGATGGTACCGATCAGAACCGGTGCACCGGTCTCATGGATACGAACCGCTTCATCAACCACAGCCTGGAACTTTTCTTTCTTTGACTTATATACTGCATCATCGAGGTCGATACGCTGAACCGGCTTGTTCGTCGGAATACAAATAACATCCATGTAGTAGATGTTACGGAACTCCTTCTCCTCTGTCTGTGCAGTACCGGTCATACCTGCCTTCTTATCGAACTTGTTAAAGAAGTTCTGGAAGGTGATGGTTGCGAGTGTCTTCGACTCACGCTTAACGTTTACGTGCTCCTTCGCCTCGATTGCCTGATGCAGACCATCGCTGTAACGACGACCCGGCATGATACGTCCGGTGAACTCATCGACGATGAGAACTTCATCATCCTTTACAACATAGTCCTTATCACGGTGCATCAGATTGTTTGCACGGAGAGCCAGGATCACGCAGTGCTGAATCTCCAGATTCTCCGGATCTGCGAGGTTCTTGATATGGAAGAACTGCTCGACCTTATGAACACCCTGCTGTGTGAGGTTTACCGTCTTCTCCTTCTCATTTACGATGAAGTCACCGGTTTCCTCGATTTCCTCGCCGAGGATCGCATCGAGCTTACTGAACTCTGCGGATTCCTCACCACGCTGAAGCTGACGAGCCAGCACATCACAGACCTCATACAGCTTCGTGGACTTTCCGGACTGACCGGAAATGATAAGCGGTGTACGTGCTTCATCGATCAGAACAGAGTCGACCTCATCGATGATGCAGTAGTGAAGGCCACGAAGAACCTGCTGGTTCTTATAAACCGCCATGTTATCACGGAGGTAATCGAAACCAAGTTCGTTATTTGTGACATAGGTAATGTCGCAGTTGTACGCTGCCTGACGCTCTTCCGTCGTCATGGAGTTCAGAACGACACCGACGGTCAAACCGAGGAACTCATGGATACGACCCATCCACTCGGCATCTCGCTTTGCGAGGTAGTCGTTGACAGTGACGATATGGACGCCCTTTCCTTCGAGTGCATTCAGATAAGCCGGACAGGTGGATACAAGAGTCTTACCTTCACCGGTTCTCATCTCGGCGATACGGCCCTGGTGAAGAACGACACCACCGATCAGCTGCACCGGGAAGTGCTTCATCTTATTTACACGCCATGCAGCTTCACGTACGGTTGCGTATGCCTCCGGGAGGATACTGTCCAGACTTTCACCCTGCGCGAGACGCTCCTTAAACTTCGGTGTCTGTGCCTTCAGCTCCTCATCGGACATGGCAGACATCGTCTCATCATAAGAAAGAATCTTCTTAATGATCGGATCGATACGCTTCAGCTCATGATCGGAATGGCTACCAAAAACCTTCTCAAAAAAACTCATTTGCTCTAGTACTCCTTATCGCTAGTGTGCACCCTTGAAGTGTATATACACACTTTTCGTTCTACTTTTGGCTATAACTCTGAAATCTTATCACTAAACACTTTTTTATTCAAGAAAGCTTTTGATTGTTAACATTTAATTCATA
>CAKQWR010000057.1 GCA_934279105.1 uncultured Oribacterium sp. | reverse complement strand
GAAATACTTAAAGCTGATGCGAGAGTCGAGTGATCTCGAGCCGCTGTACACGACCTATAAGCGCTATCTCGAGGCGGTGGCCGGTGAGAAGGAGGCGCTCGAGATGCTGGCGTCCGAGAAGGACCCGGAGATGATCGAGCTCGCGAAGGCGGAGCTTGCCGAAGCGAAGGAAAATCAGCCGGCGCTCGTGAAGGAGCTGCAGATCCTGCTTCTCCCGAAGGATGAGAACGATGATAAAAATATCATCATGGAGATCCGTGGTGGTGCCGGTGGAGATGAGGCGGCGCTGTTTGCGGCGGAGCTCTACCGCATGTATATCAATTACGCGGAGCGTCGTGGTTATAAGACGGAACTTCTCTCGGTCAATGAGACCGGCATCGGCGGTATGAAGGAAGCGGTGTTCGTTGTAACCGGAAAGGGTGCCTACAGCCGTCTCAAGTATGAGGCGGGCGTACATCGTGTACAGCGTGTGCCGGTAACGGAGTCCGGCGGACGTATTCACACCTCGACGGCGACCGTTGCTGTAATGCCGGAGGCAGAGGATGTCGATGTCGAGATCAATCCGGCGGATGTGAAGATGGAAGTGTTCCGTTCCTCCGGTGCCGGTGGACAGCACATCAACAAAACCTCATCGGCGGTACGTCTCATTCACATCCCGACCGGCATGGTGGCGGAGTGTCAGGAGGAGCGTTCTCAGCTTCAGAACCGAGAGAAGGCGATGCGACTTCTTCGTGCGCGCCTATATGAAATAGAGTATAATAAAAAGCACGACGAGGCGGCGGAGGCCAAGCGCTCTCAGGTGGGCACGGGCGACCGTTCCGAGAAGATTCGTACCTATAACTTCCCACAGGGACGTGTGACGGATCACCGGATCGGACTGACGCTGTACTCGATCGACAAGGTATTAAACGGAGATCTCGATCCACTCCTCGATCCGATCATCGCGGCTGATCAGGCAGCGAAGCTTGCGGAGCTGAATCAGGAGGTTATCTAAGGAGAAAAAAGTGGCGAGGGAAATAAGAAAAGTAGAACAGCATCCGAAGTCGAGACGGCGGCAGCAGACGAGCGGTGGCAACCGCATGATGCCGTTTATCATCGGTCTTCTGATGTTTCTGATATTCGCGGGTGCGGCCGGCGGATATATCTATGAGAAGAAATATGCGCCGACGAAGGAGCTCGCCGACCAGGCCGCGTACTTCGGTGTCAGCGGTGATGAGGTGACGATCTACCTCGATGAAGAGCAGCAGGAGGATTCGAATGGAAAACTCGTGCTTGCAAAGTGCGTGAACGGCGGTGTTTTCCTCCCGTACGAGTGGGTAATGTCGAATCTGAACCGTCGTTTCTTCTGGGCTTCGGATGTAAATCAGGTTCTCTATACCATGCCGACGGAAACGCTGAAATACGGCATCGGTGATACGCTGAGTGATGGCTCGACCCCGTTCCTGAAGGTCGGAAACGGCACGGACAATCTGTATCTCAACGTCAAGTTCGTCGCTGAGCACACGAATATCCGCTTTAGGAGCTATGTCGCGGATGAGCAGAAGCGTATCTTCATCTTCGATGACTTCGCAGCGTATACCGAGGCGACCGTTCAGAAAACCGAAGCGGTTCGTCTTCTTGGTGGCGTGAAATCCCCGGTACTGACTACGCTCGAGCAGGGGGCCAATGTAAAGGTCCTCGAGGCGATGGAGAACTGGTCACGTGTCGAAACCGAAGATGGCTATATCGGCTGGCTCCGGAATAAGCGTCTCGGCGACGAGCGCTCGGTGACCCCGGAAAGCAGCTATACGGCTCCGGAGTATACGCATAAGACGCTTGATCAGAAGGTCGTGATGGGCTTCCATCAGGTGACCACGCAGGCGGCCAATGCAGGCTTCGCAAGTATAACGGCGCAGGCGGCCGGCACGATGAATGTCATCGCACCGACCTGGTTTATCCTGAATTCGGATCAGGGAACCTTCGACTCCTACTGGAGTGCTGATTATGTACAGGCGGCACATGCTGCAGGTTATCAGGTCTGGGCGACCGTCAACAATTTCGATGCCGGAAGCATCGATGAGTCGGTCTTCCTCGAGAACACAGCGCTTCGCGAGCAGCTCGTGGCAGCGCTCGTATCCACAGCGCTTGCGGGCGGCATCGATGGCCTCAACATTGACTTCGAGCTGATTCCTACCGGACTGGGACGCGCGTATATTCAGTTCATGCGGGAGCTTGGTGTGGCCTGTCGGCAGGCGGGACTCGTGCTGTCCGCGGACTGCTATGTGCCATATAATTACAACAGTCATTACGATATCGAAGAGCTCGGCGACTGCATCGATTATGTCGTGATTATGTGCTATGACGAGCACTATGCCGGCGGCGAGGAGGGCTCGGTTTCCTCCATTGACTACGTGAAACGCGGCATCAGCGAAGCGAGCAGCGCGATGGACAGCCGTCGTGTCATCATCGCACTTCCGTTCTATACGCGTGTCTGGATCACCGGCCCGGATGGCAAGACGCGTTCCGAGGCGCTCAGTGTGCAGACCGCACAGAACTGGATCGTACAGAAGGGTGTGACGCTGGAGTGGCAGGACGATCTCGGACAGAATTTCGGTGAAATCACGGATGGTGATGAAGTGAAGAAAATCTGGATGGAGGATGATCAGTCCATGCAGCTGAAGGTCGATGCCGTGAAGCAAGCCGATTGCGGTGGTGTCGCCGCCTGGAAGCTCGGTCAGGAGCCACAGAGCTTCTGGAGTATTCTGAATCTGAATGCAGAGGGCACAACGCAGAACTAAAACGTGCGGGATGACCGCGCAGGCAGCATGCGCATGTGTATGCGATGCTGAGCAGATAAAAAGAAAATCGCTGCGGTGCCACTGGCGAGCAGTGAAGATAGAAGGTTAGGGAAATGGAAACAATCGTAAAAGGCATGGAGGGCGTCGCACAGGCGGCAGAAATCATCCGTCAGGGCGGCCTCGTGGCATTTCCGACCGAGACCGTATATGGACTCGGGGGCAATGCACTGGATCCGGAGGCGAGCCGGAAGATTTATGCAGCGAAGGGGCGTCCATCGGATAATCCGTTGATCGTGCATGTATCCTGTATCGACGAGGTGGCACCGCTTGTATCGGTATTTCCGCCGAGTGCGCGGAAGCTGATGGAGGCGTTCTGGCCGGGACCACTGACGATCGTCATGCCGAAGGCAGACATCGTGCCATATGAAACGACCGGTGGTCTCGAGACCGTCGCCATCCGCTGCCCGGAGAACCGGGTAACGCTTGCATTTATCAAGGAAGCAGGCGTACCGATCGCGGGACCGAGCGCAAACACCTCCGGTAAGCCAAGTCCGACGGAGGCGGCGCATGTCTACCATGATTTAAATGGAAAAATCGAGATGATCCTCGATGACGGTCCGGTGGGCATCGGTGTCGAGTCGACCATCATTGACCTCACCGGCGCCGTGCCGACGCTGCTTCGTCCGGGTGCGATTACCGTGGAAGAGCTTTCGGAGACCCTGGGAAGTGAGGTGCAGATCGATCCAGCCATCCTCGCCGGCGGCGTAAAGGAAGGCGTTCATCCGAAGGCACCGGGCATGAAGTACCGGCACTATGCACCGAATGCGCGCATGGCACTCGTAACGACGCGGCTTTCGAAGGAGCGCGACTATGCGTTATCGGAGGAAGAGCGCGCGGAAGCAGATGCGATGGTAGTAGCCTGCATTGACCGACTCGTGGACGCGGATGAGGCTGCCGGACGCAAGGTCGGCATCATCTGCTGTGAAGAGACGCGTGCACGCTACCATAGCGAGGGCGACCGGAAGGCAGATATCAAGGTGATCGGCCGTCGAAGCGATCCGCTGTCGATGACGCATGAGCTGTTCCGTGTGCTTCGTGAGTTCGACGAAGACGGGATCGAACGTATCTATGCGGAGAGCTACAGCGACCGTGGTGTGGGCTTCGCGCTCATGAACCGTATGCGGAAGTCAGCCGGGATGCTGGAGGTCTGCGCGGATGATCAGCCGACGGATGTTTTCCGAGGTGGCATTTCGCCGCTTGCGGGACTGCAGCCGCACGCAGACGTGTAATCGTCGGGTGGTGCTGTCGACCACTTCGTGCGTACCCGGCCGGAGTGATTTCGCTGAATGGACAGAATAGATGGAAACCAAGTGACATAGCCGTAGGTGCGGCAGTGGTCGATCGCCGATACTGGCAAAACCGATGAGCGTACGGCATGACCGCAGGTGCGGCAGCGGTCGGAGAACCGCAGGAGGACATAGATGGAAGAGAGTGGAAAGAGAAGAGACTATATCACCTGGGATGAGTATTTTATGGGGGTCGCCGAGATGTCGGCGCGGCGCTCGAAGGACCCGAGCACCCAGGTTGGGGCCTGCATCGTGAGCCCGGAGAACAAGATTCTCTCGATGGGCTACAACGGCTTCCCGCAGGGCTGTTCGGATGATGTTTTCCCATGGACGAAGATCCATGCGGAGGATGATCCGTACAATGCGAAGTACTTCTACGCGACGCATGCGGAGCTGAATGCGATTCTCAACTATCGTGGCGGTTCCCTCGAGGGCTGCAAGCTCTACGTGACGCTCTTCCCATGCAACGAGTGCGCGAAGGCACTGATCCAGGCCGGCATTCGGACCCTGATCTACTACTCTGATAAGTATGGCGATACGCCGGCGACGAAGGCCAGCAAGCGTATGCTGGATGCGGCGGGTGTCCGCTACTATCAGTACCAGCCGACGGGACGCAAGGTGACACTGGAGCTGTGAGGTTCATATGTTTGTAAAAGGAGAGACCCCGGAGGCACGCGAGGCGCGCGTCCGGGAAATCATGAAGCGGCTCGATGAGCATTACGGTGCCGAGCCGCCTATTTTTTTGAAAAGTGAAAATGCGTGGCAGCTGCTGTTCGCGACGATTCTGAGTGCGCAGTGTACAGATGCACGTGTCAATATGGTGACGGAGAAGCTGTTTCGGAAGTACACCTGTCTCGAGGATTTCGCGAAGGTGCCGATCGAGGAGCTCGAAGAGGATATCCGTTCCACGGGCTTCTACCACAACAAGGCGCGAAACATCAAGGCCTGTGCAGCCGACCTCCTCGCGCGGTATGACGGCGACGTGCCCGACAGCATCGACGAACTCGTATCGCTCCCAGGTGTCGGACGGAAGACGGGGAACCTCATCCTCGGACACATCTATCACAAGCCGGCACTCGTTGTGGATACGCATGTGAAGCGTATCTCGAATCGTCTCGGGCTCGCGGAATCGAGTGATCCGACGCGCACCGAGTTTCAGCTCATGGAGACGGTGCCGGAGGAGTTCTGGATCCGCTGGAACACGCACATCATTTCGCTCGGGCGCAGCTACTGTATGTCGGCGCGGCCGGATTGTGGTGCGTGTTTTCTGCGGGATCTCTGTCCGAGCTGCGACAACACGGAGATCCTGGAGGCGACGCGTGCCGGTGTGACGAGCGGGAAGACGAAAAGGCTGAAAAAGAAGTAGAGGATGAACGATGTCAGAATGTGAAATGTGTTTAAACTACGTCTACGATGATGACGATGAAGGCTGGGTCTGCGAGGCCGATATCGATGAGGACGACATGGCCCATATGTGGGGCGGACGCCGTCAGCACTGCCCGTACTGGCGCTCGAATGACGAGTATCGGACGGTCAAGCACCAGTCCATCGGTCATTTGCCGGGGTACAGTGATACCGGCTATTTCGTGGATCATCAGAAGGAAGAACTGTCGGATGGGGAGGCGTAGATATGCTGCATGTTGTGCTTCATGAACCGGAAATTCCGTTTAATACCGGTGCGATCGGTCGTACCTGCGTAGCGACGCATACGCCGCTTCACATGATCCGGCCGTATGGTTTCACGCTCGATGACCGCTATATCAAGCGGGCGGGCATGGATTACTGGGCGAAGCTGGATCTCCACGAGTATCTCGACTATGAGGATTTTCTCGCGCAGCATCCGGAGATTCATTTTGCGGATGAGTTTGAGCCGGCCAATGCAGGCGGCCATGCAGCAGATGGCGAAGCAACGTTGGCTGTGGATGGAATGTACGCGGGGCAGGCGCACTGTGCGGCCTGGACGCAGGACATCCTCGAGACGCCGAAGCTCTGGTTTGCGACGACGAAGGGCCGTCAGGTCTACAGCGACGTTCACTTCGGACCGAATGACTATATCATGTTCGGAAAGGAATCTGCCGGTATCCCGGAGGAGATCCTCGTACAGCATCCGAAGGCCTGCATTCGCATCCCGATGTGGGGGGATATGCGTTCACTGAACCTCAGTAATTCAGCGGCCATCATGCTCTATGAAGCGTACCGTCAGAATCAGTTTGAGGATCTCGCGAAGTACGGAGAGCTGCATAAGCTGCACTGGGAGAACTGAAATCGGTCCGGACTTGCCGGGGCAGGAAGAAGCTGTCGAATGCAGTAGTAAAACGGCAGTGTAGTGAAGGAGGAGCGATATGGCGCAGTATACAGAAAAGAAGAACAGAATGCCGATCGCAGTGGCACTTGCGGTGCTGCTCCTGGCGCTTGGTGGCGCCGGCATCTTTTATTACATGAAGACGACGAAATCCGCCGAGCAGGACGAAGACATGACGACGGTCGCACAGAGCGCCCACCGCGCAGATGGAAGTGAAGCGGCCGGGACGAGTGGCGCGAATACGGATGCCTCGGAGGACGAAGAGGTCGAGGAAGATGAACCCGATGAGGACAACTTCATTGACCAGACCATCGATGATGTACCGCATGCCTACACGGCGTATCTCGAAGCGGTGACGGAGCTGGAACAGCAGTATGGAAAGGCTGCCGTGCTGGAGTCGGAGGCGGATGTGGCCGGTGATCTCATGGGACTCTGTCTTCTGCAGCTGATCGATTTCAATCGTGATGGCCTCAGTGAGCTGCTCGTCGGCTATCGTGAGCCATCGGAAGGTGACTATCATTTCCGCGTGTACGGGTTTTCGCAGGGGCAGCTTCGGCTGTACCTCGATTCCATCATGGGTGGCACGGGCTATCCGATGGTCTATGCAATCGCGACGGAGCGTCTGAACGATGGGCAGGAGTATCTGATTACCCGGGACGATATCCTGCGCTACCGCATCTACGGTTTCGATGCGCAGGGCAACTTCGTGAAGCGGATGGAGATCGGAGACCATCGTCTCAATGGCGAACCGGTGCAGGATGGGATGATCGCCCGGGCGGTCCGTGCCTGGGTTTCGGAAGAGCAGCAGTCCTATCCGATGACGATGCGGACGGATGCCGCTTCGGCACTTCAGGGAGTTGAACAGACGCGGCAGGCACTCGAAGCCGGTGCGGCGATGCTGGAGTCGGAGGAGGAAGCTGGGAATTCGAGCGAAGCCGGCGATGATGGAATCGTGGCGCAGTCGGAGCATCCGACCAGTACGGGTGCGATCATCGATGCGGCGAGGAGCACGGTGCCAGCCGGTGAAGAGGCTGTGTCACCGACGAACACACGGGACGATACAGTAAAAGAGCTGATGACGCAGATTTATGATGTGACAGAGGACCGGATCGTCGACTACCGCTATGACGATTTCGATGGCGATGGTGTGCGCGATCTCGTCGCACTGAGCCTTCACTGTACCGTTACGGAGAATGCGGATCTAAATCATCTTGCTTCCAGCTATACGGCACCGGACGGTATCGTCGACGATACGATGCGCTTCGGAAACGGTCGTGATTATACGATGAACTGGTGGTTCAATAACGGAGAAGAGCTGTATTGCTTCGACAGTATGACGGCACCGATTGTGACCGGAGAGAAACTCATGACGATTGAAACGGATGCGGGACGTCAGCTGGCGGTCACCATTTACTGGAAGGATGCGATGGATGCGCAGACATCAAGCACGGGGATGAGTGGATATGATGGTGTATCGGCACCATCGGATAACGCGGCACCTTCCGGTAGTGCGTCGTCTGCGACAGAGATTCTCACAGGCGCGCAGGCAGCCGCGGAAGCCGCCAATCATGGCGGTCTGAATGCCACCATGAAGACCGAAAGCACGGGTGTGATTTATCGCTTCGATGACAGTGGCGTGACGACACTCTGGAATGAAATCGGCTACCGTTTTTCGAATCCGGGGAGAAACCGCATCGGCTACTCCTGCATACACTACACACGGGGCGTTGACGGCAGCACGAATGAAAGCTGCACATATGGCTCGCTGCGCTACAGTGCAGAAGAGGATGCCTATCGGGAATCGTTATTTTAGAATTAATGTCTTGACATAGCATTGATATATGATAATATATTCATATGAACGGTGGTTCATTTGATGATGAATTACAGCATAAAGAAATGGGGGAAAGGATGCCAAACGCATACGACAACAAGAAAATATCTCATCTCATTCAGAATGTTTCCGAGGATGAGCTCAGTGATCTGGCGGAGCTTTTTAAGATCTTCGGGGATTCAACGCGCATCAAGATTCTGTTTGATCTTTTTCAGGGGGAGAAGAATGTGACGGAAATCTGTGATGATCTCGAGATGAATCAGTCTGCGGTTTCGCATCAGCTGAAGATTCTGAAGGTGAGCAAGCTCATCACTTCCCGACGGGACGGAAAAGCGGTGTACTATCGTCTCGCCGATGAGCATGTGAAGACGATCATCGCGATGGGAAAGGAACATATCGAGGAGTGATATCCCTGCAACAGGGAAGCGTGGCCGGCTATGGGGCGGATGGTCTTCCTGAAAGCGTGATATACAAAGAACTATTTTACATTCGCCGTCATGTGATAGGCGGGGAAAGGATCATTATGAAGAAGAAATTCAAGTGTGAGATCGATTGTGCAAACTGTGCTGCGAAGGTGGAGGATGCCATCAAGAAGCTCGATGGTGTACAGGATGCGAAGGTAAACTTCATGCTTCAGAAGTTTACACTGGAGGCGCCGGATGAGCAGTTCGATGCACTTCTGAAGGAAGCCATCGAAGTCGGAAAGAAGATCGAGCCGGATTTCTCCGTCGAGCTTTCATCCGAGCTGCAGAAATGATTGCGCCTGCCTGATGGGCATGCATATTTCCACGCCCATGCGGTGCTGCTGCGCCGGTGGACGTGGTTTTTTCGGACAAATTCAGAGAAAAATCGGGCGCGCGGCACCTGGATTCATATCCGGAAGCCGAAAAATCCGCCAGTATATACATCCTGTTGACAGAAGAGAGGTCACCCTATGGAAGCGAAACTGAAGAAAGAACTGAAGAAAATTCTCATTTCCATCGCGCTCTTTTTCGCGATGATGCTGGTAGATAAACGTGGGCTCTGTCCGGCCATTTTTGAGCATCGACTGCTCAGCATGATTGCGTACCTGATACCGTATCTTCTGTGTGGTTATGATGTGGTACGTAAAGCCATCCTCGGCATCAAGAACAGACAGCCGATGGATGAGTCACTTCTCATGTTTGTGGCGACGATTGGTGCCTTCGCAACCGGCGAAAATTCGGAAGCCGTCGCGGTTATGGTATTCTATCTCGTCGGTGAGTGGTTCCAGAAGTACGCGCTCGGCAAGTCCCGCAAGAACATCGCGAGCCTCATGGATATCGTGCCGGAGGAGGCCAATGTTGAGCGTGCGGATGGGTCCATCGAGACGGTAGATCCGGACGACGTCGAGATCGGTGACATCCTCGTGATCAAGCCGGGTGAGAAGATTCCGGTCGACGCCGAGGTCCTGAGTGGTGAGTCCATGGTGAACACCGCAGCGCTCACCGGCGAGTCCGTTCCGCGGAGCGCTCATCCGGGTGAGACCGTCATCTCCGGCTGCATCAACGGTGAGGGCCTCCTCCGCGTCCGGGCGACCAAGGCCTTCGAGGATTCCACAGTCTCGAAGATCCTCGAGCTCGTAGAAAATGCCTCCGAAAAGAAGTCGAAGACCGAGAATTTCATCACCCGCTTCGCTCGTATTTACACCCCGATCGTCGTGTATTCAGCGCTTGCCCTCGCGATCATTCCGTCCATCATCACGCGGAATCCGGCAACCTGGATCTATCGTGCATGTACCTTCCTCGTTGTCTCCTGCCCATGCGCACTTGTGATTTCTGTCCCGCTTGCATTCTTCGGCGGCATCGGCGCGGCGAGCTCGAATGGCGTGCTGGTCAAGGGCTCGAACTATCTCGAGCTTCTCTCGCATCTTCATACCGTAGTGTCCGATAAGACCGGCACACTGACCGAGGGTAACTTTAAAGTATCCGAAGTGATTCCGGCACCGGGGGTCGAAAAAACGGAGCTTCTTCGTATGGCCGCCCTTGCGGAAGGCATGAGCACCCACCCGATCGCGAAGTCGATCCGCGACGCGTACGCGGCGGAAGCGGCGGATACGGAAATCAACACCGCCCTCGTCACGGACACGGTCAATGTCTCCGGCCAGGGTCTCATCGCGACCCTCCCGGGTCGCCGCATCTTCGTCGGCAACGCGAAGCTCATGCAGGCCTATGGTATCGACTTCACGGAAGCGACGAACGCCGCCGCGACGGTATCGTATGTGGCCGTGGAAGAAGATAGTAACATCCGCTACCTCGGCGCGATCCTGATCCGGGATCAGCTGAAGCCGGAGGCGAAGAACGCCATCGCCGAGATGAAGAGCGAGGGTGTACAGAACGTCGTCATGCTGACCGGTGATCGGAAATCCGTCGGCGAGGCGGTCGGAAAGGAACTCGGACTCGACCATGTATATACCGATCTGCTTCCGCAGGATAAGGTCGAGAAGGTCGAGGAGCTGCTCGCGGAGCTCGACCGGCACGGACGGCAGCAGGACAAGGCAGAGCTCGCTTTCATCGGCGATGGCATCAACGATGCACCGGTGCTGGCCCGTGCCGACGTCGGCATCGCGATGGGCTCGATGGGTTCGGACGCCGCCATCGAAGCCGCAGATGTCGTCATCATGGACGATGACTTGAAGCGCATTCCGATCGTGATCCGCATCGCCCGCCGCACCGTCGCCATCTCGACCCAGAACATCGTCTTCGCTCTCTTCGTGAAGATCCTCATCCTCGTGCTGACCGCCTTCGGCCTCACGAACATGTGGATCGCCGTCTTCGGAGACGT
>CAKQWR010000056.1 GCA_934279105.1 uncultured Oribacterium sp. | reverse complement strand
TTATCTTGATTCTCTGAAGTATATTTTCTGTCTGATGATTTTCTGGGCGCATTTCGCAGGTGTTTTCTGGACGCTCTGTGATCCGCGACCGGAGCTTCGTCCGGAGCTGCAGCTGCTGTTCACTTATCCGCTGTCGGTGCTGGTAGATTCGAGTCTGGCGCTCTATGGTTTCTGCATTCTTTCCGGCTATCTCGCATCTTTCAAGCGAACAAACGCCCGAAATCTGATTCCACAGATTCTTGCGCGTTATCTCCGCTTCGTGGTGCCGTTTTTCTTCATTAATCTCGTCGCGTTTATTCTATACTATACGGTCGGTTATCCGACGCTCGAGGCGAGTGCACTTCTCCATAATGCATGGCTTGGCACGTATTATACGCATGCTCCGACGATTTCAGAGCTGCTCCTTGCCACGTTCACGCTGGACGGAGCACTCAATGGCCCGCTCTGGATGATGAAGTACATCCTTCTCGGAAGCTGCATCATCTATGTCTACAATGCGGTGGAGCAAGCACTGAAAGCGCATGCTGTAAGCAATACCACGAAGCCTGCCGGTACAGCGAGCTATGCTTCCGCCCATGTTGACAACCGGATTGCGACCACAACCGCCGAAAGGTATATGCTGGCGCTACTGAAAGGCGACGTTCGACGCACCGTATCTGAAGACCTTCAGCTCCTCTGCACCCATACCTGGCGTCTCTTGCTCCGACTCTTTCAGTTCGCCTGTCTCGCTGTGTTCGTATACAGCTTCTTCCATCTGCCGGAGCCGAACTTCTTCCATGTACATCTCGTACTGATGGGCGTGCTGCTGCGGAAGCTGGATGACCGATTCGAAGCATGGCGTGAACGGAATAAAAAAGACAAGCATACTATGCTCCACTTTCTATTCCTGCTCCTCGTGCTTCTTCCGCTGGCACTCGACGGTGGTGGACTGCAGCGTGTACTGTATCCTTTCTTCCGTGCACACGTTCCGGCGATCGCCCCGGTCTTCATCTGGAACTCCTACTGGGTGATGCTGTTCAGCCTGAGCCTGATCGTGGGCGTCATGAACTGCCCGCCGCTTCAGCATGTCCTCGAGTGGAAACCTCTGAAGCGCATCGCGCCGATGAACTTCGCCGTGTATCTCATCCACTTCCCGCTCATCGCAAGTCTGTCGCTTCACCTCTATCTCCGGCTCGTGAACCGCATCTCCTACTCGAAGCTCTTCGTGATTCTTACTGTGGTAAGCTTCGCGGCACTCTTCCTCAGCTCCTGGCTCTATGAACGGACGATCGGAAAACTACAGAATAAAATCATAAAAAAACTCACCGCGCGCATCGCAAAGTGAGTAAATAATAAAGGAATTTATCATGCAGATCAGTATTTTACTTACACTTCAGATTCTAAAACTCTTCGCCATCATGCTGATGGGGTATGTCATTGTTAAACTCGGCCTTTTAAAGGCCTCCGACAGTAAATCCCCAGCCTGTGCCACCATCACCTCGATGGCACAGCTCTACGACCGTGACGCCGCCTACGCAAGCTCGCTCTACGTCCTCACAACACTGCTCTCGATTTTCACCATGCCATGCATGGTATTCCTCTACGAGATGCTGCACTGAACATCGTTGATTCCAGCGTGACGACCATTCCATCAGGAAGCAGTATAAAACCGCCGCATGGCCGGGTTCATCCCGAGGTGACCCTGACCATGTGGCGGTTATTTTCATGTATATTTCTGAATCATACCGATTCTACTTCATGTTCTTCCACGCTCTGCCGATGCAGTCAAGCATCCATCCGGCGAATACAGAAACAGCGAGCGATACGATGGTATACAGCATCCAGTACTGACTGGAAAGTGGCGATGGGTAACTACGGAGGTCCATCGCCGGATTTCGGAACCAGAGCTTCCGGAGAAACATATCGAGCAGCTTAAAGGCGAACATATGGAACGCCATAACGTCGAAGCTGTGTCGGCCGATGTAGGCGAGGGCTTCGCCGATGCCACGAAAAGACTTCCGAAGCACCGATGATGTAGACTTCACATCATTGGCATCCTCTGCCCCGCCGATACCGCAGCTCAGCTTCTCCACGAGGAGTGTCAACATCAGGCTGAAAACGATGCCGATGGCGGTGCCGAGGAAGAACCAGGCACCGTGCACACTTCTGGCAGAGAGATCAAACCAGATTCCGTTTTTCACGAACCGTTTGAGCGCGATGAAGGTCACGACGAACATCCCCAGTGCCATCGGCCACTTGATCTTCGTTGCGAAGTCGCCGGCATACTTTCGAAGAAAATATCCCTCTGCGAAGAGCGGCAGCACGAAGAAGGAGAGCTCGAAGCCGAAGGTCAGACGGATGTTCTGTCCGATAAAATAGTATCCGATGCCCATACCGAGCAGCACCCCGATCACGATGATCAGGTCCTTCATGCGAGCGATATGACGTGCGACATAAACGAGCGCACCGAAGAGCGCTGCACCCAGAATCCAGACCGGTACGAACCACATCGGTCCCGCAAGCAGCTCCGGCGACAGAAAAATCATGCCCTGAAACATCGAGCTCATCAGCTCTGCCAGACCATAGTGTGCATCTGCCCCAACCGCCATCAGCCCATGCTTCACCATATAGTTATGGCTCAGTGCGAGGCCAATGCTGTACACCGTATAGCGTGGCCAGGCTCCTTCGATGCGCTTCTGCAGGAAGGTAAATGGACGGTCGCCGTACTTCATTTCGTTATACAGGAAACCGGTCACAAAAAAGAACAGCTCGAGGTGAAAGAGGTATACGAAGGCGCCATTATGACCGGTATGTCCGAAGACGATCATGATGATGGCGATGCCCTTAAAAATATCCCAGTAGAGACTTCGGCTGGTGGTATTCATTCTGCATGCTCCTCCCGCTCGTCTTTCTCTCGAAGTGCGAGCTCCTGCGTGAGCTTTCGGATCTTATCCTCCTGTGTGCTCATCCGCATACTCATCGAGAACATCCGCATCAGCAGGATGAAAATCATGAAGAGGAAAAGAAAGTTCGCCGTCGAGTAGATACCGAGCAGATGTGCCAGTGTATCCGGCACGATCGGGAAGAGGGCGAAAACGACGAACATCATCGCAAGGAGAATCCAGAAAATCGAATCCTCTATGCTCAGCTTCGCCTTCTGTATTCGTTTAAGGACGGACGCAAGCGTACCGATCGATACAACGATCAGAACGACGCGGAACAGTGGTGTCATCATCGCATTTCTTCCTTTCCTTTCGCAGCTGTTTCATGTTCATGTGCCCAGTAGCGCGGATTCATCGTGCAGCGGAGCACCATCTGATGGGAGAGCTTTCGATAATTTCTACCCATACGGAAGCCGAGGTACTTACAACCCGATTTCCATACGAGATTCACAACCGTCAGGATACGGCCATGACGGATGAGGTCCTTTGCATTGCCCAGCACCATCTTTACGCCCTCGCCTTCGGAGCGGAGACCGCCGAAAATCTCCGGATGATCCGCCTGCGACACACCGAGATCGAAATTCCGGTGGAACTGCTGCCAGCCGCTGTAATGATGCGCGTGGTACACCTCCGCGGAGGCCTCATACGCACTCGCATAGCCCGCCTGCAGGAGCTTCCCACAATAGATCATGTCCTCGTTAAAAATCGTATGGGTGATGAAGCCGCCGAGACGGTCGAAGATATCCCGACGATACATACAGCAGACGTTCGACTCGAAATAGGTTTTGATGCCGAGACGAGCGATATCCTGCTGTGTCTTCACGAAGGAGTGCGCCGGATAGTTGAACCTCCGCGCATACTGCTCATCGTAGGAGCTTTCCTTCGTCGCGAGCTGCCGGCCATAAACCGCACCGATCGGGCCACGTGCCGTCTTCATGTGGCCAATGTCTCCATCTGCATGCGCACCCGTCACACCTGTTTCTACGGAAGCCACGCTGCCATCCGCACCGCCTTCTTCCGTCCTCCGCACGGCTTCGACATCGGCAGCGACCGGCATCGGTGCCGCCTCCTTATACGGATCCGTCTCGAAGACATGTACCAGTGTTTCCACGAGTGTCGTGTCCTTCGGTACCGCATCCTCCGTCATCAGGAGGAACAGCGCCGCGTCCGATTTCGACACGCCGAGGTTCCGGCTCGCACCGTGATCGAACTGCGCCTTCGCGATATGTGTCACGGAAATACGCGCGTCCTCCGGAATCAGTGCCGGGTCGAGGAGCGACTGCTCCGTGTTGATAATGATGATTTTCTGTATCGGATAACTCTGCCTGAGAAGCATGTCGAGCAGCTTCCGAAGCTTCCTATCCGGCTTATAACTTGGGATGATGACATCAACGCTGTACATGCGTTTTCCTCATTTCATTAGATTTCAGTGTTCCGGTCACGAACAGCCCGAACAGCACCAGCAGTACGCCCATCAGGACTACATAGCTGATGGCACCGCCGATCATACCGTGTGCCGCCACCATACGGTCCGCACTCACGAAGGCCAGCACGGTCGTCATGAGATAGCACAGGAAAATCCGGCGCTGCTGCCGCACCGTCACAAGAATATAGTACATCACATTGGCCATCGCATAAAGCGCGCCGCCGAGAATAATCATAAAGAAAGCCGGGAACTCCGGAAGCAGCTTTCCGCTCGCACTCGCGCCGAGGATGAGCTCGAAGATACCGAGACCCCAGCGTCCGAGAAGAAGCGTCGCTGCCAGAATGCCTGCACTAAGCATCATGACTGCCTGCACCATGAGACGGACGGACGCACGGAAGCCCTCCGCGTCCTGCGCCGTAAACTGATCTGCCAGACGTGTCAGCATAGGACGGATCAGAAAGTTTGCAAGCAGGTAGATGAAGGAGGTCGGCATAAACAGGATGTTGAAAAATCCGGAATCGGCGTTCGACATCTGACGATCGACCGCATACTTCGATGCAGAGAAGATGTAGAAATCGAGGAAAACGCCGAAAAACAGCAGGCTCGTGCTCTGAAGCAGCGTCCGGGCATGCGCCGGAGTGAATCGCCGGTCGAGCCGTTCGGATGGGCAGGCACGAAGTACGCGGATAGCGAACGCCCAGGTGCCGAAGAGCTGCATAACGTCAGCGAGCAGAACGCTGAGCAGAAGGTTCCCGCTCAGGATGAGGCTGCCGAGAAGGGTTACCACCGAAAGACTCGTACGGAAGGCGAGCGACTGACCGGTCCGATACAGGAGGTCCTGACGCTGCAGCTCCGACTCATAGACATCGGCGTAGCCATCGATGATTTTATAAAGAGCCAGCAGCAGTAGAATCGCGGCCTTGTGAAGACCATACTGTCCGCTGCCGAGCTGGAAGCCGAGGAACAGGAACGTGCCGAGCAGGGCGAGCAGGGAGGTCAGACGGCGCGTGCCGAGATAATCTCCGAAGCTGTATTCCGGCTTCCGATCCGTGATATGGAACGGGCGGATACCGAAGTACGCGATGATAAACATCTGCTGCCCGAGAGTTGAAAAACCGAAGCCAAAAATACCGCCCTCGTCGTCTCCGGCGATGCGGATGACGGCAAAGGCGAGCACGATGGACGCCAGCGCATAGAGGAGACTACCGATGGCGTTCCATAAAAAATCCTTTTTCTGCCTGTTTTCTTTATTCATAAGCCTCTTTTCGTCGCGCCCCCTGTACCAGCAGAATCGAAATCAGCATACGCGCCATGTAGCGGGCAGCCGTCAGTGGACGCAGATAAGATTCACCGGACAGACGATCGTTGACCATGATCGGCGCTTCCGTGATATGCGCGCCGTTTTTCATAAGATACGAGATCGTATCCGGCTCCGGACCGTAATTCATACGGTACGCGAAGCAGGAAATCATGCGCTGATTATACATACGAAGACCACAGGTCGGATCCGTTACACGGATACCGGTCGTCAGCCGAATCGCCGCCGTGATCAGGCGGGAACCGATTTCACGCATGCTTCCTCCCTTTTTCCTCGCAAGGAAGCGAGAGCCGAGGACGATATCATAGTCCCCCTCCTGCATTTTCTCATAGAGCGCCCGGATATCTTCCGCACGATGCTGTCCGTCGCCGTCGAACTGCACGGCATAGCGGTAGCCACAGCGTGCCGCATACTGCATACCGGTCTGGAAGCAGCCGGCGAGTCCGAGGTTCGTCGGAAGCGCGATGTAGTTATAGTGCTGCTCCTCACAAAGCGCGATGGTGCCGTCGGTCGACCCATCCGATACGATCACATAGTCCATCGGAAAGTCCTGCGATACGATATTCTCGATGACCTTCGGAAGATTTCCGGCTTCATTATACGCCGGGATAATAAGAATTACATCCTTCATCTCACATCCTGATTTCCTGGTATTTTCTCGTCATAAAGCCGGTCACCGGCTTCTCCTCGCCACTGATTTCTCCGCCATCGAAAATCGAAAGGTGCATATGCACGGCCGGCACTTCGGCAAGCTCCGTAAACGCGACACCGCCGGCGAAACGCGGGTTGCACTCGATGAAATAGTAGATGCCGGAGCCCTCTCCACGGATGAATTCGAAGTTCACACAGCCGAGAATCTCTGCGCGATCTGCGATCGCCCGGCAGGCATCTTCCAGCACCGAATCTTCAAACACGCGCACAGAAAGACCGGCGCCGTTCGACGTACGAAGAAGCTCCTCCCGCGGCACTGCCGTACAGTGACCTGCCTGATCACGAATGACATCCACCGTGATGACATTTCCTTTGATCATCGGCTGTACGATATAGTGGTCGAGACTCGTATCCTCGAGCTTCGACGGATCCATGATACTAGAGAAGGCGAAGCCGAGCTGATCCTCCTGATAGATCCGATAAAGACCACTCGAGCTCCGACCATCCACCGGTTTCAGAATGATCGGATAGCTGACCGTTTCGAAATCAATCTCCGATGCCCGTTCCGTCGGAATCGTCCGGACAGCTTTCTGAATCTCCTCTCCGCTCTCATCGAGTACGCCATCCACCAGTGTCTTCATCTCGAATTTATCACGCAGCACACGGATGCTCTTCTCCGGTGACATGCAGATCCGACAGTTCCCGGTCTCGATTTTCGCACGATGACGATTCAGCGCATCGACCTCGACATCGATGAGCGGCAGGATGCGTTCCACCTGCTCCTTCACACAGATGTCCTTGATGAAGTCGATATACGTCTCCTCTTCACTTGCGTACGGCGCCTGATAGAAGGCGTCGACCATAAGGGACGTCGCCACCCAGGACGCTTCATAAATATCGGTACCGATGATGCGCCAGCCCTCCTGACGAAGTGTCCGGATCACCGCATCGGCACTAAAGGAGCCGATGGCAGTCACCAGCGCGGTACGTTGTGTTGTATTCATAAAATCACCTTTCTCAGCGCAAGACGTTCGATGGCCTCGCGAGATCTATAAATTTTCTGCCGTGCAGCTGATCCTGTGCATGATGCTACATGTGTTCATGCAGCGGCTCTGGTTCCATCCGAACTCATAGGCATCGCTCAAAGCATGACGCTACATGCGGTCATACAACCGCACCTCATGTCTCATTCAGGATGATGCTGCAGATCCGGTCGACATCCTCGAGTGCGAGATCCGGATACATCGGAAGGGTCAGAATTTCCTGACTCACCAGGAGTGCATTCGGCGTGTCCTTCGCATCGTAGTGATCCTGATAGCAGCTGTACGCATTGATACATGGATAGAAGTACTTCCGGGCACGGATGTTTTCCGCCTTCAGCCGGTCGAAGATTTCATCCCGTGTGTACTTATACGCATGGAAACGCACCGGCATGTACGCATAGTTTGACTTCACTCCGTCTTGAATCTCCGGGAAAAGGGTGCCCGGCACACCGGCGAGATGCGCACGATAGCGTTCATAGACGATTTTCCGCTTCGCGATATACTCATCCACATGACGAAGATTGCAGAGCCCCATCGCCGCTGCAAACTCGTTCATCTTTCCGTTGCCGCCGACCGACGCGACCTCCTCTTGTCCGAGGATACCGAAATTCTTCAGCTCATAGAGCTTTTCCATCAGCTCCGGATTTTCTTTTCCGGTCGTTACGGCACCGCCCTCGATGGAGTTAAATACCTTCGTCGCATGGAAGGAAAACATCGATGCATCTCCGAAGGTACCGATCCCCCGTCCATTCAGCTCCTCGCCGAAGGTGTGTGCTGCATCATAGATGACCTTCAACTGATGTCGATCTGCGATTTCCTGTATGCGCTGCACGTCGCAGACATTGCCGTACACATGCACCGGCACGATGGCAGAGGTGCGCTCCGTGATCAGAGACTCGAGCTGATCGACGTCGATCGTGTAGTCCTTCATATTAATATCACAGAATACCGGTGTAAGTCCATTTCGGACGATGGCGTGCGTCGTCGATGCAAACGAAAACGGCGTTGTGATGACCTCTCCATGGAGGTCCATCGCCTGCAGTAAAAACTCGAGCGCACTGTGGCCGTTCACGAAGAGCTGTACCGAGCCGACCTTCAGATATGCCTGCAGCTTCGCCCGAAGCTCCTCATGATACTCTCCCATATTCGTAAGCCACGCCGTGTCCCAGATATGCTGCAGCAGCTCTTCGTATTCCGAGAGTGGCGGCAGACTCGCACGCGTGACGTTAATGATTTCTGTCTTCTTCATTATAAATCCTTTCATCCATCCGAAGTGAACGGTCGCATAGCATCGACGATCTCCTATGGATACTGAAATCCCGGAATCAGCTGTCCCCAGTCACTGATGCCGATGATCGTTTTCGCGAAATCCGATACGGCCGCAGACTGTGCCGTATCAATCAGGCGGAACACCTCCCGTGCCGGCTTCGGCACACGACTTCCATCCATCTGTATGGTGGACAGACCGATGTTCAGTCCCGATCCCGCTTCATACGGGTGATCATCCTGCCGGCTTAAAATATACGCTTTTATATATGGATTATGCTTTACGATATAATAGGAATACGCCACGGCAGCCGCCTGTTCCTGCGACATATCCTGCGTTCCCTTCATGGAAGAGAACCCCTCCTCGGTGAGAAAAATCGTCCGGGTCTGTCCTGCAGGATTGAGGAATACCGGTATCTTCATATAATCCGTGATTACATGAAGATTGACGAAATCCACGACCGGCGAATTTGCATCATCTGTAAAGTACTGTGCCACGCCATACGCAGGATCCCGTTCCTTCCAGAACGTCGCCGCATCCATCGGATATGGATATGGATGCAGCGCCAGTCCCCAGTCGATGCTTCCCTCCTGACGATCGAATGCCGAGAACACGTCGACGACTGCCTTCGCGGCATACGTGATGGCCGGCTGCGATTCCGTCGGCATCGCCCAGTAATGATCGATGGAAAACATCACCTGATCACTCGCGGATTCTGCCTTGATCGAGGTATAGAATATACGAAAGGCGTCCTGAAAGCGCTGAACATACTGCCATATATCTGTGAACGAGGAGTAGTTCCAGTACTGATTATTGATCTCGTTTCCGATGACCCAGTTGCTGATTTTTCCACAGCCATTCCGCCCATTATATCGTTTCGCAAGAAATGACGACATCGCTTCCAGTGTCTCGACAGCCTCTTCCGTTTCCGTAGGAAACTGATAGTACGCCGCCTTCTCCGTCGGAAGCAGCATCCCGGATGGATTCAGTTCCGTCGCATCCTCATTCCAGGCATTTAAGATGATGGCGGTCACCGCCACCCCGGCCGCAGAATACATCGAAATCTGTGTATCCAGGGAAGCGATGGTATCCGCACTGATGCTGTACTGCTTTCCTTTAAAGGTATAGCTGATGCCCCTTCCGAAAAAATTCGTCGTGGCGATGTTGATGGCGGCATGCTGGATGCCCAGCCCGATGGCGGCCTGGTAATCCGAATCCACCACGAGCCCCTTGATTCCTTTATTCCGTGCTGGGGATGAATCCCCTGAAAGGATCTCCGGGTTCGTAATATAATGTTTATAAGAAATCATTTCATAGTGGTCGCCTGCATTGACTGCCAGACAGAACGCACTATATAAGCGGTTATCTCCATCATCTGTAAAAAGGTCGACCGTGAATTCCAGTTTCGAAGCGATGTCCACCGCATCTAGAGGATCATACCGTCCCTGCAGATCCTTCTGATAAGGCTTCAGCTCAAACAGGTAGATTTCTTCGTCTGCACTCACGACCGTCGGATCGACCGATGCCGTTATATGAATCTGTGCTCCGGTCTCATCTACGATTTTTACCGACGTCATCGTGCCCGGCATATCTCCGGCATAGACATGCATCGTACATCCGATCATCAGAACACAGCTGATGATGAAAAGCTTGATAGAATTTCGTAATTGCATCCAGTACGTTCATCTCCTTGGATTCCATATCGCCATCGCACAGAGCATGACGATACTTCCTCTGGTTTTGTATCTATTCAGAAGGACTCTTCCCTCTGCGCATTCAGACAAATCTTACCCCCCACCTACGGAAAAGGCAAGGAAAAACCATTACGGAAACGTCAGAAACAAGTCAGAAAAGCGCCTGTAAAATGTAAACTCCAGGGGTGGAAACCGCCCCCCTTTTGTGTTATCGTGTAGGAAGTAAAAAAAGCTTTAAATCTTAGGAGGATTTAACGTATGAGTATGAAGCGTACACTCGCGATCGTGGCCGCGGCAGCCATGATGATGGCGCAGCCACTCACCACCCTCGCGGCGACACCAGGTGATAACCTGACACCGCAGTTCGAGATTCACGACAGCAGTGAAACGGTCCCTGCTGTCAATGTGGCAAATCAGAATACCGGCACGACCACCACGACAGGCACCACGACTACCACCCAGGTCACCGCTGTTACCCCGGCCCCTGCGGGCAATGGCGAATCCGAACCGGCACCAGGTCCGATGGCACCGGCCACTGGCACACAGACTGGCACCACAAACGGCGTACCGGTGATGAATGGCAGTAAGATCCTTCCGAAGATCAATCCGGAGGTTGAAACGATTCGTCCGTACATGACTGTAGACGGCACCGGCGATATGCAGGCCGATCCGGTTCTCAATCTGATTCCGCTCGGCACCTACTTCCTGAAGGATGCAAACGGCAACCGGATCGACTGGGCAACCACGGTAAAGAACGAGTCCTTCGCCTATGCAGCGAACGGCTTCACCAGCTTCTATCTGGAGCACGCCGGCATCGCCCGCTGGTACTACAGAACCTATAGCGCAAACGCCGGCTGGGGTCCATGGGCCACATCGAAGGAAAACACACCGAACCAGGGCATCGTATCTGCGATGCAGCTTCGTGT
>CAKQWR010000055.1 GCA_934279105.1 uncultured Oribacterium sp. | reverse complement strand
AATTCCACTGTGGCATTTGGAACAAGTAAGTTCCATCTTTGGGAGAAGAGGGATGGAAGTTAGTTTGACAAGTCACTATACGTAGAAGCCGCGGCCTATATCGAAATATGTGATTGCTTATTTCCTATAAATACGCTATACTATGGGAAGTCAAAAACGATGTAGCGCATCGCAGATATGGCGAGATAGCCAAGTGGTAAGGCATGGGTCTGCAACACCCTGAGCGCCGGTTCGAATCCGACTCTCGCCTCGAAAAAAGAGGACATCTACTATTCAGTAGATGTCCTCTTTTTATTTTCACAGAACTGCCGAAACGCTGGACTCAGAAGGCTTTAAGCCGATTTTCTGGCTGCATCGTACATAACGTTGCCTATTCCTTTGCCATCAGCAGTCTCGCATCGCAAGATATTTATAAAGCGGGATTACTTCAATCGTCGTCTGTGCGATCTCGATCATCTCTTCTTCCTCGAGAGTGACGATGATAAAGCGTTCTGCTTCTTCAAATGAACGAGACAGCTTTACGATATTATCGATCTCTCGCTTCCTTGCAGCTTCCTCTTCGATACTGTAAGCGACCTGAATGGCCGTGTGGTTATCCGGTGTATAGAAGTCTATATCGATACCGGTCTTCGGTGATTTAAAGTAAAACAGACGCTCGGAGAACTGCTGGTGCAGTTTGATACCCACGATATTTTCAAGCAGGTAGCTGTTTTTATTGATCAGAAACAGATTCAGGAGTCCGTTATCCGAGAAGTAGTATTTTGGCACACTTTCACGTTCTGCGAATTTGGCAACGAAATTTGTGATTCTGAAAATCAGATACGCATTTTCTGCATAGTTTACATATTCTGCAGCCGTATCCTTGGAGAACTTCACTCCCGTAGCCTGAATCGTACCGCTCAGCTTCGAAATCGACAGTTCGCTCGTGACGGTTTCTGCAATTTTCTTCATCATCAGCCGAAGTGACTCCGGATTTCGAATCGCATTCCGAGCGAGAATATCACCATACAGTATTTTCTGATATATATTCTCTACATAGCTTCGCCTGTTTACAAACATCAAGGATTCAGGAAATCCGCCATCGGTAAGATAGGACTGTGCTGCGCTTCGAATCCGGCCGTTTAGTTTCGTTGTCAGGTAAGCCGCTTCCGAATAATCCAGCTTTGAAGCCATCAGATACTCCCGGAAGTTATATGGATAAACGTGCATGGTCATGTAACGTCCACCGAGTCTTGATTCCATCTCATGGCTAAGCATTGCTGCATTGCTGCCAGTGATATAAACATGTTCTCGAGCGTCCGCCATACGACGTGCGAAACGTTCCCAACCTGGAATGTTCTGCACCTCATCGAGGAAAAAGTAAGGCTTTTCACTCGTCATTTCTCCTGCGGTTGCGACCAAATCGTTAAAATCCTCCAGTGAGAATTCCGTAAGACGCTCATCCTCGAAGTTCACATAGATTATCCGATTCCAGTCAACTCCCTCTGCAATCAGATCCATCACGATTTTATAGAGCAATGTTGACTTGCCTGCACGCCGAATGCCTCCCAGTACATAGTTGACATTCTTTTCGAAGATATATTCTCGATCGACGATGTCCGCTTCCTTAATTACTTCGTGCATATCATTGATGACCGTTTTTAAAATCAAATGATTCATCTTCGCCTCCTTTCCTTTTTCTATTTTACTATCAAAAGCAAAGGTTGTCGAGTATACTCGACAGTTTTTGCGTATTTTTGTCGAGTATGCTCGACGATTTTGCATGTTTTCTGTCGAGTATACTCGGCAGCACGAATCTGATCATATCATGGAGTAAACAGCCAGGAGGCCCCGGATATCCAGTTCCGAACCGTTCGGAAAGAAAAAAGCGGTCAGCCCTTTACCGCGGGCTGACCACTTCTTTACTTTTCGTCACATACCTGGAAGATATAGAACTTAAGATAATAGGAATTTTCATCACCGGACCAGAGAATCGGGTGGTCACACGCCTGTGTGCGGTACTCGATCTGGCGGAGCCGACGATGCACGGAGCCGGCAGCCTCGGCGATGGTCTTCGTGAAGAGCTCCGGGGTCATAAAGTGGCTGCAGCTGCAGGTGGCGAAGTAGCCGCCATCCTTTACGAGCTTCAGTCCCTGCATGTTGATCTCGCGGTAACCGCGGATGGCAGCCTTCGTCGCTTCGCGGGACTTCGTAAAGGCCGGCGGATCGAGGATGACGACGTCATACTTCTCGCCCTGTGCGTTCAGCTTCGGCAACTCATCAAGCACATCCGCCACACGGAAATGCACAGTGTCCTCGAGATGGTTCCGCTTCGCATTCGCCGTCGCCTGCTGAATCGCGAGCTCCGAGATATCGAGACCTTCTACCTCTGAGGCGCCTGCGATACCGGCATTTAGTGCGAAGGTACCCATGTGTGTAAAGCAGTCGAGAACTCGCTTCCCCTTACATATGCGCTGCATGGCCCGACGATTATACTTCTGATCGAGGAAAAATCCGGTCTTCTGACCATTCACGACATCGACCATGTACTTGACGCCATTCTCCGTGATTTCGACATTCGTATCAAATTCCGGACCGATAAAGCCCTTATACACATCCATGCCTTCTTTTTTACGAACCGGCGCATCACTCCGCTCATAGATGCCGCGGATGTGGATACCATCTTCCTTCAGAATCTCCACGAGGTCCTCGAGGATCATCGGCTTCAGACGATCCATACCGAGTGCGAGCGACTCAACCACCAGCACGTCCTCATATTTATCGACCGTAAGTCCCGGCAGCCAGTCTGCCTCGCCGAAAATCACACGACAGGAATCCGTGTCTGCGCCCATGACAGTCTTCCGGTATTCCCACGCCGCCTTCACACGATCATACAGAAATGCTGCGTCGATCGGCTCCTTCCGCCAGCGACTCAGCATCCGCACACGAATCTTCGAGTGATGATTGATGAAGCCATAGCCCATAAAGAAGCCATCGAAATCTTCCACGCGGACGATATCCCCGTTCGCGTAATCACCAGCATACTGGTCGATTTCATTGTCGAAAATCCAGGCACCGCCCGCCTTGATGGTGCGTCCCTCACCCTTCCGTAAAATTACTTTTCCATCTGAAACCAATGATGTTCCCATAGTCACCTCTCTTTTCCTGATTTGCAATTTAGCGCACTTGTGTTATGATTGCAAGCAATTTAGAAGTGGTTTTACGCGCTTTTTTTGAGGCCAATGCAGACGGCGGTCCTGCGGCACCCGCCCGCGTCGTTCCATCGGCCGCACACGATCCGGCGATTCCGAGGCACTTTCAGAGAGGTTTACTATGTACGAAATCAAATGTGATACGCATACCCATACACTTTACAGTCGTCATGCATTTTCTACGATTGCGGAAAATGTGAAGGAGGCGGCAGACACCGGACTCGAGCTTCTGGCATCCACCGATCATTTCTCACCGATGCTCTGGCCGGATTATGAGAACGCAAAAAACTATCAGTACCTCGCAAATGCGCCCTCGACCTGGCCACGCAAATGGATGGGCGTAACGCTGCTCGCAGGCTGCGAAGTAGACATCGTGGGCCTCGATGGAAAGCTGTTCGGTGAGGATATACCGAATGACACGTCCATCGTCGGCGACAAGTATAAGACACCGACCACGCTCTACGAGCACACGACTCGCGAGATGGACTATGTCATCGCCAGTGTGCACGGAAAATACTTCATCGGCGATGCCTCCGGCACGGAGCTGACCGACATGTATATCAAGGCACTCTCGAATCCGAAGGTATTCATCCTCGGACACGTCGGCCGCACCGGTCTCGACGTCGATTACCGTGCGCTCGCAGAGGCTGCGAAAGCGATGCATAAGTGTCTCGAGGTCAATGAGCACAGCTTCGGCTTCCCGTGGAGTGGCGATGCGAACAAGGATCGCTGCCGCCAGATTCTTGCGGCCTGTGCAGAAATCGGCTGCCAGATCACCATCGCAACCGATGCACACATCGCACCGCACATCGGAAAATTCGAAGAGACGAAGAAGCTCCTGGCAGAAATGCAGTTCCCGGAGGAGCTCATCGCAAGCCGCAACGAACAGAGCTTCCTCACCACGCTGAAGGAAAGCGGCGTGAAGGATCTGCTGACGAAGTAAGCTGCGTTCTGTCGAGTATAATCGACAGAATATCCCCGAAACCGTCGACTATACTCGACAGCAGACACTGCGAAAAGAAAAGGAGCACCCCATCTCGGGATGCTCCTTTTCTTTTCTTATCTGTTCTGTTTTCACCAGGATGCCTCGATTGCATACTCGCTTCGCGCGATGATTTATGCCTCGTCTGCCACCTTCAGCTTCTGTGTTGCCTCGATCTCCATGATCTCATCGACACGTCTCTGGTGACGGCCACCCTCGAAGGTCGCGCCTGTCCATGCGTCCACGATCTGCTTTGCTGTCTCGATACCGATGACACGTGCGCCGAAGCAGATGACGTTCGAGTTATTATGGCGCTTGCTCATCTCTGCGGAGTAAGGCTCGCTGCAGCAGCACGCACGGATGCCTTCTACCTTATTGCATGCGAGGCTAATGCCTACGCCTGTACCACAGATGGCGATGCCGCCATCGACTTCACCGGAAGCAACCATCTTACCTACGCGGTAGCCGGAAATCGGATAATCAAAACTCTCCGGAGAATTCGTTCCGACATCGATCACCTCGATGCCCTTGCCCTCGAGGTACTCCTTGATCTCATTCTTCATCTCAATCGCTGCATGATCGTTTCCAATGACTAATTTCATGTTCTTTTCTCCTCGTCCATTCGCTGAATGCGCCTTGTGTTTTTGTCAATTATTAAACAAACTTTCATCTGTTTCACCTGCAGTATAGCATAGTTTTTACATGATAGTGAATCTGCTTTGTCATATGAATAAGAAAAACGCTACAATTCAAGCCGTAAATGTACACAAGAATTTACTTGTATCTTTGTTAAATGTGCTATATCATCATTTCATGGTACAGATAAATAAACACTGTATCGCAAAAGTGTCGATAAACACAAACGATAATGCAAACAAAGGAGGTTTGTTATGAAGCTTGTAAACGTCAATAATGTAGAAGGTCTCTTCGAGGTACTCGATAAGTGCAAGGGTTCTGTATATCTCATTTCCAAGGAAGGCGATCGCATCAACCTGAAGTCAAAGCTTTCTCAGATGCTCTTCACTGCAAATCTTTTCACAAAGGCAACCATCAATGAGCTCGAGCTCATCGTGGCGGAGCCGGAAGATATGAAGCTGGTTGTCGATTTCATGATGGGCGGCGCAAATATCTAATATACGAAGTTGATTGCAGCCAGCAGAAACACTGCGGCGGTAAAAGCAAACATCAGATTCCTAAGACCCAGTAGGCCCTCGGCAATCGCTGAGGGTGCTAAGGAAATAAATCCAACTGGCTCTAAGGGATCTGATTTTTTATTTTACACCTCCTCGGCGCAGGGTTCTGCTGGCCGTAATCAGCTTTTCGTATATCAGCTCTTCTGCACAGCGAGACCCGGGATGTCCCCGACGCCGTTCAGGACGATGCTTGGACGATAGGCGTAGGTGCTCAGGGTTTCGCGGGTCGACA
Organism: uncultured Oribacterium sp.; assembly: GCA_934279105.1. Taxonomy (GTDB): domain Bacteria; phylum Bacillota; class Clostridia; order Lachnospirales; family Lachnospiraceae; genus Oribacterium. The sequence goes on along the minus strand of CAKQWR010000055.1, from coordinate 5,680 downwards.
CGCCGGACAGTACCAAGACGGTCGCCATACCACTCTCCATGCCGGAGATGACATCGGTGTCCATGCGGTCGCCGATCATCACTGCTTCCGCAGAGTGACAGCCAAGCAGACGGAGGCCGGTGCGCATCATGAGTGGATTCGGCTTTCCGCAGAAATACGCCTTCTTACCGGTCGCAAGCTCGATCGGTGCAACCAGCGCACCGCAGGCCGGTGCGATACCGTTCTCGATCGGACCGGACACATCAGAGTTTGCACCGATCAGCTTTGCGCCACCGAGCACGAGGTTCGTCGCCTTCGTCAGCGTATCGAGCGAATACGCACGCCCCTCTCCCACCACTACATAATCCGGATTTACATCGTTCATCGTGACACCGGCATCATAGAGCGCATTCAGGAGGCCCGCCTCACCGATGGCGAAGACAGAGCATCCCGGTGCCTGCTGCCGGAGAAATGCTGCAGTCGCAAGCGCACTCGTATAGAAATGCTCCTCCGGTACATCGAGGCCCATCCGCGCCAGCTTCTGATTCAGCTCCCGCGGCGTGTAGCCACTATTATTCGTCAGAAAAAGATATTCCTTATTCTCATCCTGCATCCACTGAATGAACTCACGTACCCCCGGAAGAATCTGATTTCCGTGGTAGATGACACCATCCATATCGCAGATAAAACCCTTAATGGCATTAAAATCAATATTTGAAAACTGTTCCATAATTCACCTCATACTTTCTGTCCTATGTACTTTATCACACAGCACGACCATATGTCCGTGACTTTACAAAGATTTTGCACAGAATTCAGAATTTTGGTCACTGTTCAGGTAACAGTTCGGAGCTCCCTCGCCGTAGGCATGACCGTCGTTGGCAGATGCCCTGATTTCGAAAATTCTACATTGCAAAATTTTCACAAAGGGGTTGGCTGAACTGTTACGTTTTTTAAATAAACTAAAAGAGACGGCCATGTGGCCGTCTCCCGAGATGTTCAGGCATCGGTGCGCTGTGCTGATTCCAGCAGCGCTCCGCGCCTTATGATATGTGAATGAGAATTACTTCTCCTTCGTGTTGCCGTCTTCCATCATGTTCTGCTGGCCAGCCTTCTTTGCAAGCTGCCATACGAGAGACTCGCCCTGCGCGATTTCGAAGTTAACGCCGGTATCATTTGGCTTATCATCAACGAACTCATAATCCTTACCCGGCAGGATTGCATTCAGCAGGATACCCACGAGTGAACCTGTTGCGATACCGGAGAAGTTGATGGTGATCGCACCAAGAGGAATCACGATTGCACCAGCTGTGGAGTAGTTGATACCGATGGCCAGTACGAGGATAAGCGCTGCGATGATAACGTTACGTGACTGTGAGAAATCAACCTTCGTCTCAACGACATTACGTACACCGACAGCAGAAATCATACCGTAAAGAACCAGAGAGATACCGCCAACCGTTGCAGACGGCATGACTTCGATCAGTGCTGCAAACTTCGGACAGAAGCTGAGTACCATGGCAATGCAGGCTGCCAGACGGATGACCATCGGATCATACACCTTTGTCAGCGTAAGCACACCGGTGTTCTCGCCGTAGGTCGTATTCGCCGGTGCGCCGAAAAGAGAAGCCAGTGTGGTTGCAAGACCATCACCGGTCAGTGTACGGTGAAGACCTGGATCCTGGATGAAGTTCTTACCAACCGTAGAGGAAATCGCTGAGATATCACCGATATGCTCCATCATGGTTGCAAATGCGATCGGTACGATGGTGATGACCGATGTAATCAGAAGTGATGAATCGAGGCTTCCATCTGTAAACAGAGAGAATACTGTGTGGCCATACTGAATCGGCAGACCGAACCATGCAGCCTCTCCTACCGGTGTGAAATCGATACAACCAGAAATCGCAGCTACGATATAGGAGCCCATAACACCGAGAAGAATCGGGATGATCTTTACCATGCCACGGCCCCAGATGTTGCATACGACGACGATGAGGATCGCTACCAGTGCGATACCCCAGTTCGTGGAGCAGTTTTCAACTGCTGACTTCGAGAGGTTAAGACCGATGGCGATGATGATCGGACCGGTAACCACTGGCGGGAAGTACTTCATAACCTTTGAAGTACCGAAAGCACGGAAGGCAGCTGCCAGAATCAGATATACAAGACCTGCACAGGCCACACCGAAGCAGGCATAGCGGAGCAGATCCGGATCACCGTTTGGTGCGATGGCTGCATAACCTGCGAGGAAAGCGAAAGAAGATCCGAGGAAAGCCGGAACCTTCTTCTTACTGATCATGTGGAACAGCAGTGTACCGAGACCTGCAAACAGAAGTGTCGTCGAAACGCTTAAGCCGGTGAGCAGCGGAACCAGAACCGTCGAGCCAAACATGGCGAACATATGCTGGAAACCGAGAATCAGAACCTTGCCGGTGCCGAGACGCTTCGCATCATAGATGCCCTCTTCACCGATTTTCATCTTTTCATCACTCATAAAAATCCCCTTTTCTATAAAAACAAACAGAAATCACATGAGACTATAACACAGCGTGATAGATATGAAAACTAAATTATCACTTTTTTATAAAGCGAAGGTGCAGCTCGGTGGGATTTCGCTACGGAGTAATCTGATGATTACTCCTCCTGCCCTAACGCTGGCCTTCGGTTTGCCAGCGTTAGCCCTTCGGGCACCGAGCACAGCTCGGTGGGATTTCGCTACGGAGTAATCTGATAATTACTCCTCCGCTCCAAAGACTTTTTCTTTTAGTTTGCGACCGGTTGGGGTGGCGGCGAGGCCGCCGCCGGCGGTTTCTTTCAGGGCGCTGTTCATCATATCACCGACGGACTGCATCGCGCCGATGCACTCGTCAGCCGGGATATAGGCCTTGATGCCTGCGAGGACCATGTCGGCGCTGGAAAAGGCGATCATGACGCCGGAGACGTTACGTTTGATGCATGGAATCTCGACGAGGCCGGCGACAGGGTCGCATGCGAGGCCGAGCTGGTTTGCGATGGCGATAGCCAGCGCATCACCACACATGTCCGGGCTTCCGCCCATAAGCTCAACGAGAGCGGCGGCGGCCATGCCGGCTGCACTTCCACATTCTGCCTGACAGCCACCGGTCGCACCGGCAATCGATGCGTTTTTCGCAATCACCATGCCGAAGGCACCGGATGTGAACATAGACATCACGATATCGCGCTTCTTTGCTTTACCTTCCTTATATAAAGAAACGAGGCAGCCTGGAAGAATACCGCAGGAGCCAGCCGTCGGGCTCGCGACGATGCGCCCCATGGAAGCATTGCACCCAGCCACACTGAGCGCCCGTGCCATCGCACCGGTTATGAAGCTGCCGCAAAGGCCACCCTCGGTACGCTTCGCGTAGTCAAACATATGATAGCCTTCACCGCCGGTAAGTCCGGACATCGATACCTGGTCCTTCTCGGAACCGGACTCGACGGCCTCACACATGACGTCGAAGTTCTTCTCCATCCGCGCATACAGTACCTCCGGATCGACTTCGGCACCTGCCGCCTGATCCACCAGCACAAGCTCGGAAATTTTTTTATTTTCTTTCTTCGCGGCCTCGATGAGCTCAGCGATCGAATTATATTTCAGCATGGGAATCTCCTTTTTTATTATCTTGATGCTACGGATTGCTTTGCTTCTTCGAAGCTATCGCAATCCTGTCGACATTCGGATTCCGCTGATTTTTCTAAAAAGAAAAATCGCTACATCCTCATGTCGGGCGGCCTTCAAGTAAAAACGCACTTCGGTGCAAGCACCGGTGCGTTTTTGTTTGAAGGCCTTAGCATCAGATCTTGTGAATCAGCAGACAGTTCAGGACATCTGGAGTCTGGCGGATGTCTTCGGTGATTTTCTCTGGTGGAACGGAATCAGCTTCGATGGTCATCAGAGCCTCGCCGCCTTTCTCGCGTCGGCTCAGCTGGAACGCACCGATGTTGATGTCACTGTACATGAGGTGCATGAGGTTGGTTACGTTTGCAATCACGCCTGGTACATCGCGATGCAGCACGAGGATGGTTTCCTTGTCGCCGGAGAAGGTCACCTCCATGCCGTTGATGTTGTCGATGCGGATATTTCCGCCCCCGACGCTGGCCCCCTGCATATACCCGCTTTTCCCGTTCGGCAGGTAATATGTGATCCGCGCAGTATTCGGATGCGCATTCGGGATATCTTCATGAATAAAATTGATTTCGATGCCCTCTTTCTTCGCAATTCCCAGCGCATCTCGGATACGGGTGTCATCGGTTTCGAAGCCCATGATGCCGCCCACGATGGCACGGTCTGTACCGTGGCCGCGTCCTGTACGTGAAAACGAGCCGGAAAGCTGAATATCGCAGCGTGCCGGCTTCTTTCCATCCATTAACTTGTTGGCCACACGTCCCAGGCGACATGCGCCCGCGGTATGTGAACTCGACGGACCGATCATCACGGGCCCGATAATATCAAAAACGTCCATATCTGTGTCTCCTTCGAACGAATAAAATCTATAAATGATTTTAATACCTGCGCAGGTAGATAACAAGCCATAAAGCCGCGTAAAGTCGCATGTTTCACTAGATAGGCTTTATTCAATCGATAAAAATAATTTATATTTTTATTGTATACTCACGCATTCTCAATTATAATAGAAAGAAGAAATGCAGGCGGAAAGGATATGGTTATGGAAATTCGTCAGTTAACTTCTTTTGTCAAAATCGTAGAGATGCAGAGCTTTTCGAAGGCAGCAGAGGCCCTCGGCTATACACAGGCAGCGGTGACGATTCAGATTCGTCAGCTGGAGCAGGAATTTAACACTCGTTTCTTCGATCGTGTTGGTCGTCGTGTCGTGCTGACACCGCCGGGCCGTGAGTTTCTGCAGTATGCCAATGAAATCCTCCGTCGGGTAGATGATGTCCACACTGCACTCGGCAACTCAAAGCTGCAGGAGCATAAGCTTCGCATCGGCTCGCTCGAGTCTCTTCTGACCTATAAGATTCCGAACGTCGTGAAGTATTTCTACCAGGAGCATCCGGAAATCTCACTGGAAATCAAGACCGGCTCGCCGAAGGAGCTCACCGATATGCTTGAGCATAATCTCGTCGATGTGGTCTATTTCCTGGACCGTCGGGTCTACGATAAGAACTGGGTAAAGATTCTCGAAGAGCCAGAGCCGATCATCTTCGTCGCAAGCTCCGAGATGGAGATTCCAGGTGAGAAGCGCGTGGGCTCTGTCTCCCATGTACACCTCGCAGATCTCGTCGATCTCCGCTTCTTCCTGACCGAGAAGGATGCAAACTACCGCTATGCGCTGGAACAGCATCTCGCAGCAGAGCGCATGCAGATCCATCCTTTCTTCGAGACCGGAAACACCGAGGTACTGATTCGTCTCGTGAAGGAAAACCATGGCATTTCTTTCCTGCCGGCTTTTTCCGTACAGGATTCCATCGAACGTGGCGAGCTTCGTGAAATCAAGGTCGACGATTTCGACATGACGATGTACCGGCAGATCTTCTTCCATAAAGATAAGTGGGTCACCGATGAAATGCAGGCGTTCGAGACCCTCGTTCGCCAGGGCCTGCTGTGATGGAATACGTGCCGTAGGGGGGAAGGGCCGTCCTTTCTGTCAGTTGCACTGCGGCGTGAAAATATAAAAAACGAATCCGAAGAGCCGGTAGGCCCTCTGCAATCGAC
>CAKQWR010000054.1 GCA_934279105.1 uncultured Oribacterium sp. | reverse complement strand
CCGTATTCAAAATCCGATGCGGATAAGGAATCCCACGAGCGGCGGCGTTGCATGACGATTTGTCACTCGGTGGTAAAATCATAAATCGGACCATGAAGAATCACTAGGCCTCCTGCAATCGCGGAGTTTTTTTGATAAAAACTCCGCGTTGCAGGAGGTGCTAAGGAAAAAATTTCCAAGTGATTCTAAATGGTCCGATTTGATTTTACAGCTCTCGTGTCAGACGTCATGCATCGCCGCCCTCGTGGGATTTCTTGTCTGCGTCAACTTTTGAACTATCGGTGCGCAGGACCGCGAGCGCTCTACGCGTCTTCGACTCATGCGTTCTGAAGCGTCTGGTCGATGGTCTCCTGGATAAAGGCCGGGATCTCATCCTTCGGTCGATCAAAGATGATGGAGAGCTCCATGTATAATATGTTTTCAGCCTGTTCCATATAATGAATGTCGGTCAGCGTCATTTTCTTTCCCTGACGGAGACGTTCCTGTTTCCGTATGTACAGGGTTCGGATGACACGCATGAGTTCTTCCGGATCACAGCTTCGGATGCACTCCTTGCAGGCCTCCTCGAGCAGTTTCCGATTATGGAAATCCAGAAGCTGTATAGTGGGGGCTGTACGAAGCAGCTGCTCGGCTTCTTCGCGCGTCATGATACGACGCATATTCGTTTTTTCTGCATCCACCGGCGCATATACGGAACCATCCGTCTTTCCGCATGGTTGCATAACGTAATACTCCTTTTCGCTGGCCGTACTGTCCATTGCCAGCATCACTCGATCCATTATTCTGTGAACACCCTTACATCCGTAAATGACATATTCACCTGGCTGAAAAAACATAAGTCCTCCTTCTTTTCAAATTCTTGCCATTCGTCCTTTCACGCGAATGAGACGCAATTTATAAGACTTGCGCGTGCCATGAACACCGGAGCCCGGCATTCTTCAGTTAACCACATATTACAATAAGTTTACATCAAAAATGGATTTTCCGAAAGTCAATTTTGCACAATCTATAGAGCTGCCATCTGGCCCACATCGGAACGGTAACGAGATCGCAGGATAGAAACGGCAAGCTTCTTGCTAAGAATACTGGATTTTTGTATACTCTACCGTATTGGCGAGTGCTGCATTGTATACATACAGGGATGGAAAAGCTGTAGAATAGATGTGCTTTTCTGTAGCAGCCGGGCGCAGGGGAGTTTAAAATGAAATGCTTATATACTTTATATATACGTTATAAGGAAATCATACGTTATCTGATGGTCGGAGTACTTACGACGGTGGTGAGCCTCGGCGTGTATTATGGGCTGGTACTGACGATTCTGGATCCGACGAATCCGATTTTGCTTCAGCTTGCAAATATTCTCTCGTGGATCGCCGCGGTTACATTTGCATATTTCGCAAGCCGGAAATTTGTATTTGAGAGCCACAGCACACAGATTCGAGAAGAGGCTGTGCGCTTTTACATGGCACGTGTGGGTACACTGCTCCTCGATATGCTGATTATGTTTGTATCCGTTACGCTGCTTTATATGAATGATAAAATCGCAAAGCTGCTCGTGCAGGTTGTGGTGACGGTCCTGAATTATGTTTTCAGTAAGTTTCTCGTTTTTGGAAAAGCGAAGGAGTAGAGCAAGATGACAAAGTGCACACAGCAGGGCCGAAAAGCCTATCTCATATCGTTTATCATACCGGTTATGGCGATGATTCTGATTTTCATTTTCCGTGGGATTTTTCCATTTGGACAGGAAACGTTTCTGCGCACGGATATGTATCATCAGTATGCACCGTTTTTTTCTGAGTTTCACCATAAACTCCGTACCGGTGGTTCGTTGCTGTACAGCTGGGATGTCGGCCTCGGCATTAATTTCAGTGCGCTGTATGCATACTATCTGGCGAGCCCGCTGAACTGGCTTCTGATTCTCTGCCCGAAGGGCTTGATTCTCGAATTCATGACGTATATGATCGTGGTGAAGATCGGACTCGCCGGCGTTTCGATGTGCTATTATCTTCGGTGCCGTTTCCCGAAGAGGATGTACGGATGCTGCTTCATCGCGATTCTGTATGCGATGTCCGGGTACATTTCCGCTTACAGCTGGAACCTTATGTGGCTTGACTGTATCGTCCTTTTTCCGCTGATCATGCTGGGACTGGAGAAACTCGTGCGTGGTGAGAGTGGCATGCTCTATGTGATTACGCTCGGACTTTCCATCCTTTCGAATTACTATATTTCCATTATGACCTGCATTTTTATGGTCATTTATTTTATCTGTCTGAATGTACTGGAGGGGATGAAAAATCCACGCGAGGTCGGCATTCGTATTTTTCGTTTCGCCATTTATTCACTGATTGCAGGTGGCCTCGCGGCGGTGACACTGCTGCCGGAAATCTTCGCACTACAGATGACGGCATCGAGTGATTTCAATTTTCCACAGACCGCTACGCAGTATTTCGCCATCATCGATATGTTTGCACGGCATATGCCGTTCGTTGAGACCGAGCAGGGGCTTGATCACTGGCCGAACATTTATGCCGGTGGGATCGTTTTCCTTTTGCTTCCGCTGTATTTTATGAATCGTAAAATCTCGATTCGCGAAAAGGTCGTGCATGGTTTTCTGCTGGTGTTCTTTTACCTTAGTTTCAGTGTGAACATCCTGAATTTCATATGGCATGGCTTCCATTACCCAAATTCACTTCCATGTCGTCAGAGTTTCATATATATTTTCCTTATCCTCGTGCTCTGCTATGAAGCCTTTATCCATCGGGATGCCAGCTCCGTACGGGAGGTCAATGCTTCCTTCGGGATGGCCATCGCGTTTTGTCTGATCGCGCAGAAGGTCGTGACGGATGATGCGATTCACTTCAGTGTGTTTTATCTCACCGCACTGTTTGTGCTTCTGTATTACTATTTCCTGTATACAGATAAGGTGAACCGGCTCTCGCGACGTTATACCGCCATCGGCATGCTGGTGGTTATTTCTGTGGAAGCCACGCTGAATATGGCGGTGACTTCCGTGACGACCACATCGAGAACTGCATATGTCAGTGATAACAAGGATGTAGAAAAGCTGGTACAGGAGATTCGAAGCGATGATGATGGCTTCTACCGTTTCGAAAAGGTCACACGGAAGACGAAGGACGATGGTGCATGGATGAACTTTCCAAGTGTTTCTCTCTTTTCGTCAACCGCCTATGCCCACTGCTCGGATTTCTTCAAGCGTATGGGCATGGAAGCCTCCACCAACGCTTACTCCATCACTGGCTCCACGCCGCTGATGAATATGTTGATGTCTGTAAAATACGGCATCTATTCAGAGGAACCGCAGGCACCGGGCGAAACAGGGCTCAGCTATGTCGCAGGCTCCGGAACGACCAGCATCTATGAGACGGATTTTTCACTGCCGGCAGGCTATATGCTTTCAGAAGAAGCGCTGGATGCGTGGAGCGTCAATGCTGGTACGCCGGCACTTGCGCAGAACAGCCTGTGTGAAGCGCTGGGCTGTGATCCGGTACTGATCAGTGTGCTGGGCGAGTTTTATGGTGCAGACTATACGTTTACGGCGGATCAGGCAGGTGAGTACTATGCCTATGTAAGCAATGCGCTTGTGAAACAGGTCAATGCAAGCTACGGATATACAGAAAAGAACTTCAACAATGTTGACCGAGGATTCTTTCTGGAGCTTGGGTATCTGGAAGCGGGTGAAACGGTAACGCTCCATAGTAAAACGGAAGGGCAGAGCGTTTCGGCCGATGTATATCGTTTTGATTACAATGCGCTTCGCGAGGTGCAGGATGTGCTGCAGAACGAGGGCCTGGAGCTGACGAGCTGGAAGGATACGAAGCTGGGCGGTACGATGACGACGGAGAACGGCGGCATGATGATGACGAGTATCCCGTATGATCCGGGCTGGAAGGCCTTTGTGGATGGCGTCGAGACGGACATTACCGAAGTGAAAGATACCTTTATCGGAATCGAACTGACACCGGGCACGCATACGGTCGAGCTGCGTTTTATGCCGCAGGGACTCACGATCGGCGGTATCATCACGGCGCTGAGTCTCGTACTCCTGCTTGCTATCTGGCTGTTCACACGCCGTTATGGCCTGTTGCGTACGCACGTAAAACAAACGCTTGATAAAAAGGCTTTTTCGGAGACTGCAGAGGATGCCTGCGTTAAGCCGGAAGGAGAGGCCGAGGAAGGGACACTACCGGAGACATCTGCAGAAATTGTTGTAAAGCCGGAAGGAGTTGCCGATGAAACAACATTACCGGAGGCTGCTGAGGAAATCGACGTAGCGCCGGAAGAAGAGGCTGATGAGGATACACTGGCGGAAGAGCCGGAAGAAATCAGTGTAGAGCCGGAAGAAGGCCTCGATGCAGAGACGCCGGCGGATGAAAGCGATGAGACTGCATGGAATCTGGATTCTGTAGATCCGGATCTCGAGATTATAACACTTGATGAAGATTGAGAGACGCGCAAGCGCTGATAGGGGGAACGATGAAACTTTGGGGTGGACGATTTACAGAGGCAGAAGATAAGCGGACAGAGGAATTCAATGAATCCCTGAGCTTTGATAAGTGCATGTATCGGCAGGATATGACCGGTTCGATCGCACATGCAGAGATGCTGGGCCGTCAGGGAATCATTTCTACGGAGGATAGTGCGTCAATCGTAACCGGACTTCAGGGAATTCTTCAGGACGTCGAGGACGGAAAGCTGAAGATCGAGGGGGATGCCGAGGATATTCACAGCTTCGTAGAGGCAGAACTGACGGAGCGAATCGGAGAGCCGGGTAAGCGTCTTCATACGGGACGGAGCCGGAATGATCAGGTGGCACTCGATATGAAAATGTATACACGCGACCACATCGATGAGATGATGGGACATATGCAGGCACTGCTTGCTACCGTAGAGGGAATCATGGCGGAGAATCGAGCGACCTACATGCCGGGGTTCACGCATCTTCAGAAGGCACAGCCGACGACACTGGCACACCACATGGGGGCGTATCGTGAGATGTTTCTTCGCGATGTCAGTCGTCTCGGGGATACACGTGATCGCCTGAACGAGTGCCCGCTCGGTGCAGGCGCTTTTGCCGGTACGACCTATCCGCTTGATCGTGCGTATACAGCAAAGAAGCTGGGCTTCCGGAAACCGACCGAGAACTCGATGGATTCGGTTTCGGACCGTGATTATCTTCTTGAGTATCTGTTCGACCTTGCGACGATTCAGATGCACTTAAGTCGTCTGAGTGAGGAAATCTGTATCTGGAATTCGAATGAATATAAGTTTGTAAAGATTTCGGATAAATATTCGACGGGTTCCAGCATCATGCCACAGAAGAAAAATCCGGATATTGCGGAGCTGATTCGTGGAAAGAGTGGTCGGGTGTATGGTGCGCTGATGAGTCTTCTTACGGTGATGAAGGGGCTGCCACTTGCGTATAATAAGGATATGCAGGAGGATAAGGAGCTGGCCTTCGATGCGATGGATACCGTACAGAATTCGGTGATTCTTATGAAGGACATGCTGGCGACGATGACGTGGAATAAGGCACGTATGGAGGATTCCGCGAAGCTTGGCTTTACAAATGCAACAGATGTTGCGGATTATCTCGTGCGGAAAGGTGTGCCGTTCCGTACGGCGCATGGTATCGTCGGCGAGCTGGTGCTTCTCTGTGAGGAGAAGAACTGCGCGCTCGATGATCTGACGCTGAACGAGTATCATACTGTGTGCGACCAGATCGATCCGGATATTTACGAAGCGATCTCGCTGGAAACCTGTGTGCGGAACCGAAAGACGATGGGCGCACCGGGCGCCCTGCTCGAGGGGGCCGAGATAGACAACGGAATGTAGATGGCGGAGAGCTTGCGATGCGCACACTTCGCTGAACTGTAATAAAAGACCATTTGAGCCGCATACTCGAATGGTCTTTTTGAGTATGGATGATTGCAGTGCAGAACCTTCAGAATGGATGTTTCCTTTTTTTACTCCTGCTCGCAATGTATATTAATGAGTTATATCTACTATAATATACACATTATGTGCATAAAAACGGATATTAATGTAAGATTAAATGCATAAACATGCAATGTTGTGCTTGCAATCTGCTTTTTGATGGCGTATGATAACGACATCGTAAATGAGGGGTGCCTCCATAGATGCATTTTATGCATCGGGGCGTTTATAGAGGAGAAAATATTATGAGTAATCTTGCACCAAAGAATCATACACAGGGGGAGAAGGTCGTTCTGGCTTACTCAGGTGGTCTGGACACGACTTGCATCGTACCATGGCTGAAGGAGACCTTCGGTTATGAAGTTATCTGCTGCTGCGTCGATGTCGGACAGGGCAATGAGCTGGATGGTCTTGCGGAGCGTGCAAAGATTTCTGGCGCATCGAAGCTGTACATCGAGGATATCACAGAGGATTTCTGCAATCATTATGTACTTCCGTGTCTCGAGGCCAATGCTACCTACGAGAATAAGTACCTTCTCGGTACATCGATGGCACGTCCGGCGATTGCGAAGAAGCTTGTTGAGATCGCACGAAAGGAAGGGGCGAAGGCTATCTGCCATGGCGCTACCGGTAAGGGAAACGATCAGATTCGTTTCGAGCTGGCGATTAAGGCACTGGCTCCGGATCTCGACATCATCGCTCCGTGGCGTATGACCGATATCTGGACCTTCCAGTCACGTGAAGATGAGTATAACTATATTAAATCAAAGGGTATTCCACTGACGTTCTCCGAGGACAATTCATACAGTCGTGACCGGAACCTCGTACATATTTCTCATGAGGGCCTCGAGCTCGAGGATCCATCTCAGGAGCCGAACTACGACCACATGCTGATGCTTTCCGTGACACCGGAGAAGGCACCGGATCATGAAACGGATGTAGAAATCAAGTGGGAGGATGGTGTCCCGGTTGAACTGAACGGACAGAAGATGAGCGTGAAGGACATCATCCTTGCGCTTAACAAGCTGGGCGGCGAAAATGGTATCGGTATCATCGACATCGTCGAGAATCGAGTTGTCGGCATGAAGAGTCGTGGCGTATATGAGACACCGGGCCTTACGATTCTTATGGAGGCACATAAGCAGATCGAAGAGCTCATCCTGGATCGTCAGACCATGGAGTTTAAGAACATGGTAGATGTGAAGTTCTCACAGGTGGTTTACGAGGGCAAGTGGTTTGATCCGCTTCGTGAGGCACTTCAGGCCTTCGTTGCCAGCACACAGAAGTATGTGACCGGTACGACGAAGATGAAGCTCTATAAGGGCAACATCATCAAGGCCGGAACGACTTCACCATATTCACTTTATAATGAGTCGCTTGCATCCTTCACGACGGGCAGCATGTATGATCACCATGATGCATCCGGATTCATCACTCTTTTCGGCCTTCCGGAGAAGGTACGGGCGATGAAGCTGCTGGAAGTGCAGAATCTTAAAAATACCAAGTAAAAACAGAACCAGTCATAAGCAAGATGTTTTATCGAGCTCGATTACGGAATCCATCCATACCGAATCGGGCTCGAAACGATTATAAAGAACACATAAAATGCAATCAGGCATAGAGCGGATGGAAAGATAGAATGGGAGTAGTTATGGAAATGATAGCAGTCAAGGGTGGCATCTGTGCTGCCGAGGGATTTATGGCAGCAGCAACTGCTGCGAAGATCAAGTCGAAGCGTCGAGATGATATGGCGATGATTTTTTCAGAGAAGCCGTGCGTTGTCGCAGGTACATTTACGAGCAATGTTGTGAAGGCTGCTCCGGTTCTCTGGGATCGTGAGCTGGTGGCCAGTGGCAGACCGGTACATGCGGCCGTAATCAATTCCGGTATCGCAAATGCCTGCACAGGCCAGATGGGACTTGATATATGCAAGGAGGAGGCGGATGCCACGGCAGAAGCCTTCGGCCAGGTGATTTCAGCGGATTCCATCCTGCTTGCATCTACCGGTATCATCGGTCTTCAGCTTCCCATCGATAAGATGAAAAATGCAATTTATGAGATGGTTCCGAAACTCGAGGCGAATGAGGCGGCAGCAACCGCAGCCAGCAAGGCCATCATGACCACCGATACGACGAACAAAGAGTTTGCACTGGAGTTCACGCTTGGTGGTAAGAAGGTCCATCTTGGCGGCATGACGAAGGGCTCCGGTATGATTCATCCACAGATGTGTACGATGATCTGCTTCCTGACGACAGATGTATGCATTACGAAGGAACTCCTGCAGAAGGCACTCAGCGAAAATGTTGTGGATACGTTTAACATGATTTCGGTCGATGGGGATACCTCGACGAATGATACCTGTGTCATCCTCGCAAACGGTGCGGCTGAAAATCCAGTCATCGACAGTGAGGGAGAGGATTTTGAGAACTTCAAGACGGCGCTCATGCAGGTGACGAAGACCCTGGCACGTGAGATGGCGGCAGATGGAGAGGGGGCATCCCATCTTTTTACCGTGCATGTCACACAGGCAAAAGACAAGCAGGAGGCGAGGACTCTCGCACGTTCGGTTGTTTCTTCGACACTGACGAAGGCGGCTATCTATGGACGTGACGCAAACTGGGGACGTGTGCTCTGCGCGATGGGATATAGTGGCGCAAGCTTCGATCCGAATAAGGTGAATCTGTATTTCGTTAACGACATCGGCAAGATTCAGGTCTTCAAGCAGGGAATGCCGCTTGATTTCGATGAGGATTATGCGTCCGAGATTCTCGGTTATCAGGAGGTGACCGCGCTCATTGAGATGAATGAGGGCACGGAAGAGGCGACCGCCTGGGGCTGTGACCTCACGCATGAATACGTGAACATCAACGCGGATTACAGGAGTTAACATGGGTATCGAGAATAAAATCATGGATAAGGCGGCGACCCTCGTCGAGGCGCTGCCATACATTCAGAAATTTCAGGATAAGGTTGTCGTCGTAAAGTATGGGGGATCTGCCATGACCGACGAAAACCTGAAGAAGCATGTCATGCAGGATGTGGCGATCCTGAAGCTGGTTGGCTTAAAGCCGATCATCGTTCATGGGGGTGGTAAGGAAATTTCGAAGTGGATCAGCAAGGTCGGCATGGAACCACATTTCGTGAATGGACTTCGTGTGACCGATGAAGATACGATGGAAATTGCGGAGATGGTGCTGAACAAGGTCAACAAATCCCTGGTCCAGCTGATCAACAACCTCGGTGGAAAAGCCGTCGGTATCTCCGGTAAGGACGGAAATCTCCTGAAGTGTGTAAAGAAGTATTCGAAGGGGGAGGACATCGGCTACGTCGGTGACATCGTCGGCGTGGATACAACCATCATTGACGATCTTCTGAATGACGGATTTATTCCGGTCATCTGTCCGATCGGTTTCGATGAGCGTGGCCAGAGCTACAACATCAACGCAGATGACGCTGCCTGTGCGATTGCGGCCGCGATGCATGCAGAGAAGCTTGCGTTTCTTACAGATGTTGAGGGCGTCTATAAGGATTTCAATGATAAGAGCTCACTCATCGCCACGCTTTCCATCGAAAAGGCACAGGAGATGATGGATGCCGGTGAGCTGGTCGGTGGTATGCTGCCGAAGATTCAGAACTGCATCGATGCGATGAAGAAGGGTGTGAACCGTGTACATATCCTGGATGGACGTGTGCCGCACTGTCTGCTTCTTGAAATCTTCACGAATCAGGGCATCGGCACGATGATTGAGAAATCGATCGACGCCTGGTTCTGATGATGTCAGGAAAGGCACGGAATGCGTAGCGCCTGCAGCTGCTGTACGGGTGGGTGCTGTGAGCGTGCATGGGCCGAAAAACACGGCGGATGAATAGATAAGGGTGAATAAAATGAAATTTATGGATGATTCCATCGTAAAAGGAAATATCGTAAATGACCGCCTCGTGGCGGAGGGCGAGCAGGTGCTGTACAAGACCTACAACCGTTTTCCAGTTGCGTTTGATCACGCGAAGGGCGTCGAGCTCTACGATGCGGGTGGACACGCATACCTCGATTTCGGCGCGGGTATCGCGGTTGCGGGTCTTGGGTATGGCAACGTGCTGGTAAATCAGGCGATGAAGGAGCAGATCGATAAGGGACTGCTGCATACCTCGAACCTTTTCTATAATGAGCCGTCTATCGAGGCGGCGGAGAAGCTGCTTCAGGCGAGTGAGATGGATCGTGTGTTCTTTACAAATTCCGGAACGGAGGCGGTTGAGGGCGCACTGAAGATCGCGCGTCGCTACCACTACAATAAGGGCAAGGCCGGTTGCGAGATCATCGCGATGCAGGGCTCCTTCCATGGTCGTTCGATGGGTGCCGTGAGTGTGACCGGAAAGGAGCACTACCGTGCACCGTTTGAACCATTGATCGGTGGTGTGCGCTTCGCAAACTTCAACGATCTCGATTCTGTGAAGGCACAGATCAATGAGAACACCGGTGCGATCATCATGGAGACGATTCAGGGTGAGGGTGGTATTTATCCGGCGACGGAGGCGTTTCTGAAGGGCGTACGGCAGCTCTGCGACGAGCATGATCTGCTGCTGATTCTCGATGAAATCCAGTGCGGTATGGGACGCTCGGGTTCCATGTTTGCATGGCAGGCGTATGGCGTTAAGCCGGATGTGCTGACGGTTGCGAAGGCCCTCGGCAATGGTGTGCCGATGGGAGCGTTTCTCGCCTGTGGAGAAGCAGCAAGTGCGATGCAGCCGGGAGACCATGGGTCTACCTACGGAGGGAATCCGTTTGTCTGCGCAGCAGCCTCTGCGGTACTGGATGTGTTTAAAGAAGCAGATATCCCGGGCCATGCGAAGACACAAGGCGAGTACCTTTGGAAGGCACTGGATGAAGTGCGCGCTGCGTTTCCGGATATGGTGAAGGACCATCGTGGCATGGGTCTGATACAGGGGCTCGAGTTTGCACCATCGGTACCGGCCGGCGAAATCGTCCGGAAGATGCTGCTCGAGCAGCACGTGATTCTGATTGCGGCAGAGCATAACACCGTTCGTTTCGTACCGCCACTCGTCATCGAGCATGAGCATATCGATGCGATGAAGGAAAAACTGGAACAGGTGCTGGGAGAACTGGCATAATTTGTGCGGATCTACGATGGAAGACGATTTTTTCGAGCGTTTGTCTACTGAAAACGTTCAGAATCGTGGATCGATATAGAAAACCCCGGTGGAGTATTCCGCCGGGGTTCCTGTTTTTAGTTGTTAAGACAGATACTCGTCGGCGCTGTCGTCGATCGGTGCGAGATTCATCTGAAGCTTTGCAGCCTGTACGAGATGCTTCGCGAGTACGG
>CAKQWR010000053.1 GCA_934279105.1 uncultured Oribacterium sp. | reverse complement strand
CTCAGCGTTGCAGAGGGTGCTAAGGAAAATAGTACCAAGTGCCGCTAAGGGGACCTGGCTTGATTTTACACGGTCTCTTCGTATGGCTTCCGGCTGCTGTCCGCCAAGCCACGCCTTGACATAACCACATTTGAACAGTAACCAGTTTGTTGCTTGCTGGTTATAATCTTATTGCTCGCTATTTTTAAACACCATCGCCTGTTTTATGTTCATTATTTCGTATTAATATCTATATTTGAACACAATAGCACAGAACCCTGTCGATTTCAATATTTTCAAACACTCATAAGCAGATTTTCAGATTTCAGCATTGTCGACTTTCACTCATGAGCTGATTTTTAAATTTCAGCATTGTCCTATTTGGATGATATATGGCTTCAAACAGAACCATGCGCCGAGGCCATAAAAATCAAAATGGGACCCTTTAGAAACACTTGGTACATTTACCTCAGCACGCCTTCCGACGACGATGTTTTCATCATGAAAACTCGTCAATTGGAAGGAGCCTGGTGTTTCTTAAGGGTCCAATTTCAGATTTTTATAATGCAGGCGTATTGTGTTTCGTGCATTCGCCCACTAGCCAGATTTTTTCACCACAGGCGTCCGGTGCACTGGAGCACTCTCTGCGCCAGCATCAAATTACGTTGTGCTCGGATGGCTCGAAAACCAGATGACTGCTACGCACTCTCCGCCGATGTTACATTACGGCTCTGAAACCTCGAAGATCATATCACCATAGCTTGGATACGGCCACAGGTCCTTATCTACGATCTGCTCGAGCTCATCTACCGGTGTACGAAGTGCACGCATATCCGGCACGATCGTATCATGATATGCACGAGCCTTCTTCTCTGCATTCTTCTCCGGACCATACAGCTCGACATCCTGAAGAAGCTTCGTTCTTGCCTGTTCCATATCACAGAGCAACTTCGACGCATGCATCAGAAGATTCTTCTGAACCGATACGTCTGCCTCCGGACATGCCTCACTCACCTTACGAATCGAATCCGCAAGACGCGTTGTGTAGTGAATAACCGCCGGAATAATCTGCTTTCCGGAGATGTTGATCATCGCACGCGCTTCGATATTGATGACCTTTGAGTACTGCTCATACTCGACTTCCTCACGGCTCACAAGCTCGGACTTCGTATAAATACCAAATTCCTTAAAGAGCTTCACCGCCTTCTCCGTCGTCAGTGCCGGAATCGCATCCACCATGGACGGAAGATTCGGAAGGCCTCTGCGCTCTGCTTCCTCAACCCATTCCTCAGAATAGCCGTTGCCGTTAAAGATGATGCGCTGATGCTCGGTCAGCAGCTTCTTGATGTAATCATGGCAGGCATCGTTGAAATTCTCTGCCTTCTCCAGAACATCCGCAGCTTCCTTAAACTGCTCTGCCACGATGGAATCGAGGATGATGTTGGCACTTGCGATGGATTCTGCCGATCCGACCATACGGAACTCAAATTTATTTCCCGTAAATGCAAACGGTGATGTACGGTTACGATCCGTTACATCTGCATAGAGATCCGGCATAGTATTGACACCGGTCGGAAGGATCTTTCCCTGCTTCGACTGGGTCGCATAGCCGGTACCGATCAGCTGTTCTACGACATCCTCCAGCTGGGTGCCGATAAATGCAGATACGATCGCTGGTGGTGCTTCATCCGCACCGAGACGGTGCTCATTTCCGACATCCGCTGCACTCAGACGTAGAAGATCCGCATGCTTATCTACGGCTGCCAGTACGCAGGCAAGCACCAGCAGGAACTGAATGTTCTCATGTGGTGTTTCCCCCGGATTCATCAGGTTAATGCCATCATCCGTTACCAGAGACCAGTTGTTATGCTTACCGGAGCCATTGACACCTGCAAACGGCTTCTCATGAAGGAGACACTCGAGTCCATGACGTGGCGCCGTTTTCTTCATAACCTCCATCACCAGCTGGTTATGATCAACTGCAAGATTTGCCTCATCATATACCGGTGCCAGCTCATGCTGTGCCGGCGCAACCTCATTATGTTCAGTTTTCGCAGTCACACCCAGCTTCCAAAGCTGTACATCAACATCACGCATGAAGGCAGCGATGCGATGACGGATCGAACCGAAGTAGTGGTCATCCAGTTCCTGTCCCTTCGCCGGCATAACACCGAACAGTGTACGGCCGGTATAGATAAGATCCTTCCGCTTCAGATATTTATTACGATCGATCAGGAAGTACTCCTGCTCTGCGCCGACCGATGGTTTTACAGACTTCGACGTCGTATTACCGAACAGGCGAAGAATACGAAGTGCCTGCACATTGATCGCCTGCATCGAACGAAGAAGCGGTGTCTTCGTATCCAGTGCCTCACCACCGAAGGAGCAGAAAGAGGTCGGAATGCAAAGTGTTACGATTTCGCCGTGCTCTCCCTCCCGACGAAGGAAGGCAGGACTCGTGCAATCCCAGATCGTATAGCCTCTCGCCTCGAAGGTCGCACGAAGACCACCAGATGGGAAAGAAGATGCATCGGTCTCACTGCGAACGAGCTCCTTACCGGAAAACTCCATGATGACCTTACCATCTGCATCTGCAGCCGAAATAAACGAATCATGCTTCTCAGCGGTGATACCGGTCAGTGGCTGGAACCAGTGGGTATAGTGTGTCGCACCATTTTCCAGTGCCCACTCCTTCATCGCCTGTGCAACCGCATCTGCGATGGTCGGATCCAGCTCGTAGCCCTCTGTGATCGTCTTCTTCAGATTCTTATACACTGCCTTCGGAAGACGCTCCTGCATCACCTTGTCATTAAAGACATCTTCGCCGAAAATTTCCGTAACATTTAAAACTTCACTCATTCATTGTCTCCTTCTACTCCCCTATGAAAGGAAGAACATAGTGCGTGAAAAGAACCCGTCCCTGAAACAGAGACAGGTTCTATAAATAACCGTTTTTAAGCCTTGTGTGCTGAGCCAAATACAGCAATACGAGCCTTGCACTCTTCGATGATAGCCTCTGCACCCGGCTTCAGAAGCTTACGAGGATCATAGCCCTTGCCCTGAAGATCCTTACCAGCCTCGATGTAAGCTCTGGTTGCCTTTGCGAACACGATCTGAAGCTCGGTGTTTACATTGATCTTGGAAACGCCAAGTGAGATTGCCTTCTGAATCTGATCATCCGGAATACCGGAACCACCGTGAAGAACAAGCGGAAGATCACCGATCTTATCCTTGATGGCTGCGAGGACGTCGAAATCAAGACCCTCCCAATCAGCAGGATATACACCATGGATGTTGCCGATACCAGCAGCCAGGAAATCAACGCCGAGATCTGCGATGCGCTTGCACTCGTCTGGATTTGCCTTCTCACCAGAAGAGGTAACACCATCCTCTACACCGCCGATACCGCCGACCTCAGCCTCGAGGCTGACGCCATGCTCGTGTGCAAGCTTTACAAGCTCAGTGGTCTTCGCAACATTCTCGTCGATGTCATAGTGTGAACCGTCGAACATGATGGAGCTGAAACCGGCCTCGATGCATGCCTTGGCACCGTCATATGTACCGTGATCAAGGTGAAGTGCAACCGGAACGGTGATACCAAGCTCCTCAACCATTGCCTTTACCATCGCAGCAACCGTCTTGAAACCGGTCATGTACTTACCAGCACCCTCAGATACACCGAGAATAACCGGAGACTGCACTTCCTCACAAGCCAGAAGTACAGACTTGGTCCACTCAAGATCGTTGATGTTGAACTGCGGTACTGCATAGTGACCAGCCAGAGCCTTATCAAGCATTTCCTTAGCGTTAACTAACATTTTATTTCCTCCTATAATATAGCAATACAAACTATGTGAATATATTAACACGGTCTGCATTGTATTTCTACAGAAACATAGACAAGCTAATTTTGCTTTTCCCGCTTCCGTTGTACATTATAAACAAATCTTCTTGCGATGGCTATCCGAAAAAGACGTCTTAAGAAAACAGGAATTTCTCCACGGTCTTCTGCATCTCGGAAATCTCGCAGACCTCACTGTGGCGAATCTCTGCATTCCGTACCTCACGAATCGCGCGTGGCTCAGGAACACCGGAAATCTCCGACAGCTGATCGATCACATCGAACACATCCTGATTTTCCACATCGATACCGAGCGCCTTCATCACATTCGGTGCAAACTTAAACGGACTCGCCGTCGATGCGATGACCGTCTTACGGGTATCGCCACTCTTTTCAGCATACTGCTTATAGACCGTCGATGCAACTGCCGTGTGCGGATCCAGTACATAGCCGACCGTTTCCTTCAGATCACGGATCGTATGGAAGACCTCGGATTCCTCTGCGAAACCACCGACAAAATCCGACATAAACGCACGCATATCGTCGCTCACTTCATAAACGCCCTTCGTACGAAGATCCTCCATAAGCTGACGCGTCTTCACACTGTCACAGCCGGTGCTGAGATAAATGAGACGCTCCAGATTCGAAGAAATCAGAATATCCATCGATGGGCTCGAGGTCAGAATAAACGGACGGTTCCGATCATACGCACCGGTACCGAAGAAATCCGTTAATACCTTGTTTTCGTTGGATGCACAAATCAGCTTCTCGATCGGCACGCCCATGTGCTTTGCGAGGTAGGCCGCCAGAATATTTCCGAAATTACCGGTCGGTACGCAGACATTGATCTTCTCACCCTCTGCGACATCACCGGCCTGGAGCATCTGCCCGTACGCATAAACATAGTACACAACCTGCGGTACCAGACGACCGATGTTGATCGAGTTCGCGGAACTCAGTACGACGCCCTTCTCCTTCAGCATCTTTGCGAACGCCTGATCATGGAAAATCTCCTTTACGCCGGTCTGTGCATCATCGAAATTACCACGGATAGCTGCCGCATGGGTATTCTTTCCCGGCTCCGTACGCATCTGAAGCTCCTGGAAGCGGGAAACACCGCCGTATGGATAAAATACGATGATTTCAGTGCCCGGTACATCTGCAAAGCCAGCCATCGCTGCCTTACCGGTATCACCGGAGGTCGCCGTCAGAATCACGATTCGATCCGTCACCTGATTCTTCCGTGCACTGGTCACCATAAGATGCGGCAGGATGGAAAGCGCCATATCCTTAAACGCGATGGTTTTTCCATGGAACAGTTCCAGATACCAGGCATCCCCCTTCTTTACAAGCGGAGCGATCTTCGGATCCTCAAACTTCTCATCATACGCCGCACGAATACAGTGTCGAAGTTCTTCCTCTGTAAAATCCGTAAAAAACTCCTTCATGATTTCATATGCAAGATCCTGATATGAAAGCGTGCTTAATTCCGAAAGTGACTTCGTAAATACCGGCAGTTTCTCCGGCATGAAAAGACCACCATCCGCTGCGAGCCCCTTTAGAATCGCCTCCGATGCGCGAAGTCCATTCTCTCCCCCTCGGGTACTGTTGTAAAGCATGCGGCTACCTCCCATTCATCCATGTAAAGTGTACGTTTAACAAACTGCGTTTATCCTTCATCGGTCGCGATCGACCGCGATGGCCTATTCTTCAGCTCCGCTCTCCGGCGTATCGAGAATCTTCTGAATCTTCGTACGCATAAGATCGAAGGCAACATCATTCATACCACTGTTGATGACGATGTCTGCGAGTGCTCTCGTCGGTTCCACATACAGATAGTGCATCGGCTTCACCGTCGTAAGATACTGCTCAGAGATATCTTCGACATGACGGCCACGCTCCTTCACATCACGTATGATGCGACGGATGATACGCTCATCAGCATCGGCTTCTACATATATTTTGATGTCGAAAAGTGAACGAAGTTCCGGATTTTCGAGGACGAGAATACCCTCGATGATGATGATTCTGCTTGGTCGAAGCTCCGTCGTCTCCTGCGTACGATTATGCTGTGCATAATCATAAATCGGACACTGCACACTCTCACCACGACGAAGTGCCTTCAGATGCGCGATGAGGAGATCCGTTTCAAACGCGTCCGGATGATCATAGTTCACCTTCTGCCGAACTTCAAACGGAATACCATCATTCGACTTATAGTAATTGTCATGATAAATAACGGTGACCTGGTCACCGAATTCCTTCTTAAGACGATTCGTAAAAGTAGACTTGCCGGAGCCTGAACCACCGGCGATACCGATCATGATACAGTTCATCTTTCACCTCTTACATCTGAGTGCTAATCAGATAACATTTAAGCATAAACAGTCTTCGTTTTCAAGAATTGCTTTATGTGCATCCAAAGAGAAACAAGTCTGATGGCACCGTGCCACCGACGCGGTCAATGACTACATCGCTCACCTATCCGCACCAGCAGCTCCACCGCGGCGCACCGGACGCGGTGCGATTCTCCGCATACTGATATACAGCAGGAGGGAGGAAATCAGCAGCAACAGGAGAAGTGCGATCATATAGGACTGTATGCCACTTAGCCCCACCCGGCCGTGAAAACGGATAAACGCGATCGCCGCACCGAGACTGAGGGCAATCCCACCATAAGACACCAGCGTAGCGGCTGCCGTAATGTAGATGCTGACACTCGACAAAATCCCGATACTGCTCGACAGAATCGCACATACGAAGGCAGTCAGAAGATACAGAACGATATCGATCATCATGACACCGCCATAAATATAAACCGTTGCCAGAATCGGAAGAGAACTCAGCACAAGAAGAAACAGCGTACTCAGCACCCCCATCAGCTTTCCGATGATGATATCAAAAGGGGACAGCTGGGTCGTCAGCAGAAGCCCCAGATTCCGCGGATCCCGTTCACTGGTCACCGAGGAAGCCGCCAGCGCCGGCGCACTCATGATAACGAGAAGAATTTCCAGAAGTGCCGCGATATAGTATGTTCGAAGAAAACTCTGGTAAGCGATTTCACCAGTCAGTTCTGCCGTGGAAACGATATAGAATAAATTGATGAGAATCAGGATGGTGAGACCACCATTCAGCATCGTCACCATCAGCGGGAGTGTCAGACTACGTGCGCTGATGATCTCATCCCTCCGGAAAATCGGATTCAGCTTCATAGTAGGTCACCCTCCTTTCTTCACGCGCACCGGTCAGCTGCAGGAACAGAGATTCCAGATCTCCCTTTTCCCGATGGAATCCCCGAACCGGCACCCCGGCTTCGATCAAACGGCGTAACAGCGCCGACTCATCCCTCTGGTTTCCACTATAGGTAATCAGAAGATTCCTATCCCGTATACTGATGGATTTCACCATCCGGTCATGCCGTAAGGTCTGCATAGCCGTACTCATATTGCCCGCAATATTGATGATGATCGGATTCGATGCATCCAGCCGATCCAGCACATCATGGATTTTTCCTTCCATCACGAGTTTTCCATGATCGATGATTCCGATATCCGTACAGAGCTCCGAGATATCCATCAGCATACGTGAGCTGATCAGAATCGTTTTACCAGAATCCGCAAGGCTTGCGATGATCTGCCGGATTTCGAACCGCGTCGCCGGATCCAGATCTGCCGCCGGATCATCCATAATCAGAATTTTCGGATCATGGATCAGGGCACGAGCCAGACTCAGCTTCTGCTGCATTCCTCGGCTCAGCGCATCCATGTACTGGCTCTGGCGATCACGAAGCCCCACAAGATCCAGCAACATCTGAATCTGCCGCTTCGTCTTCGCTCCGGACAGATCATAGCAGTCTGCAAAGAAGTCCATATACTCCGATACCCGCAGGTTCGGATACGCGCCGATACGATCCGGCACATAGCCGATGTGCCGCTTTAGACGGCGCACACGGGACCCCGCCTCCATGTCATCGATCATGACGCGTCCGCTGTCCGGATACACCAGTCCGAGAAGGATACGGAGTGCCGTCGTCTTCCCGGCACCATTCGGCCCGATAAGTCCATAAAGCGCACCATCCTCTACATGCATCGTAAGTCCTTCGAGCGCCGTCACATGACCGTAACTCTTCGTTATATTTTCAAAAGAAATCATGGATGCGCTCCTTTCTCATCCGGTTATTCATCTACCCGATGGACTCCGCTTCCTGAAGCTCCGCCGCATCGATCATCGTCACCGGCTCTGTTTCCTTATCCATGACGGTTACCGTCAGCATCGGAAGATAGCGACGCTCATCGATGCCCGTATTCTCCTCACTCGAGGTATAACGCACGATGAGTACATTGTCCTGATTGAGGTAAGTGCCCAGCTGTTCCCTCGTCAGTACACCATTTCCGATATCGATCACATCGAAACCACCCGTCGCATAATTATAGAAGCTCATACTGCCACGGAACGGACGTACATTCCCTATCGACTTCGCATCACCCGCATCATTTATCGAGAGGCTCTCGATCGTGAGACTCGTAATGTCATTTCCCTCACCGAGATGATACTCGAGCGTTGTCGGCCATGCACTCGAGGTCGTGTTATCCGTCGCATCATAATCCCCGGACTGCACCAGAGGATCCGTAGAAAGTGCACTGTAGCTATACACATCCCCCACACGGGTGCTGAGTGGCAGCGAAGACACCACCATCGTAATTCCATAGCTGTCCATATTTGTCTCGTCCGTGAAATCCAGCATCTGCCCCTCCGGATTCCCCTCCCGGACACAGCCGACGATACGTGCATCGCTGAAATAGCCATTCATGCTGTTCATAAGATAGTAACGGAGGAAGCTCTGCCAGGAGCCACTGGTCACACTGGCCGCAATCTCACGACTATCCCCCACCGGAACATTGATCACCTCACCGTTCTGAAGGTCAATGCTGGCGCCCGCATCCAGTCGACCGATCCGGATGACCTTGCCGAAGATCAGCACGGCCGCATCGACGAGATTATACGCTGTGCCATTGGTAAGTGTCCCTCGCACACTGCCATCCGCAAAAACGATATCTGCCTGAAAGCTGCCATCGGCGTTCGGCATATTGTTGTGCAGCTCGAAATAACGTGCCTCAAATGGTGCTGCATTCTGAATCGTGATGATTTTCTTCTCACGGCCGTTATCGATGGTCGTATGACTTACATAGTCCTCCATCGAAAGAAGGCCCTGAATATCGCCGCTGAAATCGGCGCCCCTTAAAATCGGATACACATCGTACTCTGTCTTCACCGGAAGCTCATAGCTTCGGAAATACGGTGAACGAAGGTTCAAATAGTCCGTTTCGTCGACGCTTCCTTCTGAAATATTCTTCAGCCTTACATAACTGAGAAATGGACCATTAAAGCGGGTGCCCAGCCCCATCACATAGACGAGGATGATCGTCAGCACTGTCACCAGCAGTACGCCGGGACGATACATCCGAAGGACCTGCCGTTCACGCATGAAGAAATACAGTCCCGGTCCGATCAGGAGCACATACGCTCCCAGAATAATCACATAAAGCACCGGCTTCGGAATCTTCCGAAGATCGCTCAGATTCATGATTTCCTGTACATTCCAGTACTGTGCCAGGCTTCGCTCCGAAGCCGAGATCGAGTGATTTTCCAAACGTGATTTTCCAAGAATCGATGTAAACAACTGATCGACATAGCTGCTCTGATCCGTCGCAAAACGTGTGAGATCACAGAAATCATAGCCGCTGATTACAACCATACCAGCGCCCTCCGATGTCTCTGCCACGATCGGTATACCATCGGACAGCATCACCTCCTGGCCACCTGCCGTATATACTGGTGATGCAATCAGCTTCAAGAGACTCCCCTCGTCACGTTGATCATTCATCTTTCCCATCACAAGACTCATCTGCATCGGCTGGAGCGGAGTCTTCAGATACGATGAAAAGTAAGGGTCTACGGCCTCTGTGCCGAGTGCGCCGGTTCCAAGTAGCAGAATACCGCCATCCCGTACCCACTGTGCGATGACCGCAGCCTCATTCTTTTGGATTTTATTCATCGGAAAATCCGATATCAGAAGAACATCCAGCTGATCCAGCTCGTTTTCCGAATCCGGAAGATCATCCACTGGCAGATGCACACTCCTCGTTCGCAGAATACCGTTATTGATGCCCACATCATTCAGATATGACAGCGCCTCCGGATGGTCCGAAAGGACGCCGATGATCAGCTCTGCATCCGAACCGGCCACATCAAGGCCGATTCTACGCGTTCCCAGTGTACGACCGCTTCGATCCTCTGCCGTCACCAGAATCTGACTGATACCAGAGCTCAGGGAAACCGTAACATTTAACGTATCGGACGACCCGCCCTCGACGATTTTCTGGTAGCGATACTCATATACACTATCCTCAGACTCCGCCATATACACATGGATATAGCCGGAAAAGGTACTTTCCTGATGATTTTCGATGCCAATGCTTAAAGGCAGACGTCGTCCGGCCTTCGCCGTATTCTGATAACCGTAGGTCACCGAAAGATCGACTGTATCCGCATAGCTTCGGATAGAAAAGAAGAACAGAAGACAGAGCATAGACAGCATAAGCCACACTCCCCGGGTCTTACCGAACGCGCTGTACACACCATATAAAATTCGTTGAATCGAAGCGCTTCGCTTCCGTCCGGAATTCAAAATGTTCTCTCCTCATCAAAATGGATCTTCAAACGAACGGTGAAAACCGTTCCCGACAGGTCCGAAGATACCGAAACCGTACCATGATGCATATCCGCGATGTTTTTTACGATGGCCAGTCCCAGTCCCGTACCACCCGGTCCGGATGCATTCGTACGGCTGTGGTCCGTACGATAAAAACGTTCGAAAATCAGCGGCAGTTCATTTTCCGGAATCACATACCCATAATTTACGATTTTAATCGTAACGTTTTCACGATCCGCCCGGAGGTTGACACGGATACGCTTTCCCTCTTTACCGTACTTGATCGCATTGCCGATCAGATTATCAAACAGACGAGCCAGCAGGTCCCCATCTGCTTCGATGATCTGCGATTTCCGGTTCGATACGAAATCATAACTCAATCCGTTCTTCTGGAAATTCGGATAGCTTTCCTCGAGAAGCTGTGCCAGCAGCTCGACGATATCCAGCTTCTGCACGTTCATGTTAATTTTTCCATAGGAAAGCTTCGTGAAGCCAAACAGTTCTTCGATCAGCTTCTGTAGTCGAACGGACTTGTTATACGCGATATCCAGATACTTCTGCTGCATCTCCGGAGACAGCTTCTGATTTTTTCGAAGCAGCTCGAGATAACCGAGAATCGAAGTCAGTGGTGTACGCAGGTCATGGGCGACATTCGTAATCAGATCCGTTTTCGACTGCTCTGATTTTCGTTCCTTATCGATGAGCTCCTGGATATCCTCCTCCATACGATTCAGGTTTTCTGCGATATCGGTGAGTTCCCCTTCTCCCTCGAGTTCCAGACGCGTGCTGAGATCTCCCTCGGAGATCTGCTTCACCGCATTGGCGATCGTCTCGATATCCCGTGCCATCTTCCGCTGAAGCAGCAGAAACACCAGCGAAAAAATAAGAATTCCGAGTAACACAAAAAGCAGGACACTGATGGTCGAGCCGAGCGCAAAGCGCTGCAGGGCCTGAGAATCGTTTCCTGTCTGATAGAGGAATCGGGTGATGGCCGTGATGTTCGTGATGAGAAACACGAGGACGATGACCGTGATGACGGATGCAATTCCGATATGTGCCATCAGCTGCATCA
>CAKQWR010000052.1 GCA_934279105.1 uncultured Oribacterium sp. | reverse complement strand
CTGAATGCGAGACGACCGATACGGCCGAAACCATTAATCGCAACTCTTACTGCCATAATAATATCCTCCTGATATTTTAATGAAATAAATGGTAACCTGTAATTTCCATTAGCATTAGTTATTGTATGCCATCAAATGTCTTTTTGCAAGTACAAAACCGCCATTTTGTGAAAAATTTCACAGCAAATTTACAAATCAACTGCCGAATTCCTGCAATCAGGCCAGCAGCCCCGGAAAGCCGGCGCCAGAAGCCATACGAAGAGGTCGCCGAAAAATCCAAATTGGGCACTTAGAACCAGTTAGTATGCATTCCTTAGCCCCCTTCGCAACACAGCGTTTCCATAAAGGAAACGCTGTCGATTGCGAAGGGCTTACTGGTTCTTCGTGCCCAATGTGTGATATTTCCGACCTCGCAGTACTGCGCTTCTGGCACCGGCTTTCCGGGGCCCTGGCCGAATGTAAATTATAATTTTACTGCAACATGGACTTCACATAGCCCGCGATGTTATCGGCGTGATCCGAGATACGCTCGAGGTCACCGATGACATCGAGGAAAACGACGCCCGCTGAAGTACTGCACTTGCCTTCGCTCAGACGCTGCATATGGTGCTCACGCATCTCACGCTCCATTATGTCCACGACATCCTCCGAGCGCTTCGTATCGATGACTTCATCGATACTGTTATCTTCCAATGCATTGATGGACAAGCTGAAGCTTTCCTGCGCCTTCTGTCCGATTTTCTGAAGGTCGCGAATTCCTCTTTCTGTGAAGTGCACTCCATTATCGAAGATGTATTTCGCCTTTTCGACGATATTCTCCGCATGATCACCGACACGCTCCATATCCGTCAGTGTATTCAGCATTCGAGTCACCTCGAACTTCTGACGCTCGCTGAGAGACAGCTGGTCGATCTTAATCAGATAATTTGTGAGAAGACCCGTCATATGATCGATAAGCTTCTCGCGATCATGTACATCCTGAATCAGCTTCTCATCTCCACTTTCCAGCGTACTGCAGGCATCGCTGATATTGACGGCAACCACTCGGCCGAGGTTGACGACTTCACTCCGGGTTGCTGCAAGCGCGATGGCCGGCGATTCCAGAATACGCTCATCCAGATGGCGGCGGAGACGCTGCTCTTCGATATTCACCTTTTCTTCGGCTGTCTGCGCACCTTCTGCCACGGCCTTCTCCGGAACGAAGGTACCGGAAAGCTTCACAAGAATATCTGCAAACGGATAGAGCACCAGCGTGCAGCTTACGTTGAAGAGCGTATGGAAAATGGAAATTTCAACTGGTGAAAGCATACCGTTAAAGAACTGCGGTGCCGCAAACGAAGCCGCGAAAATCAGTACGCCGAACATCACCGCACCGGCAACGTTGAACAGCAGGTGAATACACGCTGCGCGTTTCGCGGTACGGCTGGTACCGGTCGCGGAAATCATCGCCGTCACACAGGTACCGATGTTCTGACCGAGTGTAATATAGAAACCGGAGGCTCTCGGAACCGCACCGGCCAGTGCCAGCGTCTGCAGAATCGAAACAGATGCAGCAGAGGACTGGATAATACCGGTAACCACTGCACCGACCAGAATGCCCAGCACCGGATTGCCGCCGATTGCACGGAAGGCATCCGAGAAAATCGGTGAATCCGCATATGGTGAAACCGCGCCCGACATGAACTCGAGACCGATGAAGATAAAACCGACACCGATACAGAAATTACCGATCAGATCATCGCTGCCCTTCTTCCCGAAGAGGATACGGAACGCGCCGATGGCGATCAACACCGGGGAAAAGAAATCCGGCTTCAGCACCGTCAGCATATCGCTGGAAATCTGCGTCAGCGAAACCATCCATGCAGTAATCGTCGTACCGATATTCGCACCCATGATGATGCCGACCGCCTGCGTAAGATTCATAATGCCGGCATTGACGAAGCCGACCACCATGACCGTCGTCGCCGACGAAGACTGTACCAGCGCCGTAATCGCCGCGCCCAGTACCACTGCCATAAAGCGATTCTTCGTCACGATATCCAGAAATCCGGATATACGATTACCTGCCGCCTTCTGCATACCGTCGCTCATAACGGACATACCATAAAGGAACATACCTAGTCCACCCAGAAGGCGGAACAGACTCGCCACGTGATCTACTGTCATATTCTCTCCTAAATTAAATGGTCGATCTCTTACATCGACGTTTCCACAGGCTATCCCTGCAATTTCGGATTATAACAGAGCGTAAATTTCATGTAAATATCTCAAAAAGTTTATTCCGATATACAATCATGCTGATTAACAGACATATTTGCATGTTATGGCTTCGTAGAGTGATTGAAGAAAGCGCCGAATACGCCTGTCGAAAACGTCATGCGATACCGTCATTTCAGCAATCAAAACAACATACCCTACCGGTATTTGATTCTGCGAAACGTTTACCATCCAAACATCTCCGGCACACAGCAAAAACGGCAGCCAGAATCTTCTGGCCGCCGTGCTATACACTTATATTTTATCGTGACTACGCATAAATTCAGCCCAGCACGGTGCTGAATCCATAGTAGATATTGATACCGTCGAGCAGCCCGCCTGCGATCTTCTCGCACGCTGCCTCGCTGTGATCACTTGCCTTGTCGCCGACTTCGATGTCCACCGACGGAACCGTCGAGTAGGCGGTCTGTGTCAGATCCATATCCATACTGCCGTTTGAGAAAATCTTCATTCCTGATTCCTTCAGTCCGGCGATCAGGCTCTCTCCCAGCTTCTCATGCTTCTGCCAGTACGTCGATACCGGCTCCATCGACTTTAGCGCATCCGGTGTGCTCATATAAAACGCGCCCTTGTCCGACTTCGTCGAATCGAAATGAATCGCGATATGGCAGTCTGCCTTATTATTTGCGATTACGGTTCTCGCGATATTGTCGAGCTGAACATCCTTGTCATCGCGAATCATCAGCACATCATAGCCATCCGCAAGCAGCTTCTTCTTCAGGCTCTCCGCCACCATCAGTGTCACAACCGGCTCCGCTGTTCCATCTGAAAATGTCATGCCGGCGGAAACGGCCGTTGCCGTCGTGTTGCCGGCCGCTGTAGAACCACCGGTCACCTTCTTCGTGCCATCCGGATGGCAGAGTGTACGTACGGATCCGCCACCCTGGGTGCCATGGCCTGCATTGACCGCCACCGTAATGCCCTTTCGCGCACTTTCCGCGACATCTGTAGTATACAGCATCGCCTTGCCAGTATTGATTTTCGAATTTCCGGCATACTTCCAGTCCAGATTTAATCCGATTTCAGTACTCGCCAAGGAGCTCATACACATAAATACAGACAGGACAGCTGCCGTCAGAAAAACGCTACATTTTTTCATGCTCTTCTCTCTTTCACTTCTATCTTATGTATCAAGGCGTCCCGGTGAGCGCATATCCGGCCATCTGAAGCAGCTGCTTCGATGGAACCTCAAGTTCCTCTCTTTTATGGTCCTAAGGCGCTATAGGGTTCCCTTTTTATACTACACTAGAAGTCTACGCGAAATAAAAGAGGCATGCAACAAAGAATCGCTGTCATACCTCTTACGTATTTCTTACATTGAAAATCGCAACACGCACACGCCATCGTCCATCTTCGCAGGATGCCTGTCCGGATAGCGAAATGCGCTTGTACGCTTCCTCTGTATTATTTGAGGAGCGCCGACACCGCGAACCAGATCAGGACGATCACGCCGAGAACGATACGATAGTATCCGAAAATTTTAAAGCTGTTCTTCCGGATGTAACGCATCAGGAAGTTGATGCAGTAAACACTCACGATGTACGCAATCACCATTCCAAGAATCAGATAGAACAGCTGCGGACCGGTGAAGGCGAAACCGAACTTGATGAGCTTCAGGAAGCTTGCACCGAACATCACCGGAACCGACAGGAAAAAGGAAAACTCTGCCGCCGGTGTGCGGGATACACCGACCAGCATGGCACCGAGGATGGTGGCACCGGAACGGGAGGTGCCCGGAATCAGTGCGAGACACTGGAAAAGTCCGATATAGATGGCAGTTCGAAGGTCGAGATCCTGCAGATGCTCGATGCGGAAGTCAGTATGCTCATTTCGATTCTCGATCAGAATAAACAGGACGCCATAGAGAATCAGCATCAGTGCGACGACGAAACCGTTGTACAGATACTTGTCGAGAAGATCATCGAAGAGAATGCCGACGACTGCAGCCGGAATGCAGGCCACGATGATCTTGATCCAGAGATCGACACGGGACGGAAGGAGACCGATGCGCCCGTTTGAGCGCCGGCGTGCAAACGGCCAGAGCTGACGGAAAAACGTGGTCACGACCGCCAGGATCGCGCCCAGCTGGATGACGACCTCAAATACCTTATAGTACTCATCCGGCTGATTCAGCTTGATCAGTTCATTTACGAGAATCATATGTCCTGTGCTGGAAATCGGAAGCCACTCGGTAAAGCCTTCCACAAGTCCAAACACGATAATTTTCAAAGTTTCAACAAAGCTCATTCTATTTCCCCTTTACTATTTCACGCAGGAGCGCTTTCTAAGACATAAGCATCTTAGCGTTTCAAGTGCAAACATGCAAGCAGGAAGCGTTTCAAAAAGCACAATATTTATGATGGCTTATGCCTGCCGATTTTCGATCTGCCAGTCAATCGGGGTGAGCCCATGGGCTTCCAGATACTGATTCGTTTTCGAGAACGGGCGTGAGCCGAAAAAACCGCGATAGGCACTGAGTGGGCTCGGATGCGGCGATTTCAGAATCAGGTGATTCGGATTATGAAGCATCGCTTCCTTCATCTGTGCCGGTCTTCCCCAGAGAATGAACACCATCGGTCGATCTATTTGATCCAGTACCCGGATGGCTGCATCGGTAAACTCCTCCCATCCGATGCCATGATGGCTGTTCGACTGATGCGCACGTACGGTCAGTACCGTGTTGAGGAGCAGCACGCCCTGGTCCGCCCACTTTTTAAGATAGCCGTTGTCCGGAATCGAACAGCCGAGGTCATCCTGCAGTTCCTTATAGATATTCACGAGGGATGGCGGAATCGCCATCTCCGGCTTCACCGAAAAACAGAGTCCATGAGCCTGTCCGGGTTCATGGTATGGGTCCTGTCCGAGGATCACGACCTTCACTTTCTCCAGCGGCGTAAAGGAGAAGGCATTGAAAATGTCCTCTGCTGCCGGATAGATCGTGCGTGTCTTATATTCCTGATTCACAGTATCATACAGTTTTCCATAGTACGGCTTACTGAACTCCGGCTCCAGCGGCTTCAGCCAGTCATTTGTTATCATCATTTTTCGCTCCTGTTTTTCACATCGCATGGTTCATTTATTCGCGATAGGTATTGTGACTTCGTGCCATCGACACATTCTTATAGAGATCGTATAGAAGCGATCCGGTCTTTCCCTCCTTTGGGTAGTCATCACCGCTCTTTAAATCCAGTATATACTTTCCGTAGCAGTTGATGATCGTCGTCCCACTCGGATGCTCTCGTACACGCTTAAAATCACCGCCATAGCATTGATGCACATGGCCATGAATCATATATTTCGGATGGTAACGCTGGAGCAGCTCGTTAAAGCACCGGAAGCCCTGATGCGGAAGATCCTCCATGTCACCATAGCCGGACGCCGGCGCATGAGTCACCAGGATATCAAAACCATTTCGCAGTGCGATGGCCGTCCGCAGACGGTCCATGCGCTTCTCCATCTCGTGCTCGGTATACATATAATTTCCATCTTTATAACGCATCGAGCCTCCGAGGCCGAGGATACGGAGGCCACGAAAATCATAAATCCGGTCATCGATGCAGTCACAGCCGAGCGGCGGTATCTGATCATAACTCTCATCATGGTTTCCGTGCACATAAAGAAGCGGTGCATGCCCCGCAGTCACCAGAAATTCGAGGTAATGCGGATTCAGATCACCCGCCGACAGAATCAGGTCGACGTCTTTCAGCTCTGCCGGATCATAATATTCATATAACTTTTTATCCTCTTCATCGGCGATCAGTAATACTTTCATAATCGAACCTTTCATGTTTCATCATCGGACTCTGCACCTACGACGCAGACGACCGGTCATTTCTCAGCTATCCTCTTCTGCGGATGTTATCTATTCCGTCAGAAATCCACTGGCACAAATCAGTTCCTGTGCCCGCTGATTAAATGCCTCGATATCCGGTATTTCACCCACGATGTTATCATTCAGCCAATGCATATTCACGATTTCTTCACTCGAGAGACGTGGCGAATCTGCATCCTTCACGATGCCCTGCTGACTATGAAGTTCTCCGTCAAACGGATGAATCCGTCCGGAAAGAACAGCTTCTCGAAGTGCCTTCATCATTCTTTTCGAAGCATAATGCAGCTGGCCTGACAGAATCACATCGATGACTCCGGATTCCATACCGAACCAGAAGTTCAGTGCCTGATGCGATTTCGTGAGACGGCTGTTCTCCCAGGAACCTTCCAGAATCGAATGAAGAATGATTTCGTAGAAACGCCCCCAGTCGAAAATCGGCGTTGCAATATTTGACACAATTCCGTCTTCTGACACTCTGTACACACCAAATTCACGGGAAATTTTCTTCGCCGGCGTCAGCTCCGGTCCGGAAATCGTCCGGATGCCCTGGTCAAGCAGCGATTGTTTCCAGTCATGGTCCTGCAGGGCAGACCACTCAAGATGTACGCGGGCATACGGATTGATCATCTGCGCACCGATGGCGAAAGCATTGACATTGGCAAGCGTACCGTACAGTGGGCAGAGCTCCGCGTAGCCGAGTTCGTTTCCATCGTTTACGGAAGCAGCGAGCGCTCCCATCAGGAACTTCGCCTCGTACATCCGCCCATAGTAGGTGCGAATCGAATTATAGCTCGTATTGACCGAACAGTTCAGGATATGGACCTTCGGATACTTAACCTTCGCCTGCACGGAAACCTCGACCATCATGCCCGTCGTCGTGAAAATGACCTGCGCACCCGCCTCGACCGCCTGATCGATGGCCACACTTACCTGCGCCGGTGTATCGCAGTCCGGATAGGTTATGGTCTCCAGCTGCGTACCGAAACGTCCGGTAACATAATTCCGCCCGAGCTCATGCTGGTAGGCCCAGCTGGAGGTCTCCGGATTCTTCTCATAAATAAACGCCACCTTCAGCCTGCGATCCGCACTCTGCTGGGTAAACAGACGGAAGATCGATCCATCCTTCTGCAGCACGTCCGGCGTTTCAACAAGACGGACGTCCTCCGGCTCCTTTAAAAATTCATGCCATATCTTCTCGATGTTTTCATCGATTTCCTGTGTGGATATATTTTCGAGACTCTTCGCTCCATAAATACGAAGGTAGATAAGGAATGCATCACCACGCATGATATCGAGACGTTTTCCACCCTTTCGGAGAAAACTCTCTGTAAAACGGAAGAACGCCGCTTTCACATCCTGCTTTTCATCCGCTGTCCACGGCTTCTCCATCGACAGTCCCAGCACCTGACACAGCTTCTGATAGGCACCCTCTTCGGAAAAACGGATACCATAGATGCCACTCACCTTAAAGAAATCGACAAATTCGAAATAGACCCGGTTCGTCTTATCATCGCTGTGCTGCGGAAGCAGACGGACGACATTCGCAAGAATCGAGATGGCGCCATTAAACTTTGAAACGGAAACACGCTTATTTCCTTCCTGCACATAGAAGCGCCCCATATATTCATATACGAGAATCGCATCCCGGATGCCTTCCTCAAGCGCAGAATCGTACAGTGCAGACCACTTGAGAGAGAACTCTGATTTCGGTGGGAGCAGTGGCATAAAATTGCTGGCGAAGGATTCCTGCCGACCATGTGTTTTCGTACCTGCGATATCATCGATCGGAATCTCCATCATACCGAGGCGATTCTCCGCCAGAATATCTTCCGGCTTTACAATGTCATCGAGCGCGGTAAGATATGGATAGTGGCCGAACGCAATGTCTTTTCGATACTGATTCTCGCCCATATGCCAGGCTTTGATGTAATCTTCAATCATAGGTACCCCCTCTGCTCTATGCCTTCATCCAGTATTTCATCACGGCCCCTTCCTTCCCGGACCATGCTGCTTTTCAAAACAAGAATATAATACTCTATCTGCCGGAACAATGAAAGATGTGAAAAGGAGCTGTCCGAAGACAGCTCCCTACCGCATTTCTTATTCTTATCGATATTTCTTATTCTATTTCGATACTTCTTATTCTTTTTTCGATATCACTTCGGTCCTGTCAGACTGCCGGCCTTCAGCTCTTCGATCGTGCCGGATGAAGCACTGGTCGTCGTGCTGACCGGTGAGCATGTCGTGCTGACCGATGAGCCCGTGGAGCCAACCGGTGAACCAGTCGTCGTAATCACCGCACTCGTATTTTCATACTGGGAAACGCCGCCCGGTCCTGCACTGTTGTTTGTTCCCGGTGTCGTGGACGTCACCACGGAGCTGCTGCCATTTCCCGGCTCGGTCGCCGTCACGGCATCGCCCGAACTGCCGCTGACCGTACTGTTCGATGTACCACCTGCGTGCGTCACCGAGACATTGCCGATGGCAGATGTACAGACGCCGTTTGAGCTAAAGCTGTAATCCGAACCACCGATGGAAACGGTTCTGCCTGCGATCATCTTACCGTTGTTGAGATAATAATACGAACCGTTCACTTCCAGCCAGCCGGAAACCATCTTTCCGTTCTCTGTGAAGTAGTACCAGCTGTCCTCGATCTGCTTCCAGCCCTGTGCCATCTTACCGTTATTCGTATCGAGATAGTACTTGTTTCCCGACGTATCGGTCTTCCATCCGGTCTGCATCGCACCCTTCGCATTCAGATAGTAGTAACTGCCATCCTGTGCATACCAGCCCGTCTGCATCACACCATTGGTCTCGAAGCGATACCAGGTATTATCGATTTTCGCCCAAGTGTCCATCAGCAGTGTACCATCACCCGGCTGGAAATAGTACCACTTGTCGTTGATGGACTGCCAGCCCGTCGCCATCGCACCATCCGCCTTCAGATAGTACCAGCGTGTCGTGTTGCTTTCGGTCAACTTGAGCCATCCGGTCTGCATCACGCCATCGGACTGCAGATAATACCACTTGTTATCGATCTGGCGCCAGCCCGTGACCATCAGACCGTTCGAGCGGAAATAGTGCCAGTTTCCGTTGATTTTCTTCCATCCGGTCACCATATACCCATCGCTGCCGATATAATAGTAGCCGGAAGAAGTATGGATCCACTTACTGTAGATATACTTGTTCGTGGAATCATCCACATAATAGTACTTTCCATCCTTCTGACCCCAGCCTGCAAGTGCCGGTATCGAAAAAGCTGCGCAGCCGATCGCCAGTGACAGACCCAGGACGCGCATTTTTGCCTTCATATTCATAGTGTCGCCCTCCGAAAATTCATATATAGATTCTATCACGCTTCTCTGCGTATGTTCTATAAGCTTCGCTTAAATTTTCCCCGATTTTCGTAAGATTTTATACGAATCCTTGAAGTAGCGGTACATACGAAGCGTATAGTCACCGAATGTTTCACCCAGCGCCATCTTATAAACACACCAGAGCGCCCAGAGAAGTCCACCGAGTCCCATATAGGCCACCACCAGCATATAGGCATCCTCGTCGCTCATTCCCTGCAGGGCAATGCCTCCGTCCTCTGCATCATCGCCTGCCTGTCCGTTTCCTGCTCCCGAAAGAAGTCCGCGCCCCTGCAGCACGTCGTCCACGCCGTCCATCTTCCCTGCAGATTGATCCAGCGGGTTCTTTCTGTCGGATTCCTCTCTTCCGAACGGCGCCTTTCTGTATATACGAATCAGCTTCTTCGTCTCATCGAAACTCATATAGGAATAGATGGCGGCCATCGCCAGATCCGTCAGTGGATCCGCCATGCCGCAATACTCCCAGTCGATCATCTTGAGACCGTCATCCGTAAAGATAAAATTATCCTTCACGGAATCGATATGCGCGATCGTCTTCGGTCGATGCTGCTTCGCCACATATCGGAAGACCTCCTCCGCATGCATCCGCACCTCCGGATAGTCCTCAAACGGAACCTCCGCGCCTGTTTCCCGAATATACGATTCATAGCGCTTCATTTCCTGATGCAGGTCGAAATCATGCTTCAGCTCGATGCCGGAATTATGAAGCTGCTTAAGGAGCGACATACACTGCCGGAGCTCCACCGGATTCCCGTAGTCAGCATTGCGCGCCCCATGATAATAGCGTGAAATCTTATAACCGTTCTCCGGATTAAAATACACAAGCTCCTCCGTAATGCCGAGACGTGTCACGGCATCATAGACCTCCCCCTCATGGAAACGATCGATAAGCTTCTCCGTCCCCGGTCCCGGAATGCGACAGATATAATCCTTGCCACGATACTCTGCCGGTGCATCCGGCTGATCCAGCACAGAGAAATACCAGGATTTATTCGTCATCCCCGCTTTCAAGCACTTGATATTTACGATATAGGACTCCGGAATGTCAAACACCTTCGATACGAGCTGCATCGCCTGCGAACCCGAATGATTGATGTAGCGCTCATCAAACTGCCGAAGTTCCTCGAGATTCTCAAATTCATAGATCTCGCCCTCCGGTTGACGGTTGATATAGATCGGCGGCAGATTCCGAAGATTCCGGATCAGCACATCCTCCCAGTAAAACTGCTCGGTACCCGGCATCCGGTAGTATGACTCGATCAGCGGCAGAAATTTCTCTGAAAAATCCCTCGTGAAATAAACCGGTCCGTACATGCACCACTGATCACAGCCACCGACACGCACATCCTTGATGGCACCATTTCGCGCCGTTTCCATCGCCCACTCACGGGTTTCCCCCTTCATAAAGCTCGCGGCATACCAGGTATCCGCCTCATACGTATGGTACATATTCTCACGCATCCAGTTATCGGATGACAGAATATAGCAGTTGTGTCCACGAAGTACCGACGCCGCATGATGCATCGTCGCCAGCGTATTCTTCGTCGCATACTCTGGGTTATAGATCAGCTTCACCTGATACTTATCGATGAGGTACTCGAACTTCTCCTTCAGATACCCGACCATGATCGTAATATCCGTGATCCCCACCTCATGGAGCTGTCGAATCTGACGCTCGATCATCCGCTCTCCAAACACTTCGAGAAGCCCCTTCGGCGTCTCATACGTGAGCGGCACAAAGCGAGAGCCGAAACCAGACGCCAGCACCAGCGCTGCATCCACCCGATGTGACTCCAGCAGACGCTGACCCGCATCCGAAAGCTCATACAGTACATTCCGACCACGTCCTTCATCATGACTAAGTTTCCGAAGGAAACCTGCATTTACCGTCTCCTGAAGAAGCTGATTCGTCTTTCCCAGCGACACCCCCAGCGCCTCCGCCAGATCCCGCTGCGTACTATCCGCCCGCTCATATAAAGTTCTGAGAATTATCGTCGTCTCCCGATCCTGCATCACTGCCTCTTTTCCTGCTTTTGTTTCCGCTTTTGTTTCTGCTGCTGTTCCATTCACTGACAACGGTGTCCATTTATGTTCTTTATATACGAACCCTGGTTTTCAGTTTGCGCTACTGTTCACTCGTGGCTCGGCGGACAACAGCCGGAAGCACAGTACTACGAGACCGGTAAAATCTAAGCCAGGAA
>CAKQWR010000051.1 GCA_934279105.1 uncultured Oribacterium sp. | reverse complement strand
TTCACCTTCTTACCGGTGATCTCCTCGATCCGGTCCACGGCCTTCTGATTCGAATTATACAGATTGTCGATGATCACAACATCATAGCCTGCGTTCAAAAGCTCCACACATGTGTGGCTTCCGATATATCCAGCACCACCTGTTACAAGAATAGTCATAATTTTCCTCCTGTTCATGCGGCCGAGGTCGCAAAACTCATATTTTCAGCGCGGCCAATGCTTCCGACCTCGCCATCTTCATGGCACCTGTCTGCATTGGCCTCGAATAGTTTATCACGTTCCATCCCCGTGCGGTTCAGCACACGAGAATTTTACATCATTAAATCTCGGAAGGGCCATCGCCGATGCTGACTACATAGAAGGTGCAGTCATAACCGATGCGCTTCTTATACGCCTCGCCGACCTGCTTCTCGAAGGTCTCGATGGCGTCGTCCTTCACGATGGACACAGTGCAGCCGCCGAAGCCGCCACCGGTCATACGAGAGCCGATGACACCCGGCACCTTCCATGCTTCCTCGACGAGTACGTCAAGCTCCTCGCAGCTGACCTCGAAGTCATCACGAAGAGAGACATGGGATGCATTCATGAGCTTTCCGAACGCCTCGATGTTTCCGGCCTTCAGATCCGCAACTGCTTCGATGGCACGATTGTTCTCATAGACCGCATGCATCGCACGTTTCTGAACGATCGGATCCGTGAGAGCAGCCTTATGTGCTTCGAAATCAGCATTGGACAGATCACCGAGCGTCTGGATACCGCACTCCTTCGCGAGGATCTCGCGTGCCTCCTCACACTCACGACGGCGATCGTTGTATGCGGAGCCGACGAGCTTATGCTTCTTATTTGTATTCGTCACGACAAGCTTCATGCCGTCCAGCACGACCGGCGCATACTCATAGTTCAGGGTTGCACAGTCAAGGAAGATGGCGTTGTCCTTCTTACCCATCGCACTCGCGAACTGGTCCATGATGCCGCAGTTCATGCCGGCGTAGTTGTTCTCCGCGTCCTGGCCGATCAGGGCGAGGTCCACGTTTGTGACATCGCCGAAGCCGAAAAGGTCACGGATGATGAAACCGGTCAGAACCTCGAGCGATGCACTGGAGCTAAGTCCGGAACCGTTCGGGATGTTACCGTTGATGACGATGTCGAGGCCGCTCTCGAGCTTGAAGCCACGCTTCTCAAACGCCCACATCACGCCCATCGGGTAGGTGATCCAGCGCTCTTCCTTCAGCGGGGTGAACGCATCAAGAGATGTCTCGATCACACCATTGTTACTGAGATTTACGCTGTAAAAACGAAGCTTACGGTCCTCACGACGACGTGCAGCTGCATAGGTACCGATGGTCAGTGCGCATGGGAAAACGTGACCACCATTGTAGTCCGTATGCTCACCGATCAGATTGACACGTCCCGGTGCGAAGTAACACTTCACGCCATTCGTATCCCCAAATTTCTCCTCAAATGCCTTCAGCGCATTCTCCTTGTACGAAAGATCCATCTTTTCCTCCTTGGCTGCCGCGGTCGTCCATGGTACCGGCTCCCGAAAAACACCGAAATCCCACGAAACATGGGCTTTCAGCACAAGAACAGCTCCGATATCCGCGCACGCGTGGTAAAATTTTAACACATACAGCTATCATTATAGAAAAGAGGTTTTTCACAGTCAACGCGAAAAACCTCTTTCAATCTGTAAAAATCTTAGGTGTTGCAGCCGCAGCGAGGGTTCCCGGCTTAGAGTTCACCGGTCTCGGAGTACCGTGCCTCCGTTGCCGGTCCTCTAGGGTCTCCCGTCTGAACTGCAGCTACTGTCACGTGCAGTATCGGAACGACTTATCACTCAGGATTCTCGCGAAGATGAGGCCGAGCGGCAATGCCATGATGATAAGAATCGCAGACGCAAGCCAGGATGCGGATTCACCGAGAGCCATAATGCCGAGATTATAGATGCCTTTATAGAAGTAAAGTCCCGGTACCATGATGACGATGGCCGGTACCGTAAGAGCGATGCGAGGATAGCCGACACGTGTTTTCAGAAAAGATGCGAGGAGGCCGGACAGTGCGGCACCGCAGAAGGCCGCGGCCGCTGGTGGAATGGCCGCAAAATCCACAAGTTCCAATCGGAAGGTATTCGCAATCGCGCCGATGCAGGCTGCGGTCGCCGCCAGTGACAGCGGACTGTTGAACATGATGGAGAATCCGAAGACACCACAGAAGCTCGCGAGAAGGCGGCATACCAGAAGTTCGCCTGCATTGAGCCCGAGAGGCGCAAAATCGAGTGGGCAGAGATGAAACAAAAGGGCCATGATCCAGGCAGATAGCGTCGCAACGAGGATAATGATGAGAGCATAGCTCAGACGCTCAAGTCCACTTCGCAGATCGAGCTTTGCGAGGTCGATACCGCTGGTAATAAACGGGAAGCCCGGTATGATAAAGAGCATTGCACAGATGTAACCGGCTTCGTGAATCGGTGCAAGTCCAAGCAGGCACTGGGCGAGACGCAGAAGTATCGTATAGGTAAGGCAGGCTGCTGCCACGGACACCGAAACATTCATAAACAGTGTATAGTGATGTTTAATCAGCTTACAGCGAACCGCGTTTCCTATACCGGCGCCACAGAATGCGAGTAGCATTTCAGGCAAACCGCCACCCAACAGAAAGGTGAATCCGCCGCACGCGAGCGCCGCCGCGAGACCGAGCTTCATCGGACTGTACAGCCCGTGGATGTGCTCGATGTCGTCCAGCTCAGCGTGGAGCTCGGCGCCAGTCATCAAAATTCCTTTCGTCGGAAAGTCCGAAACGAAGTGCTCGAGTCGATTCAGCTTCGAGGTATTGACGCCGGTGTTCGTAAGACAGAGTGACTGCGATACGCACTCTTCACCATCGAAACAGTTATAGGTGAGGGACATAAGGCCGATGTCTACAGTACAGGTAAGTCCCAGCGCTCGTGACAACGCATTCATGGAGCTCCGTACACGCCACGCACCGGTGCCACAGGACAGAAGCTCGAGCCCGCATCGCCCAATGATCGCCGATTTTTCAATCAGGCTCGCCTCTGTGATGGGGATATCCGCGTCATCCGCGGTGTATTCCATCCAGTGCACCTCCATGTGATTTCGCAAAGCAGCTTCCAATTCCATGACGTTACGCCTCTCGATTAAATCTTCTCTCCGTGCAGGATTTTCGTGACCGTCGCGAGATTCCGGTCGAAATTCTTTTTCAGCAGATGCTTGTGAAGGAAAACGCCGAGCTCATCGTAGCCACGTTCCCCTTTCTTCACAACATCCTGCCCGTAGTATACGGTTGCGCTCGGAAGCTCCTTCTGAAGCTTCAGCACGATGTCCAGCACAGCCGCGTATGCCTGTGCTTCCGTCTCCTGCCGCTTCACCGTATCGGGCAGATCATAGATGAGAAGTACACCATAGTGATCAAACGACTTCATTTCGACGACATCCATGGTATTTTCATCATACGCATGATTGAGTCGACAGCCATGCGCGAGGTACATCTTACAGTCATCCATGTGACGGAACTCTCGATGAAATCGTTCGTAATCTGCCTCCGGCACTTCGCCATCGAGATCTTTACGGAGGTTTCCGTCATCATCCGTCAGGATAATCGGATTCTCCTTCCCATCTTCGTTAAAGCGGAATGGTGCAATATAGGAATTTCGCAGAATATCAAACATGCTGTTCTGTGTCAGCGCCATCAAAAGTGCAGACAGATCACGATTTGTGTAGGCATCAAACAGTGCCTTCGCAAACTCCTGCGGCTTCAGATAGCCGCCCACCAGTGTCTGATCCGGATCGATGGCACCGTAAAAG
This sequence comes from uncultured Oribacterium sp., assembly GCA_934279105.1. Classification (GTDB taxonomy): domain Bacteria; phylum Bacillota; class Clostridia; order Lachnospirales; family Lachnospiraceae; genus Oribacterium. The sequence continues at coordinate 8,055 of CAKQWR010000051.1, read as the reverse complement.
GTTTCAGACAGCCGCGCACAGGCATCCTCATCCTCCAGAATCTTTTTAAACAAAAGCTCAGATTTATCTTCTCTCGGAAAAATCGTAGACATCTATATCACCTCTCATTCCGATGCATATTGTAGTCCTTTTGAAGCCTATGTAAAATGTATCTTTGACATTTTTGGCATGTCATATTGATATAAAAAAGAGGTCTGTAAAACAGACCTCTACTTATTAAAATATACCTGCTGCGTTCAGTGCGATGATCCAGAAGAAAATCGTAAACATCGAGGTGACGGTACTGATGGCGAGCATTTCACCGGCGAGTTCTCCATCACCGCCCATGCTCTGACTCATCGGGAAAATCGCGTTTGCAAGTGGTGTCGCAAAAAGTGCGAACAGGATGAACAGTTCGATATCACGGAATCCAAGCATATAGCAGATCGTCACGACGATGGCTGGCACCACCACCAGCTTCAAGCCGGTGCAGATCGAAATCAGTTTGATATTTTTCCGTATATCTGGTAATACCAGCGTTGCGCCACATATAAAAATCGCAAGTGGTGACGTCATATCTGAAATCGACTTGATTGGTTTCACGATACAGGATGGAAGAACGATATGTAACACGCGGAACAGAATACCGGCGATGGCACCGATGATCAGCGGATTCGTGAGAATATTCCGAAGCATCTTTACGCCGCTCGTCTTCTCGCCATCAGTTCGACGAAAATACTCAAGAATAAATACCGCTGCGATATTATAAATCGGAACACAGCATGCGATGACGATGGACGCCAGCGATCCTGCTTCTTCTCCGTACATGCTGACTGCAAGGGGCAGTGCAAACATCAGTGTGTTTGAGCGCCAGGTCGCCTGTGCTACCACCCCACGTCGTGGGTCCTCCTTTACAAATAAAGGTGTAAGCAGAACAGTTAGAACAATCGCCACCAGAAGAATCACAACTGCCGTTAGTGCCAGTTTCGTATTTGTCTTGAAATCCGCCTTCGAGGTATACAGACTGTTAAACATCATCAGCGGAAAAAACGCCTTGAAAACGATTTGATTGAGGCGCTTATAGAAGCTCTCATCACCGAACCCCAGATGTCGGATCAGATATCCATATGACATATAACAAATAAACGGTACGACGGCATTCGCCGCCACAAAAAAGCTCTCCATAATTCCCCTCTGATTCTTCCTTTATGTAGCGTCTTACATTTATTTCCTATGCCCTTTTACCACATGCGACACTTGCAGATTGGGTTTACGCCGACGGCTCGTTCGAGTCGCACCCGCGCGTTTTATCTTTTCTTCACCGCGCATATCCGAATCGGATGAAGATGAATGATCAGCCGGCAGCGTCGAATGAAGTTTTGCATGCAGTTTACGACGTCTCCGTCGTGGTTTCTTCCCTTCTCGCTCGACACGGAACTGATTGATTTCATCAAATATACGAGTGTAATCCCGCTCGAACAGTTCATCTGACATTTCATGGCGAAGTGTATCATAAGGAACGCCCTCGATAATTTTCTCGATGACCTGTTTTTTTGAGATTCGATCATACTTATATTTCAAGTGTCGATATACGATATGCTGGAGCTCCGGTCGCCAGAGAAGGCTTAATTTCCGTGCCGCATCCATCTCCGGATTCGGTTTCGGACGACGCAGGATATAGAAATCCGCATGCCCATCTACTTCTTCAACCGTGATGATCCCCCAGCTCTCCGGAACATGCTCCTCGACATGCATCGCATGCCGCGTTCCGACCACGATGATATTCATGTCGAAATATCGATCATAGTCCTCAACCTGTCCTGCGAGACGTGTATATGTATCCGCGTCGGACTTGATTTCGATTCCCACGAAACTATCCGGCGTCACCATAATCACATCCGCACGGCTCCCGCCCATATTCTTTTCTTCGATGATTCGGATCCGTCCATAGCTTTCCTCGAGGAAAGTGAACAGCGGTTCCCGAATGTCCTTATCTCTCAGCATAATACTCTTATCCAGTGGCATATCGATATCATCATCTCATATCTATTTAGGATATCGTTTCTACCAGCCGGTGTAATGTTCGTAATAGAAAACAATTCAACAAATGGCTCCATATGCGCTGTTTTTCAGCACAGCACAGCCGAATTTTGACTTTTCGAACACAAAAAATTCAAACAATATTAATTGTTTTTTCTATTATAAAAAGGTAATATGTATCGGTATATCTAAAAAGCTCATATTTAGTCACACTTCACAAGGAGTATTACACTATGAATTTTAAGGAATTTTTCGAACAGAATAAGAAGGCATGCATCGGTGGCCTTGCCGGTGCAGTCGTTATCCTTCTTGGCATCGCTGTCGCCACCAGCCATTCCGGCTCCGGCACACCGGTTGAAACCGCAGAAGCTTCCTCTGAGGCTGCAGAGACCACCGCAATCGAGACCCAGCCGGTCGAGGTTACGCGTGGTGATTTCTATGATAAACTGAATTCGGGTAACGCCGTCAACGTCCTCGTTCTGGGCGATGGTTTCGCTTACGGCGATGGCGCCAGCGACCTTGATGCCAGCTGGTCTGAGCAGCTTTCACAGAAGCTCGGTGGTGCATTCAAGTCCAATGTTTTCGTAAATAACTATGCACTCGCAGGTGATAACAACGCGTACGCTGGCTACGTTATTACGAACGAGCTTTCAAACGACGTTGCATATGATGCCGCTGTTCTCAGCTTCGGTACGTATGATGATCCTGAGACCTTCGGCACTTTCTATGAGGCGATGATTCGTGCCCTGAACGAGAAGTTCCCTGGCATCCAGATTCTTTCCCTCATCGAGCCGTCCAGCGTAACCAATCCGGATGCGCATACTTCTGCCAATGCAGACGCCATCAAGAACATCACTTCCCACTACCTCGGTGAAACCATCGATATCGCAAAGGGATTTGAAGATGCCGGTAAGGATGTAGAGAAGACGGTAACGAAGGATAAGATCAACCAGAACGATGAAGGTAATGACATCACTTCCGATGTTATCGTCGAGGCAATCAAGGCATCGGCCGCCGCTGGCGATCAGAAGGGTGAGTCCCAGACCATCGAACCGCTGAACGATAAGGTTTCTACGCTGGAGAGTTTCGCTTATATCCCGGCAAGCAGTTTTGCAAAGCTGAACGATACAACCTACGAAATCCTCGCAGATTATGTAACCGATACGACAGGTAATAAGATCGAGGGTCTTCTCGGTCTCGACTATGATTATCTGACCGGAGACAATGATGTCTACGTAACCGTAGATGGCCAGCCATTCGGCCGCAATACGGTAAAGTATGAGGGTGCCGAATCCGAGCAGCACATTGTGCTCATCAACGACGGCTTCTCTTCCACCGATCATGTAACCGTCAAGTTTGCAACGAAGGAAGAAGCAGACACATTTGCAGGTATGAGCATCTGCGGCAATGTTACTCTTCCGGCAGGCTATGACAAGTTCGAAACCATGGCATCCGATGAGGGTGAACTCAGCGCAGAGGATCTTCTCGCAGCGGTTGAGGAAACCAATGCTGATGGCACACCGGTCCTGCTTGAGGCAGGTGCACTCGAAGGTGGCGATATCGCTGCCGGTGGTCCTGGTTCCGGTGTTGCTGAAGGTGGCGTTCTGGCACCGCAGGAGAATGTTCCGGAGACTACAAAGTACGAAACCACAAACCCGACACGTTACAACAAGGAAGGCGTGCTCGAGGAGAAGTACAACGGCGAGTGGTATGAGGTCGAGCTCGAGCCTGTAACGGATCCAAACGCAGGTGTATATGCAGCCGGCCAGGATCACCCAGGCGCACAGCCAGCTACTATCGTCGGTAAGAATGCGAAGCGTAAGTCAAAGGCTGCCGGTCCTGGTGGAGACACCGAGGAAACCGTCAGCAGTGCAGCCGCTGCCAATGCAGCAAACGCAGCTCAGTCTGGTACTTCCCAGACCGGTACCGAAACCGTAGCACAGACCACTGCTGCCACTTCGAATTTCTCAAATCCGGGTGCGCAGGTTGAAGCCGCCGGCAAGTACAACGTAAATGAAACCGATGCAAACGGAAACGTCATCGTAAGCAATGGCCGTATTTCCATCGTCGGTAGCGGAGATTAATTTTTAAAGTGATTAAAAAAAGAGGATGGTTGACTTTTGACAACCGTCCTCTTTTTTATTATGCTGCTCTGTTTTCCCTATCCGGTTTCCTGGTTGGACATGGTAGCAATACAGTAAGCGCTCAGTGTTAGCTGAGCGCACGAACTGACTACCGTGAGATCTTCGGATTTCCATCCTTGTCTTCGATAGTTGCCTTCGTGTCTATTGCACAGAGTTTCTTCATCTTATCTGACCATGGCATCAGCTCTTCAATGCCCTCGGGCTCATGAACGTAGTCCGGCATGTAAAGGAGTACCGCCTGCAGATACTTGAAGACACTCAGGTTGTTAAGTTTCACTGTCTGCGCCAGGCTGTAGATGATGGCGCTCTCAAAAGTATCACACTAGCCGCACTGACACTGAGCGCTTACGATATATGAGTCAGACCACATTTTAAAAATCCTTAAGGCATACGCTGTTTCACATAAAAACGTGATGAATCCCCGCATATATATGTATAAAAATGTGATAAAAATCACATAATTCTATATAAAAGTGTGATTTGCGATTTGTACTGTCTCTGCTTTCGCACTATAATACTTATAAAAGTGTGAGAATCGCGCATGAAAACCACTATAAAAGTGTGATGATGATGCACGAAAACCGTTATAAAAGTGTGAGGAGCGAGTCTATGGAACGATCTATTATAAAGAAGCTGCTGGACTGGAAGAATTCGCCTTATCGGAAACCGCTGATTCTGAAAGGCGTTCGTCAGGTGGGTAAAACCTGGGTCCTGAAGGAGTTTGGCAGACGTTACTATGAGAATACCGCTTATTTTAATTTCGATGAAAATGAGGAGTATAAGCAGTTCTTTGAAACCACAAAAGATGTAGACCGGATTCTGCAGAACCTGATGCTGGCCAGTGGTCAGAAGATCGTGCCGGAAAAGACACTGATTATTTTTGATGAAGTTCAGGATTGCCCGAAGGTGATTAACTCCATGAAGTATTTCTGCGAGAACGCGCCGCAGTATCATATCGCCTGCGCCGGTTCACTGCTGGGGATTGCGCTGGCGAAGCCCTCTTCTTTTCCTGTGGGCAAGGTAAACTTCATGCAGATCGATCCGATGACCTTCTCAGAGTTTCTGCTTGCGAATGGTGATGAAAATCTGGCTGCATATCTCGATCGCATTGATACGCTTGAGCCGATTCCGGATGCGTTTTTTAATCCGCTCTATGAGAAACTGAAGATGTATTATGTCACCGGCGGTATGCCCGAGTCTGTTCTCATGTGGACAGAGGCCCGTGATGTTCCGGCCATGCAGGAGGCGCTTTCGGGCATCATCGATGCCTATGAGCGGGACTTTGCGAAGCATCCCGATACCCGTGAGTTCCCGAAAATCTCGATGCTCTGGAAATCCATCCCATCTCAGCTGGCGAGAGAAAACAAGAAGTTCATCTATAAGGTCATCAAAGAAGGTGCCCGGGCCCGTGAATATGAGGATGCACTGCAGTGGCTGGTCGACGCCCGCCTGGTTCATAAAATCTACCGAAGTACTGCGCCGGGCCTTCCGATCGCAGCCTACGATGACCTGTCTGCCTTTAAAATCTATCTGGTGGATGTCGGTCTGCTCCGTCGTCTGGCCCAGCTGGCACCTACGGCTTTCGGTGAAGGAAACCGCCTGTTCACGGAATTTAAGGGCGCGCTGACCGAGAACTTCGTGCTCCAGACACTGATTACGCAGTTTGAAGTGGTGCCACGCTACTGGACACAGAATAATCCGCCTTATGAAGTGGATTTCCTGATTCAGCGGGAAAATGATATCTTCCCTATAGAAGTGAAAGCCGAAGACAATACTTCCAGCCGGAGCCTGAAGAAATTCAAGGAGCTTTTCCCGGATAAGGTAAAGCTTCGGATCCGCTTCTCTCTCGATAATCTGAAACTCGATGATGATATGCTGAATATTCCACTGTTCATGGCGGATCAGGTTGACCGGCTGATCGGTCTCGCACTGGAGCAGCGGAATAATCAGGGATGCTGAAGAACAGGTTCAGATGGCTTTCAACAAAAACATCTAAGCGGCGTAAAGGCGATGTCTCTCTATCAACCGAGTCATCGCCTTTTTCGTACATTCTTTTATTTCTTCACCATGATCGAATTGTCACTGGTGTTCTTCCAGTAGTTCACCGGATCCGCCTGCGGGTCACGCAACAGCTCCAGCATGTAATTCATCACATCCCACGTGTAGTACACATATGCTAGCTACTCTTCAAATTGTAGTTCTTCGATGCGCGTTTTGAACGACTCACCATCAAAAACCGGCATTTCAAGAAGCTTCAAGAAGTTTTTTGAATATACAACTCTGTTCCATGCTTCATCTACAATAACAAAACCATAATCTTCTCCCGTACAGTAGTACCTTTTATTTTTATACCAGAAAGCAAAATCCACGGTCATAGGGGGATCATCTACTCTCTCTGGAAACTCATCCCATCTTTGGTACTCTTTGAATCTTTCCCAAGTCATTCTATTTACGCTTTTCCCATCTGCTCCAGGCAACATCTTTCTTTTCCCTCCAAACGCTGTTGACACGATTTACCATAGCCTTTTCTTGAAGAACGAGATAGCTTCGGCTCACCCATACACTGCGCCTTTCTCCGCCAGCTTCTCCTGAATTGCTTCAGAAACAAACTGATTCATCGTCACGCCTTCTTTTGCGGCCTCCAGTGCAGCACAGCGATGCATTTCCGGTTTTATCCGCACATTAAAAACTCCCCGGAATTCCTTCTCCGGCTTCTTACCACACTGGGCACAATAATCAAGATAGTTATCGATACTGTTATAAAACGACTCCACCAGTTCACTAACGGAAGTTCCATGAAAATAGAGTGAATCCGTTATGCCCAGCACTTCTCCGACAAAAATCTGATCCGTATAATCAAAGTCAACTTTAGCATGATACCCCTTGTATTCCATCAAAGAATTCATTTTTCCACCTCCCCGATTTCTGTCAAAAACTTGATGTCTTCCTTCTTCTGCATATCCCCTTCGATGTAACTATTTTATAGTTACAGTACACGAGTTATAATGTTCTGTAAACACTAAAAACGGCTTTTCTTTAGCGATTTTTGCGTGAGCAAGGGTGGGGTCAATGACTTATATTCTATCACACACGAATGGTGGGTGGGCTCACGCAAAAGAGCTGCTGGGCGGTGTCGCCCACTGATCCGTTATCAGCTTGACCATCGTGCTTATATAAATTACAATATAAGCACAAAAGGACGGTGATTTCATGAATGAAGTAGCAGAATTATTTCAAAAATATGACTACCTGTCGCCAAAAATCGCGAAGGAGTCTGGAGTATCAAAATTCAAGTTTTACCAGTATGTCAAGGAAAACAACTTAGAGCAAGTCAGCCATGGTATTTATTCCACTGAAACGAATTGGGTAGATGAACTATATGTGCTTCATCAGAGATGTCCAAATGCTGTTTTTTCACACGATGAGGCTTTTTACTATCATGGACTGACAGACAGAGAGCCTCTCATTCATACCCTTACCATATACAGCGGTTATAATTCACATCGTCTTAAAGCGGAGGGTAACTGTACAATATACACGGTAAAGAGGGAATTGCTGGATGTCGGAAAGATCATGGCAAAAGATAATAATGGGAATTTGATTCCTATTTATGATCTGGAAAGAACTATGTGTGATTTGATAAGGAGCAGAAACAGTATTGAAGTACAAGATTTCAGCTCCGCTTTGAAGACGTATGTTGCAAGAAAAGATAAGGATTTAAATAAACTTATGAATTATGCAAAGCTTTTCAGAGTTGATAATGTGATCCGACGATATATGGAGGTATTATTGTAAATGCAGTTAACGTCAGAATGATTATTCCGTTGCGCCGGAGGCGCCAGTCCGGCAAACTGGGAAGCAGTGTTCCGAGAGCAGAGCAGCACCTAAAAGC